>JBKQMH010000114.1:0-45996 GCA_052146795.1 Verrucomicrobiia bacterium
CGTATTCTGAGCTGGCGATGCGAACTTTGGCGCAAATTGTCGATAACCCTCCACAAGTCAACCTTCCAGATGTTTCCGAGACGCTTGAAGCCAGATCCAAGGTCTGGCAACAGTGGTGGGAGCAGAACAAGGACAAGTATCCGTAGAGCTTGTTCCCGCGATGGCAAGCGTGAAAAGATTTGAGTAACCGCGCCGCTCTGATTACTGTCAACGCAATCATGGCGGGCAAACGCAAACGAATCGGCATACTCGGCGGGACGTTCAACCCGATCCATCTCGGCCATCTCCTGGTCGCGCAGGATGCCCTGGAGCAGATGGCACTGGACCGCGTGAAATTCATCCCGTCGGCGACTCCCCCGCACAAGACAGCGGAGGTGCTGGCCAGCGAGCGCGACCGCCTGCAGATGCTCCGGTTGGCGATCCGTGGCAATGACCGGTTCGAAGTCGACGACATCGAAATCCGACGCGGCGGCAAATCGTACTCGGTGGACACATTGGTGGAGCTGCGACGGCGCGATCCCAAGGCCGACATCTACTTCATCATCGGCGCGGATTCCCTGCGCGAACTGCATCTGTGGCGCGAGGCCCAACGCGTGGTCAGGTTGTGCACGTTTGTCACCGTGCCCCGGCCGGGCTTCGAGGCCAGGCCGGTGGTGGATCGACGGCTCGATGCGGCCTCTCGAAAACGGCTCCGTCAGCACGTGTTGCGGGGGCATCCCTGCGACATCGCCTCGCGGGAGATTCGTTCGCGAGTTGCCAGCGGGCGCTCCATACGTTATCTTGTACCCAATGCGGTTACCGAATATATCCGGAGGCGACGGCTTTATCAGTGAAGGCCATTAGCGGGCTCGCCTCCGAAAAACTTGCCAAACTCTGCCGCGAAATCGCCCTCGACAAGAAGGCCGAGGACGCCATGATTCTGGACGTGCGCGGCATCTCGAATGTGGCCGACTTCTTTGTCATTTGCACCGGCACCTCCGAGCCGCATCTCAAGGCCATTGCCGACGAAATCGCCCGCCGCCTTCGCGACGGGGGAATCCGCCCACTGCATCGCGACGGCTTTCCCCCGAGCCGCTGGATCGTCATGGACTATAATGACGTTCTCATCCACATCTTCCACCCCGAACTCCGCCAGCGCTACAGCCTCGAAGACCTCTGGGGCGACGCCAAACGCGTGAAGTGACGCGCGAAGCGCGTCATTCCGAGGCTTGCCCGCCCTGGCTTTGGCGAAGGCGGGTTGTCGAGGAATCTTGCCACTCGGCCCCGCTCTTATTTGCGAATCAAGGGAATTACCAAAGTCCGAGCCGCTTCTTGCCTTCGTCCGTGATCATGCTCTGGTTCCAAGGCGGGTCCCACACGATATCGACGTTGGCTTCCTCCACGCCCGGCACATCCAGCAAACGATCCCGCACTTGCGCGGCGATGGCCGGTCCCATGCCGCAGCCCATCGCGGTGAGGGTCATCTTCACATCCACACGGCTTCGTGACGAGGGAAGGGCCGAGGACTTGACGTCGTAGATCAAGCCCAGGTCGACAACGTTGCAGGGAATCTCGGGGTCGTAACACTGTTTCATCGCTTCCCAGAGCGCCTTCTCGTCGGCTGGCCCGGCGGGCTTTTGATCGTCTGCGGACGAACCAGCCGCCGGCGCGGCAACGGGTACCCCATCCTTGAGCAATGCGTCCAGATTGCGTCCCGCCACCTGCACGAGGCCGAGCGTGGACACCTGTAGCGTGACATTCCCGCCGAGCGTCTGGCCGACATACGCAGGCGTGCCCTTGGGCACCACGATCCGCGCGCCACTGGGGATTTGCGTCGCCTCGCAGTCCCTGCCGAACTGCACCTCGTCCGATACATGAAGGGTTTCAATGCCGCTCGCCATAAGCTGTCACTCCTCTGGAAAAAGTGTCTGTGCCGTTGCCATTGCCATTGCCAACCTTAATCGCGCTCGACGAACCTGTCGAGCGCGTTTCGTCACATCTGTTCGATGACGTCGATGCCCAAAAGATTCAGGCCGCGTTTGATGACATCCGCTGTCAGCCGACAGAGCAGGAGCCGCGAAGAGCGCGTCGGTTCTTCGGACTGCAAGACCGGACAGTTCTCGTAGAACGTGCTGAACTTGTTCGATAGCTCGTAGAGATAACTGGTGAGCCAATTCGGTTTGTCATCCTCGGCGACCGCCTGTAGCGTCTCCGGAAATCGCAGGATGTGCTTGGCTAAGTCCAGTTCGGCGGCGTGTTCGAGCGTGATTGGCGTCGAATCGGCCGTCGCGGCACCGGCCTTGCGGAAAATGCTCTGCACCCGCACGTACGCGTACTGCATGTAGGGAGCGGTGTTGCCGGTCATGGCCAGCATCTTCGGCCAGCTAAACACATAGTCGGTCGTCCGGTTCTGCGACAGGTCGGCATATTTGATGGCCCCGATACCGACAGCCCGGGCAACTTCTTTGCGGGTTTCGGCGGGCAATTCCGGATTCTTTTCCGTGACCACCGCCAAGGCCCGTTCTTCCGCTTCGTCGAGGAGCGCGCTGAGCTTGACGGATTCACCACTGCGAGCGCGAAATGGTTTGCCGTCTTCGCCGAGGATCGAGCCGAAGTAGACGTGCCGCAGGTCGGGAACGTCCTTCAGCCATTTCCGAGCGGCGGCGAAGACCTGCCTGAAATGCAACTGCTGCCGGGCATCCGTCACATAGACGATCTCATCCGGATGCCACCGGTCGATGCGATACCTCAGCGTCGCCAGGTCGGTTGTGCCGTATAGAAACGCTCCGTCGGCCTTTTGAATCAGGAGCGGCGCCGTACTTTTGAGTGCGGGATCATCCTCGAAGAAAATGCAGATGGCACCTTCACTTTCCCGTGCGATGCCGAGCCGCTTCAGTTCGTCCACGACGTCCTTCAACCTCGGATTGTAGAAACTCTCGCCGTACTCGTGATCGAACTGCACGCCGAGCCGTCGATAGGTTTTATCAAACTCCTGACGAGAGAGTTCGATAATCTCTCTCCAGATGGCGTCGTTCTCGGGGTCGCCCCGCTGCAATTTGACCAACTCGGCCTTCGCGTCGTCCCGCAGGTCCTCTCGTCCATTGACGAACTTGTAGAGCCGTTCCAATTCGCCAATGGGGTCTTTCTCCAGCGCTTCGTCATCGCGAAACCGCTTCCAGCCGAGAATGAGCATGCCGAATTGTGTGCCCCAATCGCCGATGTGGTTGTCGGTAATGACGCGGTGGCCGAGGAATCGCATGACCCGCGCAAGGCAATCGCCAATGATCGTCGAACGAATGTGCCCTACGTGCATCGGTTTCGCCACGTTCGGGGAACTGAAATCGATGACGACTGTTTTCGGCTTTGCTACGACCGGCACGCCGAGGCGCTCATCCTTCGCAGCGGCAGCGATTTGCCCGGTGACGAACGATGGTTTCAACCGGAAGTTGATGAAGCCGGCGCCGGCAACCGTCGGCGGCTCGCTGACCTCTGACACCTGAAGTTGCGCGATGACCTTGTCCGCCAACGCGCGCGGATTCTGGCCGAGACGCTTCGCGACGGCCATGATGCCGTTCGCCTGGTAATCCCCGAACTTCGGGTCGGCGCACGGCCGAATCAGCGCCGGCCCCGCGTGGTCGGGACCGACGGCCGACCGCAACGCCTGTCCGACAGCGTCGGCGATGATTTCGGGAGCGGATGCCATGGGGCAGGAGCTTAAGATGCGGAACGAAAGATGGCGAGAATTTCTTCGGCGGAACGTTATGCCCTGGGAGGCATCGAGGCGGAGATCGGGGCTGCGGCTTTTGGGTTCGATGTAGGCGGCAGCGAAGGCGAGTGTACGGGTAAGACTTTGCAAGGTTCTTTGTAAGAAAGAACCGTGATGTGTTGCACTTATGCAGCTAAAGTTCAAATATGGTAGGCTACAAAATTGTGGTACACGCTAAAATGGTTCTGCCCAAGGGGTGATGAATGATCGGAGAGATCGTACCAGAGTTGTATGATATTTCGGGTCGTCGGATATTGGCTCCCACAAGCCAAAAAGAGAAACAACTATTTGAGGGAACATACCCGATGGGACGGTATGTTTCTCAGCCTCTACGAAAGCAGTGTTCAACCGTCGGAGAAATTCGGGGCTTTCTGAAGAAGTGTAAGTATGTATCTGACGAGAACCAGTTTGCCAAAAAAGACTACTGGATGCCCCCCGAGGAATTCGAGAAAGCGAAGACAGGAGACTGCGACGACTTCGCGTTGTGGACATGGCGGCAGTTCCTGGGTATGGGCTACAACGCACGTTACGTGGTTGGACGGGCGGGAAGGTACGGAGACGGCCACGCCTGGGTGACCTTTGAAAAGGATGGAGGGCATTTTATCGTTGAACCCCTATGGTGGGCAGTTGGGGAGAAGCTCCCACGTCTGAGTTTTATCAGGTATGTTCCCTCGGGCTCTGTGGAGTGGGATGGCAAGTGTCTGAAGTATTTCGTCCACGAGAAGCCCGGTCGTGAGCCGCCTCCTCAGCTGATCCTCAGGTTACTTGCAGAGTGGATCTGGTTTTGGTTGTATTTCTGGGGACGGATTCTCGCACTCCTATGCATGGCGCCTTATTTGATACCAAGGAAGTTGGTCAAGCGTTCGCTGCGAAACAAAGGCACGGGAGGACAGGTTGCCGCACCAAGCACCCAGAACGACGCCCCGCGATGAGCTTTTCGTTCATCGGACTTCTCAGGCTGCGGAGCGGAAGATGGCGAGGATTTCCTCGGCGGACTGGGCGGGTTCGAGCTTCTGGCGGTTGTCTTTGTTGCTGAGGAAGCGGGCGACGGTCGAGAGCAGCAACAGGTGTTTCTGGAATTGTCCCTGGGGCGTGAGAAACAGCAGGCACAGCGTGACGGGTTGGTTGTCGAGCGCCTGGAAATCGACGCCCGGGGCGATGCGCCCAAAGACCGCGACGACGTCCTGAATACAGGCCACGCTCGCATGGGGCAGGGCGATCCCATAACCGATCCCGGTGCTCTTGCTCGTTTCGCGGTCCTTGACGGCTTTGCGCACCGTCTCCCCGTCTTCCGCGCGGATCTTGTGCGTCCGCACCAGGACGTCAATGAGTTGGTCGATTACGGCCCAGCGGTCCGCGGCGGCGAGGCGCGGCACAATTTGCTCCACACTCAGGATTTCCGTCAGATTCATGTGTCGTATCGCGAACCGCGTCAGTGATGCTGTATGTGGCGAACGAAAGCGACGGCATCATGCCACAACATTGTCAGCTTGTCGAGAGTCCAGCCGTAGGCGGTTCCGAGGTCGCCGCCGAGTGACCGCACCAGCAGGCCGAACGTGACCGCCCGCGACAACGCCGCGATGGCCAGGGCCATGATCAGCAGATTCATGCCGTAAATGATCACGGCAGAGAATACGACGCCTTGCGATTGCACGTCCGGCTGTTTGACCGTCAGGAGCATCATCAGGGTGAAGGTGATGTGAAAACTCCAGCCCAGTCCCACGAGGAAGAACAATACCCACAGGTACGCGGCGAGATTCCAAATGGCGTACGCGATAAAGAACGCGATCATGAACAGCATGGCATAGAACGGGAAGAAATACGGCGCCAGCGCGATGAACCAGTTGGTCTTGCTCGTGCGCACCTGGCCGCCGGTCTTTTTGACCTTCAAGCCGCTGACCCGGGCGCCCATCATCAGCGCCCAGATGGCGTGGGTCAGTTCGTGGCCGAGGACGTAGGTCCGCATGGGCTTGGGCAGGAACGCGAACACGGCCAGCCAGAGCGCGTAGCCTCCGACGAAAGCCCACAACGCCGAGCTGGTCATCGCATTCGGGGAGAACGAGAGATGCAGGGCCAACCGCCACGCCGTTATCGTGAGCGCGCCGCAGACCGGCAGCAGGAGAAGGCCTAGGAAGAACTTCAGGAGCCGCACGATTTTCCCCGTTGACTTTTGCGGTTCGGGACGTAAGATGACGCGCCACTCAAGCAACCAGGACGCAATAGATTCATCGGATTATTTATCATGGCCAATACACGTTCCGCAGCGAAACAGGCGCGCGCCAGCGTTCGTAAACAAACGCACAACAAATCGATTAAAACCAGACTGCACACGCTGGAAAAGAAATTTCTCGCGGCGGTTTCCGCCAAGAAAGCGGATGACGCCAGCGCGCTGTATCGCCTGCTGAGCTCCGCGTTGGACAAGGCGGCCAAGACCCGCGTGATCCATCGAGCCAATGCCTCGCGCAAGAAATCCCGGTTGTCAGCCCGCCTGAAAGCGGCGGCGGCTGCATAAGACGTTTTCCGGTTGGTGTCATTCTGAGCGAAGCGAAGAATCTCTGTCTTTCTGTGTATTCTCAACGACTGAGACCCTTCGCTTCGCTCAGGGTGACAGACTTGAGACAAGATGTCGCCTACCAACTCTCCACGAGCAGGCCGGTGACTCGCTTCGCAATGTCGTCGGCCAGCAACGGTAATGCCTGCATCTCCGCGCTTTGCTGGTCCTCACCGATCAGCACGTCGGTTTTGCCCTCAACCTCGGTGGGCTTCAGCACCGTCTCCCCGGTCCGACGATCCCGGGCCTCGACGCGGACCGTGATGGAAATCTGATACTCGCGGGGTATGCCCGTGTCCGACCGCAACGTCCGCAGCGCGACGCGATCGTAGCGGAATATGGTGCCGATGAGGACCACATCAGCCCGCGACTGGGGTTCGATTTGCAGGGAGCCATCCTGCTGGAGCCGCTGAATAATCCCGTTGCTGATCTGGGCTTCGAGTTGCGGGACGAGTGTCTCATTGCGGAACATCGGCACGGCGATGGAATGGAAGCTCGTTTTGGTGACCGGGCCGACGTGATAGCCGGCGCAACCGAATCCGAATGTCGAGAACAGTAGCAGGGGCGCCATCCGGATGAAGTGGACCACCCGGCCTCGACAGCCCGTCGACGCGTGGCCGTTCATGGCGTGGCGGTCTTCTCGACAGCCGATGGCGTGGCCGAGTTCTCGGCGACCAACGGCGTGAGCGAAGCGACTTTCCCCTTCGCCTGGGTCGCCCAATCGGACTCGGGGTTCTTTTCGATCACGTCGTTGTAGTAAATCAGCGCCGACTTGTAGAAGTGGTTCTTTTCGTAGAACTCGCCGATGTGGAATAGCCCGCGGGCCTGCTCCACCTTCAACTCGCTGCGATACTTCTCGGCCACCGGCACCTTGTCGCTCTGCGGATAGCGAAAGATGAAATCCGTGAACGCCGAGATCGCCTGGTTCGCCGAGTTCTGGTCGTATTCGGAGCGGGCCGACTCTTTCTTGTATTCCCAGCCAATCTGGAATTGGGCCGCTTCCGCCTGAGGCTGTTTCGGATAGCGTTCCATCAGTTTCTCATAGGCGTGGACGGCGGAGAGATAATCGCGCTCCTTCTCGTAGACCAACCCGATGCGAAACTGGGCGTCGATTGCGACGGGACTGTACGGGCCGTTTTTGACGACCGCCTCATAAACCTCCACCGCGCGCTCCATGGACGGGAACCAACGGATGCCCCATGCCTTTTGCCGGTCGCCGGCGAGGAACAGGTTGGCGATTTCAAACTCGCGTTGCAGCACTTCATCGAAATGCGGCGTGTTCGGGTTTTTCTTGATCAATTCCTGGTACGTCTGGAACGCCTTGTAGTGGTAGCCGATGGCGCCGTAGCAGTCCGCCAACCCCATCCGCGCTTCCTGGGTCGAGGACGAGAGTGGCCAGTGGGCGATGACTCGACGGTAGGCGGGGATCGCGTTGCGATACCGCTTCTTGGCCTCGAGATTCTGACCGATTTTGAGCTGGTCGGCCGGGGTCGCGCCGACCGCCACCCCTTCGTGCACCCAGCTCCAGCCCTCGCCCTTGGTCCAGACCAATGGCGCGGGGCATGTGACTGGCATCAGGAAAGCGAACGCCAACACGCCCAGGAGAGCGACGACGAGTTTCTTGTGCCGGTTCATCAGGATTTGCCGCGCAGGCTACTACAACGCCCCGTCACCGTCAAGCGACGGGCTACATGGGGCGAAGACGTAACAGCGCAAGCGGCGCTATAGTTCGGCGAAATCCGCGTCCATTCGTGATTGGCCGCCCACCGCACCAGCGGCCGACTTCCGACGGACCGGGCTGGACTTCCGAACCGGCGATGCGGTAAAGCTCGTGGCGAAAACATGAAGACGGTGACTGACTGTTTTGGCCGCGAAGTCCGACTCACGGACGAGCGATTGGCTCACATCCTCGCGCACGACGAAATGGCCGGCATGGCCGAGGAAATTGAACGGGTATTGCGTCAGCCGCAGTTGGTGCGGCGCTCGCGGTCGGACGCGTTCGCGCGACTGTTTTACGAGTTCTACTCGCGGACAAAAGTCGGTAGCAAATGGCTCTGTGTTGTGGTTAAATATAGGCAGGCCGACGCGTTTGTGGTCACAGCGTACCTGACCGACAAGCCGAAGGCCGGAGAAGATTTATGGCCGGCAAAGTAAAAATCTGGTTTGACGCGGAAGGCGATTTCCTCGAAGTCCAGTTCGGCGAGGCGGCCGGTTCCATGAAGGAAACCGACCACGATGCTGTCATGGAGCGGGTGGACGTAGAAGGTCGGGTGATTGGATTCAGTGTCTTGGGCGTCAGCCGGTTCAAGAAAGACAAGCCGCTGGAGGCCGAGCTTATCTTGCCTTCCGTTCGGGAGGTTGTCCGCGAGAAGCCCCGTAAGAAATACGGCAAGTAAGCCGGCCTGATCCACCAACCCCATACGCCCTGCAAACTCGCCACTTCGTTGACTGGGCACTCCAGTCCGGCCTTGATGCCTTCGGCAAGAACTGGGCGTAATGGAGCCGATAAGCTGTGGCGCTACAACTCGGCTGCCAATTGTAGGTAGGAAGTGCTCATGCGATGCCGTACCGTTTCTTGAGGTACTTTCGCAGCACTCGTAGGCGAATTTCCATTGCGTAGCTGTCGTTCGGACTCTGAACGTACTTGTCGAATTCCAGCAGGTCGTAATCCGCTTTCGTGATATCTTCCTCGGCAGTTTTACGGTTCTTTACGCGAAGAACCTCGAACTTGTCAAACATACTGCGCGTGAGTTTGCTGTCCCAACCATCCTTGAGCGCTTGCCGAAATAGATATCCGAGGCGAATTTCTGAGGGCTATCGCCGCAATAGGATTCAGTTTGGTTGTCTTTTCTGATGAGATTACAGAGGGCTTGTAGTTTTCGAGGACTTGGTCATGACCGAAAGAAGGGATCTCTACCTGCAACGGAAAAGAGACGTTGGCTAATTTATTCAATTCTGTAGGGAGGAGGCACCACACAGCGCCGTCTTGCTTCGGGCTGTCAACCACTGCAAAATACAACGCAACGAGTGGGCTCTCAGTCCAGTCTAGCAGGCGAGTTGGAACGCGATAGTGCTGCATGAGAAACAACCACTCCCATTCTGATTGCGGGCGGTCGTGCAGATGGGAAGTGGCATTCTGCACAAATCTCTTAAAGAAGAGGGTTTCAGCTCTTGCATGCGCAGCTTTTCTTGCCAGTCGAGGCGTCAGCGGCCAGCTTTTCTTGCCTTGTCCACGAAACCAAACGCACTCGCCAGCCTTCGCCTGTTGACGCAGGACCTGTATCAGGCTGGCGACGCCGCCGATTTTTTTGTCAGTGTATCGCAACTCAAGAACTATTGATAGTGCCGCGCACTCTTGGCGTCAAGGCTTGAGATGGCCACCTGCTTCCTACTGCACCAATATGACGCGATAAAACACGGGCGGGTTGGTGGCGGCGCCCAAGTCGGGCTGCATAACGGGGGAACCGGTGCCCAGGGTGATGGAACCGACGCTGGACCAGGTGGCGTTGGTGCCGAGCGTACTGCTTCTCTGCAACTGATTCGTCTTATTCGGCTCCGTCGTCCACGTGACCTGGACATTGTTGCTGACAATACTGATGTTGGTGATGCGGAAGCTGGTGCTGGGATCGAGCGGGTCGGTGCCGGCGAGGTAATCCTGCAGATTGGAGAAGCCGGAGCCGTCGGCGTCGTCGCCGGCCAGGGAATTATCGGCAGCCTCCCCGGTCGGATGATTGAAATAGGCCAGCATCCACCAGTCGGGAATGCCATCGCCATCGCTATCGAGGTCGGCGATCTTGCGGACCTGGATGCCGGAGACGCGCGCATTGTCGATAATCGGGGTGAAACTCATGTTGAGTTGCGTGGCAGAGACGGTGCACGTGAACACGCGGCTGATCGGGATGTTCTGTCCGCCGGCCGCCTTGTAGATGTCGAAATTCGTCAACACCTGCTGCCCTTGCAGGAACACATTGAACACGCGCTCGTTGGTGCCACTCCAGTACGTTTCCGCTTCGTTCAGTATCGTTTCATAAATGCCCATCGGGCAATCAAACAGATAGCTGAACCCGCTCGGCGCTGTGCTGTAACGTTCCCGCTGGTAGAGTGGATACACACTCGTGCAGACACCGGAAATCGCGTTGTCAACGTAACCCGCGGTGTCGTTACCCGAATAACCAAACGAACTGGGCGTGTACGCCTGGTCGGCAATCCACACGTTGGCAGCGCAGTCGGTGACGTTGCTCGGGTCGCCCGGGCTGATACGCGCGAGGTATGCGCCCGGCACATTGATGACGCGGACGGTTACGGTGGGGATGGTCGACAGGTTGCCCGACGAATCCGTCGCCTGCGCGGCGATCGTGTGCAGGCCATTCAACACCGTTTGCGTGTTGAACGAGTACGACCAGTTCGTGGTCCCCGTCGCGAGGTTCCACGCGCCGCTGTCGATGCTGACCTCGACTTTCGCGACCGCGACGACGTCGCTGGCCGTGCCCACGACGAAGACCGTTCCCGTGACCGTTGAGTCATCGGCGGGCGTGAACAGGGTGATGGTCGGCGGAATCGGCTGATAGACCGGGTCGGCGATTTTCCTCACGCGGATGGCCGAGACGCGCGCGTTGGTGTCCCACAGCGTGGGGATCCCGGTGAAATCAATCTCCAGTTGGCCGTTCAAGACCGTATTGGTGAACGTGGCAATGACCGCCGTGTTCGAACCGCCCGCCGCGGCGATGATGTCGTAATTGCTCAAGACCTGTTGGCCCTGGATGGACACATTGAACAAGCGCTGGCCGACGGCGTACCAATACGTCTCGGCATTGTAGAGGCTCGTCTCGTAGGTTCCATCGGGGCAATCGAAGAAGGCTGAAAAGGTGACGCCCAGGTGCTCCGATTGGAACATGACCGGGTCAAGCGTGTTGGCAATCACATTGGGGATCATGTTGCTGCTGCCGCCGTTGATGCCGAACGACCCGAGGCTGTACGGACGGTCTTCCACCCACATCGCGCCCCCCTGATCGAGATAGGGTCGACCGCCGCCATTGAGTCGCGCTTCATACGGGGGAGGGGACGTCAGGTTCAGATAGGCGTTGATGACATGCGACTGGGTAATGGACGCCGCCGGTATCGCCATGCGCAAGAGGTGTTCCGCGCCATCCACGTAATAGCCGGAGCCCGCCGCAACCAGGTTTTCCGCGCTGGTATAGCTCGATAGAGACGCTGTGTCGGCAATGACGCTCGATACGGCGTTTGTGCAGTACAGTTCCACCTGCCAACTGCGCTGCGTTGGCTGGCCGGTGTACGAGCCGGACGCGCCGCCGATATTGACGGTCACGCTGTTGCTGGCCGCAGCGGCGGTGATGAAGGTGGTGGCGAACTGATTGGAGCGATACCCATTGGACGCGCCATCGTCATCGTAGAGCGTATAGCTGGCGTTGGTGCTGCAGTAGACGCGCACGCCGCGCTGGCTGCCATCGTCAAACTGGCTCGACTCGACGTACGGCCCGAGCGCGGTGATCGAGTTGTCGCGATAAAACGCGGGGATTTGCCCCATTTGCGCCGGCCAATTCGTTGTCACCGGACCGGTCAACGGTTGCCCGCTCCACAAGTCGATCCAGCTTCCCGCGGGCAGATAAGTGGGTTGCGAGAGCGCTCCCTGTGTGACGATGGGGGAAACCGTGATGTTTGATCCGAACATGAATTGGTTGCCGTTTTGGAGGACATTCGTATCGCTCGGGAACGCCAGCGGCAGGGCGCGGCACATCGGCATCCCCGTGTCGAACGTCTCGCGCGCGGCGGTGTACACGTAGGGGAGCAGTCGATACCGCAGCTTCATCGCGTTGCGGCAGTGGTCTTGGACGAACAGGTCAAATTGGTAAGGCGCGGTCGGCTTGGTATCGACCCCGTGCGCGCGGAAAATCGGGCAGAACGAACCGAATTGGAACCAGCGCACATACAACTCATCCGTTGGCTGGGGAGCGTCGAAACCGCCAATATCGCTGCCGAAATAACTCAGCCCAGACAGGCCGTAATTGCAGAGCGCGGTTGGGTGCGCCGCCAATGTCGCCCAGTTCGGGTACGTGTCATTCGTCCAGTGGCCGGCGCCAAATCGCTGGTCACCGGCAAAGCCCGAACGACTCAAGATGTACAAGCGCGCGTTCGGATAATTGCTGGCGAATCCTTCCGCCAGCCCTTGATGCCACAGGAGACTGTAGACGTTGTGGATTTCCGACTCCCGATGGCCGCCGTAGAGGTAGTCGGTGGTGGTATCCTGCTCCGGCTCGCCGAGGTCGGTCCAAAACGCGGCGATCCCGGCCGCGTACAGGGGTTGGATTTTACTAAACCACCAAGCGCGCGCCGAGGGATTGGAGAAATCGACATACCCCGCGGTATTGTAGAAGCCGGAGTTGTCCTGAATGCTGGGCGAGGTCATTTGCGGGTTTGTGGAGACCAGATACCCGAGTGCGGCGGCTGCGTTGAAATTGCTCAAAGCGGGCTGGTTTTGATTGTTGATGTACTCTTCCTGAATGTTCATGACCTTGATGCCCGACGAGGCAAACGCCGCCAGATTGCTGGAAGGATTGGGGAAAGTCGTCGTGTCCCATGTCAACCCACCCATGACACTGGGCGTGCCATACCAGTACAGATCAAGAATCAGCGCGTCGCAGGGCAGGTCGTTGGTGCGAAACTCGGCCTCCGCGGTGGTCATGTCCCACCAATTTGTGTAGCCGTAGCGCGATTGCATGTAACCGAGCGTCCAGCGCGGAGGCATCGGCGCGGTACCCGTGATTTGCGTGTAGCGGTTGAGTGCATCGGCGGAGTTCGTGGAGCCGATAAAGTAATAGTTCAGTTCGCCAGAGCTGACCAACGCGCTCCATTGCGTCGAGCTGGAAACCGCAAAATTCCAGACTTGGGAGTACGTATTGTCCACGAAGACGGCGTAGCCCTTGGAGGACAACATCAATGGCACCGCCATGTCCGTCATATCTCCCGATTCGAAGCTTCTTCGCGTGTTGTAGAGCGTCCGACTCTGGCCGCTGTAACTCAGCGGTTCACCGAGCACCAGACCGAGTCCGTAGAACTGTTCGTTGGCTTGTTGAGCGAACGTTTCGCTCAGGTTGGTGATCGAACCGCTGGGCGTGGACGTCATGCCGGTCGTATTCGTGTCCGTGAGCCAGAGGGTGCCATTGGCTTGACGAAAGGTGAGCCGGAACGGAGTTTTCGAGACGTTTACTTGCAGGTTCGAAGTGGTGATCGTTAACGGGTTCCCATCGACCACGGTAATCGGCGGCAACACCCAGTTCTTGACGACCGTGAAGGAGGCATTCGTGTTGAACGCGGTGCCGCTAGGCTCCATCCGGACGCGGACGACGTTCGGATCCAGGAGATCCAGCTTCACGACCGCCGTGGCGCAGGTGAACGTGAGTTCGTTCAGGGAATTACTGAACCATGAGTTGACGTTGCCAGGATCCGCGACTGCGACAAGGGGCAATCCGAGGAGAACGCCGAACAGGAGCGTTACCGTGCACTTCATTGCTAAAACGCTTTAGCAGATTCCCGCAGATAACGCAAGGGCCGACTGAATCGAGGTTTTCTTCTGTTTAGGGCTTATGGCCCTGTTATCGTGGTGCCCGCGAATAATTCTCATGGCAACAACACGCGCACGCGGTAGTACCGGTCGGGACTGGCTGTTATGTTCGAGTCCGTCATGCTGGTGATGGTGCCGGACCCGTTTCCGCCACTGAGAATATTGGTCAGGCCCGTGTCCTGCCAACCGCCAGTCGCATAGCTGCCGTTGGCGGTGCCGGTCATGAAATCCAACACGTTGGTCCGTGACGCAATCCCCGGCACGTAGCTGTTGTCCCCGTTGGCGCCAAGATACGTCACCACGACGTTCGTATTCCCCGCCACCAACTGCTCCGCGATGCTGATAATGTGCAGGTACGCAGCCGCGTTGATGGGACTGAAGCCCGCCATGAACTTGTTGGTGTTGCTCATTCCGTCGCCCGTGTAGGAGGCGTTCGGACCACATAACGCGCAGTTGTTGCTGAGGCCGTAGAACTGCTGCCACTGCGTGAACGGGTCGTAGACGCTAATCGTGGCCGTTGCCGTATTGGTGCTGGCTCCGCCGGCATTGGAGGCAACCAACGTCGCCGTGTAGGTTCCCGGCGACGCGTATACGTAGGTCGGGCTCTCGACCGTTGACGTGCCGCCGTCACCAAATGTCCAGCTCCAACTCGTGGGCGGACCGGACGACTGGTCCGTGAAGCTCACGCTCAATGGCGCCGCCCCGTTGGTCGGAATGGCGCTAAAACTGGCCGTTGGCGGCAGGACGCCGACCAAATCTGTGTACACAGTCCCGAAGTTGTCGTCGACGACGACCTTGCCGATCGTGCCACCGGCGCTGGGGATCGAGCCGTTGTCCAACTGCGAAATCACGAATGAACCCACCGAGGCTCCGGACGAGTAGCTATTCTGCGTGTACGGCGTCTGCGCTCCGAGAGTGCCGCTGGTCGGATTGACATACAGAATCACACTGGTGCCGGCCGCCTCGACGATCACGCGGTACTGGGTCCCGTAGCTCAGGCCTGTGGTGCCGAACGTGTAGGGGTCGCTCCCCGAGAGCGAGATGCGCACGCCGAGCACATAATTCGTCTTGGCCGGGTCGGGTGACTCCGCGGCCAAACGATAGAACGACGTTCCTGTGCCGTTGGTGGTGTTATACAGCGCCGCGAAGTACGGGACGGCGTTGGTGTTTGGCGCGTTGGTCACGGTCAGCGTCAAACCATAGAACACGGTCTCGTTGGTCAGTGTGAAGCCCTTGTATGCCGTTTGGTCGTTGGCGGTCAGCCCACCGGTAAATCCCGCCTGGCCCCCGCTGATCTGCAATGGTGAACCGGTGTACGTACTGACCTGAGTCCAGCCCTGCTGGCCGACAAGGTTGCCGGAGGCAAACGTGCTGAAGTCGTTGTAGAACCCGAAGTTGCCGACGCCGATACTAAGGCTGACTGCGCTGGTCGTATTACCGAGACCGCTCGTGGTATTGGTAAATCCGATCGTGTCGGTATGGCCGCCGGGCGCAAGGTTGTTGGCATTGGCATTGATGGCGGCGGTGACGTTCGTAGTGGCGCCCGCGGCCAGCGTGCCGCTGGTGGCGGAGAGCGTCAGCCAAGTGGTGCCGTTGGTCGCCGTCCAGTTCAGGGCTGCCTGTCCCACGTTGCTCAATGTGTAGGTCTGGCTGATCGGGTTGAACGGCCCGCCCGGCGGGCCTCCCGAGACAAATCCCGACGATGGGCTGACGGTCACTTCGCCGACCACAGAGGTTATGGTTAGGCTGACGGCGCGCGTGGTGTTGCCGGCGCCATTAGTCGCATTGGTGAACGAGACCGTGTCGGCGTAACTACCCGCCACCAAGCTGTTGGCATCGGCGTTGATCGAAACTGTGACGTTCGCGCCGATCCCTGGGGCCAACGTCCCACTGGTGGCCGACAGCGTCAGCCAGTTGACAGTTTCGCTCGCCGTCCAGCTCAGCGTTGCGCCGCCGGAGTTGGTCAAGGCGTAGATCTGGCTGCCGGGGCTGAATGGGCCGCCCAGCGACCCGCTGGAAGTCAACCCCGTGCCCGGACTGACACCAAGCTGCCCTAACGTTCCGAAAAAAACATTGATCAAGTTTTGCCCGTTCGCTGTGCCCCAGCCGGTGCAAAGGTCGTAGCCGGGGGCGGCAAGGTACGCGTTCCCACTGCACGGATTCGTGTTATTGCCGGACGTGATGTCGTGGAAGCAGGCGGCGTAGTTCGGCCCGGTGCCGATGGTATAGATGGCCGGGTTGAGGAAACCCACCGAGGGTTGGCTATTGGCGGCCCCTTGCTGGTTGACCAGTGCGGTGTAACCCGCCCACAACGGCGCCGCGAAACTGGTCCCCCACCAGCCTCCGCTCGACAGACCATTGAAGTAAACGATCCACATGTTGTAGGCGACCAAAGCGACATCCGGAATATTACGCATGCTTGTCGATCCACCGACGGCCGGCAGGTTGACACTTTGTTGCCAGGTGGGGATCGAGTAATTGGTGCTCACTCCGCCCCCGCTGCCGACATACCCGCCATTCAAGCCGTTCCAGCCCGACCCATCGTACCCCAAATTCCACACCGTTTCAGAGGCATACGAAGCTCCCGAGCCATTCATGGTCAACGCCGTTCCCCCGACGCTGGTAAGGTAGGGGTCATCACCCGGCCACCAGATCGAAGTCGAAGCGCACCACGCATCGGCATCGCCTGATGCCTGAAAGAACGACTGACCCTGGGCCATCATTTGCTGGAAGATCTGGTCCGCAGTTAGATCCGGAGCTGAGCCCCAGTAACCCCAGGAAGAGCTCAATTGCTTGATTTGGCTATTGGAAGCCATACTGTTTAATATGTCGTTCCAATTTTCCCCTTCGAATACCACCACCCCGGCCAAGCCGGGTGCCATGGAAACCACCATTTCAATGTCCAACGACACCTCTGCCACATCATCGGTATCGGACGACGGAACCCCGGAGACGCCATCCAACAGCACGTTCTGAAGCGGGACATTGGACAATCCGCACTGGTTTTCGTAACTAATGATGTCATTCGTGTAATACCCGTCAAATTCCAAGAGACCGACCATCTGATTGGCGCCATTCAGCGTGACGTTGGGAACATAGGCGTTCCGGAAATCGTACCCCCTGTAATAGCCACCCGGTGCGGAACCCGAACCGGGGGCTGCGTTTTCGGCGAGGTGTGACCTATGCACCGCCGGACGTGGGATTGCATAGTTATCGAGCCCGCTGACGTGCAGGATCGGCACGCTCGCATCCACCGAGGGCTCAACATCGGGCGCAAAGAATTGCCGTGCCTCGGTGGGATGCTGGTAGGTGCGCAGCGTAACGTGGAAAGCTCTTTCAATGTCAGAAACCTTTGCCGACACATCAACCAACACGCGATTGCCAGACGTGGCGACTATCTCCAGCCCGTTCGTCTTGGCGAAATTGATGACCGCCTGATAATCCTGTTCTGTCGGCCCAAACCGTTCCGTGAATTGCTCCGGCGTCAGATACCGATGGTACTGGGGACTGGCCGGGTCGTACAGTTGTTGAAGCAGGGTGTTGAGTGCTTCCTTGTTGCGCAACGGCAACCCAACGGCTAAATGCAAGCGGTTCGTGCTTGGGAGTCGCCCCACCGGCTGGAGGTTCAACTGCGTCACCGCTGTCGGCACGTGGCCGTTTAGCAGCTGTCTTTCTGCCGCCTTTGCAGCCGTTGCGAAAAGAAGCAACAACGTGCCGCAAGAAATCGCAAAGACCATTCCGAGCATCGGCAGTCTGGCCCATGCCAAAAACTTCCGCTTCTTCATAGAATGTCTCCCGAGTCGACTCGTAACACCTCCAACACTCAACTCTTAGCTTTGCGCAGACGGCTAACGTTGGGGTCGGGGAGCGGCCCCGTAAACGGGGTGGTATTTGACTTATACGCCTGTGGGTGTCGCGACTGCAAGAAATTTCTGTAGTGATTCTGTGAGAAAAAACTAACAGGACGGGCAATCCGCCTCGTCAGGAAACTCGGACCCGTCGACTGCGGACGAAGCGGGTATCGGCTGGTTAGACGGTGGGGGGCTTCCGAAGTCTCAACGACCCGGACAACCTCATGGCTGAACCGCAGCACGCACTGTTTGCAGCCTTCACAGACCTGCTCCTGAAGCTCAAAGCGAATGTCGCCGAACTCTGCGGCCCAGACCGAACACTCCGTTCCGCGGATCCGGCTGTGCATCAGAACAGCCGAGCACACAATGCCATCGTACGGGCTGCCGCAGGCCGCATTTTCGGGCAGGGGCAGACTAAAGGGAAAAACACGATTCTGGAGTTGTGGGAATGCTCTGACCGATTCCGCCCGCAGACCCTCAGAGGGTTCGAGCCCATAGCCATCGTATCCCTTGGCGAGCAGGCCTACCAAATCCCTATCGGAACCTGAGCCGACATCGAGGATCGTCGACTTGGGTTGGGGAAATGCCTCAGGAATGTGGGAATCGATGCTGCTGGGGATGGAACGGTACGTCGCGAGGATCTCAGCGGCATGCCGATCGTAGTAATCGAGCGTACCTCGATCCATGGGACACGGCATCATAACAGGAGGAGTGATGTGGGGACAGCTTATACGAGAATGGCGATGCCGAGGCCAACATCGGCCAAGCGCAAATGGCCCGATACAGCGGGACGGCTTTAGTTCTTTTCCTGACCCGAAACCGTGTGATAGTCTATGGCGAGAATCCAGGTCAATGGCCAATCAGCCATCACGCGAAGAGCAAATCTTCATCGCCGCGTTGCAGTTGGCGACACGGGAGGAACGCGCAGCCTACCTGAAGGACGCTTGCGCGAGTGATGCAGCGCTGCGGCAACGCGTCGAAGCACTGGTACAGGCGCACGAGCACGCTCGCACCTCTCTCGATCCGGATGTGACCGTCAAATCGGCTCCGTCGCCGGACCTGCCGTTGGTCGAGCCTCTCACCGAAAAGCCCGGGGACCGCATCGGTCGCTACAAACTGCTCCAGGAAATCGGCGAAGGAAGTTTTGGCGTTGTGTACATGGCCGAGCAGGAGGAGCCGGTCCGTCGCCGCGTTGCGCTCAAGGTTATCAAGTTGGGCATGGACACCAAGCAGGTCATCGCCCGCTTTGAGGCCGAGCGACAGGCGCTGGCCATGATGGACCATCCCAACATCGCCAAGGTGTTCGACGCTGGCGCGACCGAGACGGGTCGCCCGTTTTTCGTCATGGAACTGGTGCGGGGCGTGCCGATTACCGAGTACTGTGACCAGAACAACCTTTCGACTCGCGCGCGGCTCGATCTCTTCGTCGAAATCTGCCGGGCCATCCAGCACGCGCACCAGAAGGGCATCATCCACCGCGATATCAAACCGTCGAACATCCTGGTGACGCTGCACGACGGGGTCCCAGTGCCGAAGGTCATCGACTTTGGCATCGCCAAGGCTACGATCGGTCAGCGCCTGACCGACAAGACGCTGTTCACCGCGTTTGAGCAGTTCATCGGCACCCCCACCTACATGAGTCCCGAACAGGCGGAGATGAGTGGTCTCGATATCGACACCCGTAGCGACATCTACGCTCTGGGTGTGCTCCTGTACGAGTTGCTCACGGGCAAGACCCCCTTTGACGCCAAATCTCTGGCGGAAGGCGGCATCGACGAAATCCGCCGTATCATCCGCGAGGAAGAACCACCTCGCCCGTCTACCAGAATCAGCACACTGGATGCCTCCGAACAAACCACGGTAGCCAAACGTCGAGGGTCCGAACCGCCCAAGCTCATCCACATGGTGCGCGGTGACCTGGACTGGATCGTGATGAAAGCGATGGAAAAGGACCGCACCCGCCGCTACGAGACGGCGACCGGTCTGGCTATGGACATCACCCGGTTCCTGGGTAACGAACCGATCGTGGCCCGGCCACCGAGCAACCTCTACCGCTTTCGGAAGCTCGTTCGGCGCAACAAGCTGGCCTTCGCAGCAGCGGTGGCAGTGGCAACGGCGCTGATATTGGGCGTGATCGGCACGACCATCGGCTTCGTGCGAGCGGAGAGACAACGTCGCGTCGCGGAAGCGGCCCAGCGTCTGGCGCAGGAGAATTTCGACCAGGCCCGCGCGGCGGTGGGTGACCTGCTGGCCGTTTCGGACGACGATCTGTACGACCTGCCGGGCATGCAACCCCTGCGCGAGAAACTGATGCGCGCGGCCATTGACCGTTACAAGCCGTTTCTCAACCGGCCGTCCGCCGACCCGGCGCCGCGGGCGGAATTGGCACGGATATACGTCAAATATGGTTTCATCGCTTTATTTAACGGTGCCGACTACGTGGCGGTTGCCGTCCCGGCTTACGAATCGGCACTCGCCATCCAGCAGCAGTTGGTGCGGGAACATCCCGAAAACCGGCCGCTGCGGTCGGACCTTGGCTGGACGTACTTCTTCTATGCCTGGGGTGGGAAAAGCAGCGACGCCAAGCGACAGGCCCTTGCGCGGGCGACTGCGATATTTGAAGCTCTGGTGGACGAAGCCCCCAGCGATCCGCTGGCCCGTGCAGACCTCGCGTGGGCACTGTGGCGGCCGAGCGCCGGGGGTTTAGACGCCGCTGGCAGCCGCGCGGCAGGCGCGCGGGCACTGGCCATTCGAGAGCAACTGGTGAAGGAATTCCCCCAATCGGCAGAGTTCCGCCGCGAACTGGCCACCAGTCTGCAATGGCAATCCCTTTTGCAGGACGATCACGCCGCCGCGCTTGCCATGTTGTCCCGCGCCATCGACCTGCGAACGACGCTGGTGGCAGACATGGAACAGCACGTCCCGGCGATCTGGTTGCCGATGCGCCCGCGGGGTTCAGAGGCCCAACTCCTTCGACCCAGCTTATTGTGGACCAAACGCGACGAGGCATTCGGGTGCGCGGCGGCGGCGTGTCTACGCGGGCAGCTCAAACAGTGGCCCGAGGCGATCACCTTGTCTGACCGCGCTGTTGACATCTACCGCCAGTTGGTGGAGCAGAACCCCTCCATGAGGCGGTTCATTTGGGAGCTCGGTGATGCATCCGGCTACGGCGCGACGGCGACGGAGGCTGCGGGGGATGCGGATGCGGCGCAAGCCCGCCGTCTGGAGGCGATCAATTTCTTGCGTGCCCGGCTCCCAGCCGATGATCCTCTGCTGGCTGACGCGCTGGCCGAATTCACGTTCACACTCCTTGGCAGCGGGAAATTCTCCGAGGCCGAGCCGACAGCCCGCGAGTGCCTGACCATCTACGAAAAAAGATTCCCCGACGATTGGCAGACGTTCAATGCCAGGAGCATGCTGGGTGGCAGTCTGCTGGGGCAGAAAAAATACGCCGAAGCCGAACCGTTCCTGCTCTCAGGCTACGAGGGCCTGAAGCAGCGTGAAGACAAGATTTCTCTTGGCAGTTCTCCCTTGGCGTCGTTCCGAGCTCCCGCCGACAGCAAACCATGGCTGAAGGAAGCCCTGCCGCGCCTTGTGCAACTCTACGAAGCCACGGGCCGACCTGACCAGGCCGCCAAGTGGAAGAAGACGCTCCAAGAGTCCACCACACCATGAGCCAACCACGCTGAACCGCTGTCACTTCCACCCCTTCCGCGAACCACCCAAAACCAAATTCTGCCAATTGCTGCCCATTGCCCCGTGACCCGCGAACAACAGGATCTCGTAATCGAACCGCCGGGTGCGGCAGTGACTCAAGACACCAGCCGCACGCGCGCCACATTCGCGTTGATCAATTCCAGCTTCACAACTGCCGTCTGGCACGTAAACATGAGTTCAGTACGCGAGTTGCTGCACCACGAGATCACATTGCCGGTGTCCGCGGCGCAGAGGATGGGTGAACTGAGAACAACGCCACACGCGAGCTTCAGCGTCAGGTTCCTGGAAAGCGGGTTGTCTGGGATGGTTCGCGAAACGGCAACGCTGGACTGGACAAAAGAACGTCGGGCGTGCGATATGTCCCCGCACATGGGCACCGGCTTGCACATCCGCCCCTACGAACCGCGCGACCGCGCTGCGGTGCGCCAAATCTGTTGTGACACGGCTGATGCCGGCCAGCCCGTCGAGCGTTTCTTTCCCGACCGGGAGGTCATTGCGGATTTGCTGACGAATTATTACACGGAATTCGAGCCGCAATCCGCGTTTGTCGCCGACAACGGCAGCGGAGCGGTCGGCTACCTCACCGGTTGCCTCAATACGAGGCGATTCGTGCGCGTGGAAACGTGGCGCATTGCGCCGGTGGTGTTCGTGAAGGCGCTGGTGCGCGGAACGCTGTGGCACCCGCAGACGCTGCGCCTGTTCCGCGCGAATATCGGGATGTGGCTGACGACCGGATATCGAGCCGGCCCGATCCTGCATGAATACCCGGCGCATCTGCATATCAATCTTCAGGACGGCTTCCGCGGGCAACACGCCGGGCGCCGTCTGGTCGAGGCGTTCTTCGAGCGCGCACGCGGCGCTGGGGTGCACGGTGTTCACGCCGGCGTAAGCGCGAACAATCCGCGCGGCTGCCACTTCTTCGAAGAGTTGGGGTTCATCGAGATCCATCGGGAACCGCGGTTTCGCCGGCCGGATGGATCGGGCGCCATCCTCTACACGATTATCTACGCAAGGTCGCTGGATTGACCGGCCGTGGTCGCGACGGCGCGAGCATTTTACTTGAGCAAGCTGGTGGCAGGCCGCTATGATGCGCGGCTCGAATATATGGCAGAAGACACCAGCAAATTTGACGTCTCGTATGTAGCGTATTTGGCCCGGATGCACCTGACGGATGCCGAGAAAGAAAAGATTTCCGCGCAACTCAAGGACATCCTGGCCTATGTCGCCAAGCTGAACGAGTTGGATGTTTCGCGCGTAGAACCGACCGCGCACGCCAACCCGCTTAGCAATGTCATGCGCAAGGACGAAGTGCAGCCGTCCATCGACCGCGACAAGGTTCTTAAAAACGCCCCCGAACAGGCCCGCGACCTGTTCATCGTCCCCAAGATCGTGGAATGAGCCTCCACACACTGACCATTCACGAACTGCGCGAGAGCCTGCGGCGCGGCGACGTTTCCGCCCGCGAGGCGACGCAAGCGCTGCTCGACCGCATCCGGGCTGTTGACGGCAAATTGAAGGCGTATTTGTGGCTGAATGCCGACGACGCGTTGGCCCAGGCCGATGCCATCGACCGCAGCGGCATCGCCAAGAACGGCAAACTTCTCGGAGGCGTGCCGATTGCCATCAAGGACTTGATTAATGTCGAGGGACAACCCTGCACGTGTGCGTCCAGGATTCTCAAGGGATACACGTCGGTCTACGATGCGTTTGTCGTGCAACGATTGCGAGACGCCGGGGCAATTCTGCTGGGACGCACGAACATGGACGAGTTCGCCATGGGAAGCTCGACGGAGAACTCGAGCTGGGGCGTCACGCGCAATCCATGGGATTTGGAACGCATCCCGGGGGGCTCCAGCGGGGGTAGCGCGGCGGCGGTGGCGGCGGATGAAGCGTTTGCGGCACTCGGCACCGACACGGGTGGATCGATTCGGCAACCAGCAGCGTTATGCGGTTGCGTGGGGCTGAAACCCACGTATGGACGAGTCTCCCGCTACGGGCTCGTTGCGTTTGCCTCGTCGCTCGACCAGATCGGGCCGTTCACCAAGGACGTGGCCGACACCGCGCTGATGCTGCGCGTGTTGGCGGGCCATGATCGGCGCGACTCGACGAGCGTGCCGCAATCTGTGCCGGATTACACCGCGACGCTCGGCGCAGGCGTCAAGGGGCTGCGCGTCGGTTTGCCGAAGGAGTATTTCATCGACGGGATGGACCGCGAAGTCGAAGCAGCCGTCCGCGGGGCCATCCGCAAGCTGCAAGAGTTGGGGGCGGAGGTTGTGGAAATTTCGCTGCCGCACACGGATTACGCCGTCGCAGTGTACTATTTGATTGCGACCGCGGAAGCGAGCGCCAACCTCGCGCGGTTCGACGGCGTGCGGTACGGCGCGCGCGTCCCGGGCGAGGATGTGATCGACATGTACGGTAAGACGCGGGGCGCGGGTTTCGGACCCGAAGTGAAGCGGCGCATCATTCTCGGCACGTACGCCCTGAGCGCGGGTTATTACGACGCGTATTATCTGCGCGCCCAAAAGGTGCGGACGCTCATCCGGCAGGATTTTGAAGAGGCATTCGAGAAATGTGATGTCATCGTGACGCCCACGTCGCCCGAAGTGGCGTTCCGAATCGGCGAGAAGACCGATGACCCGCTGAAAATGTATCTTAGCGACATTTTTACCATCAGCGTGAATCTGGCGGGCATTTGCGGTGTGAGTCTGCCCTGTGGATTCACAAAAAACCCGCGCCTGCCCATCGGACTGCAGGTGTTGGGCAAGTCGTTCGGGGAAGAGACGGTAATGCGCGCGGCCTACGCTTACGAACAGGCGACCGAATGGCACCAGCAACGGCCGGGCTTGTAACATCATGCAATACGAAGCGGTCATCGGGTTGGAAGTTCATGTGCAGCTCAAGACGAAGAGCAAGATGTTCTGCGGCTGCGCAACGGAATTTGGCGCGGAGCCGAACACGCATGTGTGTCCCGTGTGCCTCGGATATCCGGGGGTGTTGCCCGTGATGAACGAAGATGCCGTGAGAAAGACGATCCTGACGGGGCTCATGATCGGGAGCGACGTGGCGCGGTTCAGCAAATGGGACCGAAAAAACTATTTTTACCCGGATATGCCGAAGAACTACCAGATTTCGCAGTACGATCTGCCGCTGTGCGCGAAGGGTTCGGTGGAGATCAAGTTGGACGGCGGGGCAACGAAGAAGATCGGCATTACGCGCGCGCACCTCGAAGAAGACGTGGCCAAGAACATTCATTTCGAGACCACCAGCGGGGTGGATTTCAACCGTGCCGGCACGCCACTGATGGAGATCGTCAGCGAGCCGGATATGCGTTCCCCGGACGAGGCGTTTGCCTATCTTACGGCGCTCAAGGAAATCCTGATCAGCGGCGGGATCAGCGATTGCGACATGGAGAAGGGGCAGCTTCGGTGCGACTCGAACGTGTCCGTGCGTCCGGTGGGCCAGAAGACGTTTGGGGAAAAGGTCGAGATCAAGAACATGAACACGATTTCGGGTGTCCGGCGGGCACTGGCGTACGAAATCCAGCGGCAAACCGCGGCGTTGCAGAAGGGGGAGAAGGTTTCCCAGGAAACACGGCGATGGGACGACGCGACCGGCAAGACATCGGTGATGCGCACGAAGGAATACGCCCACGACTACCGGTATTTTCCCGAGCCGGACCTGATGCCCGTGGTCGTGAGCGAGAAAATGATCACCGAGCTGCGGAAGCTGCTACCGGAGCTTCCGGAAGCGAAGCGGCAACGCTTCGTCAAGCAGTACGGCCTGCCGGAGTACGACGCCGGCGTGCTGGTTGCCAGCAGTACACTGGCCGCGTTCTACGAGCGGGCGGCGCAGGGATCCAGGAATCCCAAGGCGATTTCGAACTGGGTGACCACCGAACTTCTCGGTAAACTGGCCGAGGCGAAGAAGATGATCGACGAATGCCCGGTCCAGCCCGAGCAACTCTCGGAACTGGTTTCACTCATTGAGAGCGGCCAGATCAGCGGCAAGATCGGAAAGGAAGTGTTCGCCGAGATGTTTGCCAGCGGCAAGGCCGCGTCGCTGGTCGTGAAGGAGAAGGGGTTGGCGCAGGTCAGTGATGCGGGGTCCCTCGAGGGATTCGTGGAAGAAGCGATTGCCAAGAACCCCAAATCCGTGGCAGACTTCCGCGCGGGGAACGAAGCCGCGATCAATCACCTGAAGGGGCAGGTCATGAAACTGAGCAAGGGAAAAGCCAATCCGCAACTGGTCGGGGAGATCCTGCTCCGCAAACTGAAGGGGAATTGAGGCGCATGCAACCCACGTACGGTTCGCAGGTTGTGCCGCTTGGCGTCTTGACGGGCAGGAGTGCAGGGGCTAATGTTAATTAATCAGATCGATGCGGTCTCGCGAGGAACATGCCGGCTCAAGATGAATATATAGTCGAGATACTGCGCGATCTCGGTTTCATCTCGCACGAAGACATCCTGAAGGCGAAGGAACGCGCCAAGACGGAGGCAGTGGGGCTTGTCGACGCGCTGATCGCGATGGGCCGGATCACGCACATGGATGTGTCCAAGGCACTGGCCAGCCAGTTCAACATGGACACGATCAATCTCGCCGAATACCGCGTTCCCGATGACGTCCTGGCCCTTGTCCCCAAGCACGTGGCCCGCCGGTACAAGGTGGTCCCCGTTTACAAGCACGACAACACCATCACGGTGGCCATCAGTGACCCGCTGGATGTCGATACCGTGGACAGTCTCCGCTATATCCTGCGCATGAACGTCGAGCCGGTCGTCGCGGCCAAGAACGACATCGAAGCGTCCATCACCCGCTATTACGGCAGCGCCGACGATACGGTGGAGAACATGCTGCAGGAAATCACCGAGGGTGAGATCGACCTCGGCTTGGGGGGCGACAAGGCGACCGAGACCAAGATTGATGAAGTCGGTGAGACCGACGCCGACGCGCCGATCATCAAGCTGGTCGGGTTGGTCATCATGGAGGCGTTCCGCAACCGGGCGAGCGATATTCACATCGAGCCACTGGAGAAGCGGCTCCGGGTGCGGTATCGGATTGACGGTGTGCTCCACGAAGTGGACAACCCGCCGAAGCGGTTGCAAGCCGCCATCATCAGCCGGCTCAAGATCATGTCCAACATGAGCATCGCCGAGAAGCGCGTGCCGCAGGACGGTCGCATTCAATTGCCGGTGATGGGCCGGACCATCGACCTGCGCGTGTCGTGTCTGCCGACGAATCACGGCGAGAGCATCGTCATGCGTATTTTGGACAAGACCAGCCTGCTGCTCGGGTTGGGCGATCTGGGCTTCTTCAGTGACGATCAGGGCACGATGGCCAAGATCATCGGCATGCCCGACGGCGTCTTTCTCGTCACCGGTCCAACCGGGTCAGGCAAGACGACCACGCTGTACGCCTGCTTGAACGAGATCAACAAGCCCGACCGCAAAATTATTACGGTGGAAGACCCTGTTGAATACCAGTTGAACGGCATCAATCAGGTGCAGGTCAATGCCGACATCAACCTGACGTTTGCGGCCGCGCTGCGTTCGATTCTTCGTCAGGCGCCGAACATCGTGATGATTGGTGAGATCCGCGATTTGGAGACGGCGAATATCGCCGTCCAGGCGGCGTTGACAGGACATTTGGTGTTCTCGACACTGCACACGAACGACGCTCCTTCAGCGGTGGCGCGTATTGTGGACATGGGCGTGAAGCCGTTCCTGGTGGCATCCGCGGTGCGGGCGATCATGGCCCAACGGCTGATCCGCAAAGTCTGCGCGAAGTGCCGACAACCGTATACGCCGTCGGAATATGAGATGAAGACGTTGAAGCTGAATCCGGACGAGATGAAGAATGCGGCGATCGTCCGCGGGACCGGCTGCAACGAGTGCTCCCGCACGGGGTATCGTGGCCGGATGGGCATTTACGAGATTTTCCAGGTGACGGACGACGTGCGGCAACTGATTTACGAAAAAGTGCCGTCGAATGTGATTCGCACACGGGCGCGCGAGTTGGGCATGCGGACCTTGCGTGAGGACGGCGTGCGCAAGATTATGGCGGGAATCACCACGCCCGAGGAAGTCATTTCAATTACCATGGGCGACTTGGATTAACGCGGGGACGTTCATCGGACCCAGAATCAAACGGAGATAGGCAGACTATGTCGGTGCAAATGGAAGACCTGTTGCAGGTGGTGGTGGATGAAGGCGGCTCGGATTTGCATATTCGCGTGGGCGTGCCGCCGGTGATTCGCTTGCATGGCCGGTTGATACACATGGACCTGCCCGTGCTGGCCGCCGAGGACACGGAACGCCTGATGAAGTCCATCACCTCCGAATCACACATTCAGAAAGTCCGTGAGCAGGGGGGCACCGATTTTGGGTTTGCGTACGGCGACATGGCGCGGTTCCGGGTCAGCGTATTCAAAGAGCGTGGCAACTACGGCGTGGTGCTGCGGCAGATTCCCAACAAGCTGATGAGCCTCGAGCAAATCGGGTTGCCGCCGTCGGTGAAGGACCTGTTGTTTCGACCGCGCGGTCTGGTTCTGGTCACGGGCCCGACGGGTTCGGGCAAGACCACGACGTTGGCCTCAATGATTGACATCATCAACATGGAGGAAGACTGCCATATCATCACGGTCGAAGACCCCATTGAATACTACCACCCGCACAAGAAGAGCATTGTCACGCAACGGGAAGTGGGCGTGGATGTGCCCGATTTTGCCGAAGCGTTGCGCCGCGGGTTGCGCCAGGACCCGGACGTTATTCTCGTCGGTGAAATGCGCGATTTGGAAACGATGGAAGCCGCCATTACGGCCGCCGAAACCGGGCACCTGGTATTTGCGACGCTGCACACCACGGGCGCGGCGCGCACGGTCGATCGTATTGTCGACGCGTTTCCGACGGACCAACAGGAACAAATACGCACGCAGTTGGCCTCGTCGATCCTGGCCGTCATTTCACAGGTGCTGCTGATCCGGGCGGACGGGAAGGGGCGAGTGGCGTGTTTCGAGATCATGATTACGACGCCGTCCATCCAGGCGTTGATTCGCGACAACAAGACGTTCCGGATCACATCGGACATCCAGACCGGCGCGAAATACGGCATGGTAACGCTCGACTCGAACCTGATGGTGCTCTATGAGCGGGGATTGATCAGCTACGAGAATTTGATCACGATCGCGCAGGATCCGACGTCGATTGTCGCGAAATTGCAAGCGGAAGGAGGTCGACGGTAGGTCATGTTCGAAGGCGAGAGTGCCATCCTGTCCGAGTTGGTTCGCGAGCGCAACCTGCTCACTCCGGAGCAGTTCCGGGAAATTGAGGAGGAACACGAGCGGACGGGCAAATCGCTTTCGCAGGTCATGATTGATTTCAGCTTGATCACCGAAGAGCAGTTGTTGCGGGCGGTGGCCGAGCATTTGAATCTTGAGTACCTGAGTCTCGACGACGTTGATCTCGATCAGGCGGTGTTACGATCCATACCCTCCAGCGTGGCGCGGATGTATGGGGCGGTGCCCGTGTCGATCAATGGAAACACGGTGACGGTGGCGGTGATGGATCCGTACAATCCCCAGCTTGTCGGTGAGCTTTCGTTCATTCTCGGCAAGGACGTGCAAGTGGCCGTGGCGCCTTCGAAGCAGATCCAGGCGGCGATTGAGCGGTACTTTGGCGAAGACAGTGAGTCGCTCAAGGATGTGCTGACGGACATGGAGGACCAGCTGACGTCGGCGGAAGCCGTCGAGTCGGCGACGAAGACGGGTGGGACGGCGGCCCTGGAGGAGTTGGCCAGCCAGGCCCCGATTGTGCGGTTTGTGAACGTGATCATGCTCAAAGCGATTCAGGATCGGGCCAGTGACATTCATTTTGAGCCCTTTGAAGACGAATTTAAGATTCGGTACCGCGTCGACGGCGCGTTGTACGAAATGGCGCCGCCACCCAAGCATCTGGCATTACCCATCATCTCGCGCGTGAAAGTCATGTCCGCGTTGAACATTGCGGAGCGGCGCCTGCCGCAGGACGGACGTATTCAATTGAACATCGGGGGCAAACAAATTGATTTGCGCGTGTCGACACTGCCAACGCAGTTCGGCGAATCCGTGGTGTTACGCGTGCTGGACCGCTCGGTGGTAAACCTGGAGATGGAAAGCTTGGGGATGCCATCGGAAATTTTCGACCGGACCAAAGAGGTCATCAAAGTACCGAACGGCATTTTTATTGTGACGGGACCCACCGGCTCGGGCAAGACCACGACACTGTATTCCTGTCTCAAACGAATCAATACGATCGACCTGAAATTGCTGACGGCCGAAGACCCTGTGGAATACGACATTGAGGGGATCATGCAAGTGCCGATCAACGAGGCGATCGGGCTGACGTTTGCCCGCGCGTTGCGATCGTTTCTGCGCCAGGACCCGGACATTATCATGGTGGGTGAAATGCGCGATCTGGAAACCGCACAAATCTCCATTCAAGCTTCGCTCACGGGTCACCTGGTGTTTACGACGCTGCACACCAACGATTCTCCCGGCGCGGTCACCCGGATGATCGACATGGGAGTGGAGCCATTCCTGATCAGCTCCACGTTGCAGGCGGTGCTCGCGCAGCGGCTGGTGAGGAGCGCGTGCAAGAAGTGCAAGGTAGCCTACGAACCGAGTGAAACGGTCCTGACGCAACTGGGACTGACGAAAGAAGACACGGCGGGCCGGCCATTTTACTACGGAAAGGGTTGCATGGAGTGCAACGAAACCGGGTACCGGGGCCGCAAGGGATTGTTTGAGTTGCTGCTTATTACGGAACCGATTCGCGAATTGGTCAACATGCGCGCCCCGGCGGGTGTCATTCGTGCGCGGGCGCTGGAATTGGGAATGAGAACCTTGCGTGAGGATGGGATTCGCAGTATTCTGGATGGCGAGACGACCGTTGAAGAAGTACTCAAGTACACAGATGCCCGTTAACGGTGCCAGTGCCCACGCGGGCGTGGGTGACAGACGCGGAGGACGGTTATGGCAAAGTTCAGCTATGTAGCGTTGGATTCACGGGGCAAGGAAATCACCGGCGTACTGGAAAGCGAGAGCACCACCGCGGCCGTGAGCCGCATCCGGGAGATGGGGTACTTCCCCACCAATGTTGCGGAGGCGGACAAGGCGGCGACCAAGAAGGGTGGGAAAACAGCCGCTCCTGCGGCGCCGGGCGGTGGCAAAGCGGGTGGCAAGAAGGGTCTCGGGTCTCTCGAGCTGAAGTTTCTCAGCACCGGTAAGGTCAAGTCGAAAGTATTGACGGCCTTCACGCGGCAATTGGCAACCCTGATCGACGCGGGCTTGCCGCTTCTGCGCGGCTTGGATGTGCTCCGCAAGGGAGAGAAGAACCCCACCTTGAAACGGACGCTGATACAGCTTGCGGAAAGCGTGGAAGGCGGCAGCACGTTCAGCGAGGCCCTCGCCCAACATCCCAAGGTTTTCAATAAGCTGTATGTCAATATGGTTCGCGCCGGCGAGGCGGGCGGCGTGCTGGACGTGACGCTTTCGCGACTGGCCGACTTTCAGGAAAAGGCCCAACGGATCAAGAGCAAGGTTGTTTCGGCCATGGTGTACCCGACGGTGGTCATCGTGGTAGCCTTGTCGATCGTCACGTTCCTGATGATCGTGGTCATCCCGAAGTTCCAGGAGATTTTTACAGACCTCCTGGAGGGCAAGTCGTTGCCTCCGCTGACCTTGTTTGTACTTGGCTGCAGCAATATGGTGAAGAACCAGTTTCCGTTGGTGGCCGGGTGTATTGCCGGTATCTGGATCTCGATCAAGCTGATCGGCAAGACGGTGAAGGGCCGGTTCTACCTGGACAAGCTCAAGCTGAACGCCCCCATCTTTGGGCAACTGATTCGCAAGGTCAGCATTGCCCGGTTTACGCGCACACTGGGCACGCTCATCTCGAGCGGCGTCCCCATTTTGCAAGCGCTCAACATCGTGCGTGACACTTCTGGGAATGCGGTGATCGCCAAGGCGGTTACCCAGATTCACGATTCGGTGAAGGAAGGGGAACGCATTGTCCAGCCGCTGGAGGCCTCCGGAGTGTTCCCGGCCATGGTCGTTAGCATGGTGGATGTTGGCGAGGAAACCGGTGCGCTTCCGGACATGTTGATGAAGGTGGCTGACGTCTTCGATGATGAAGTCGACAACGCGGTGGGCGCCATCACGTCATTGCTGGAACCCGTGATGATTGTCATCCTGGCCGTGATCGTGGGGACCATCGTCATCGCGATGTTCCTGCCGTTGATCAACGTCATCTCGCAATTGAGTGGTTAGCGATTCTTGGGGGGATTCGAGCGCGGCGGCGGTCCGTCAAATAGCGGATCGCCGCTTCATTTTCCGGCAAACAGATCCGGGTCGCCAGATGAGGGAGAATCTTCAAACCGGGCCAACAGGGATTTGAAACCACAACGACGGTATACCGCGGCCAGGGCTGTCGCGTCGGGGGCCTGGACTTTCAGGCTTTCCAGACCCACGGAGAGGGGAAGATCCACCTGGAGTCTGACGAGCTGACGGTTGGTCTGAAGTCTTTCCGCCGAGGCGGCCAGGCTGTCGCGCAGTTTTGGTTTTGCGATCTCGGCGACGTGGGCCAGCAAGTTGTCCAGCGTGCCGTAGCTTTGCAACAGTTGGGCCGCGGTCTTTTCACCTACGCCCGGCGCGCCCGGAATGTTATCCACGGAGTCACCCAGCAGGCTGAGAAAATCGACCATTTGTTCTGGTGAGACACCGTATCGTTTCCGGACGCCGTCGGGGTCGACGATGGTGCTTTCCTTGCCATCCGGGCGAAGAAGGCGAATGCGCGAGCCCACAAGTTGCATGAAATCCTTGTCGTTACTGGCGATCAGGACATGGTGGTCGGCGCGCGCGGCGGAGATGGCCAGGGTGGCGATAATGTCGTCGGCTTCCTCGCCCTCAGACTCGACGAGCGGAATGCGCATGGCCTCGAGCATGTCCCGAATGACAGGAAGTTGGCGATCCAGGTCAGGCGGCGTGGGCGGTCTTTGTGCCTTGTACGAGGGCAGCAGAGTCAGGCGTTTGTGGGGTGCGCCGAGGTCGAATACGGCCGCGTGATGCGAGGGTGTGTGGTCGGTGGCCATCTTCTGGAGCATCTTGGCCAGGCCATAGATGGCGTTGACAGGCTGACCGTCCGGCCCCGAGAGGGACCGGATGGCGTAAAACGCCCGGTAAATCAGGGAGTACGCGTCATAAAGGAGTACGGTAGCAGCCATCGGGCAACGAACGTATCACGGCGACAGAAACAAAACAATCCAGCCCCGGGGGCCAAGCGACTTTAGTACCGTGCGCTGGTCGCCACCGGGAGCCGATGAACGGGATTGCCAGCCGGATCGATCAGCCGAGCCGTTACGAAGACCAGAAGGTTGAGCTTCGAGCGCTGCGTGACCTTGGATTGGAACAGGCGACCAACCAGGGGCAGGTCACCGAGAAGCGGGACCTTGTCATCGATTTTGCTCAGTTGCTCCGTAATCAAGCCCCCGAGGACGACGGTTTGCCCATCCCAAATCACGACGCTCGTGGTGAGGTTCTCGCTCTCGAAAAGGGGCTCTTCGATGTTGTTCATGGTGGTGACCACGTTGCCGGCGCCAGACGACAAGCCGATGGGGCTGCCATAGTTGATAAACCCGAGAAATTGCGATACTTCGGGCGCGAGAGTCAGGTTGATCGTGTAGCCGTCGGCGCCAACCTCGGGTGTCACATTGAGAAGAACACCGACTTCGCGCGTCTGGAACGAACTGGGGATCGATGGGGTAACCGCAACCGCGCCGCCGCCGGTCACGCCGCCACCGGAGGAGGTCGCCGTGGGCTGCGCCCACGATGTCGGGTAGATAAACTCCTGGACCGAGCGAATCTGTGCTTGTTGGCCGCTGACGGTTGTGACCTTGGGGGCGGAGAGCATGTCCGCGCTCGACTTTTGGGCCAGGGCGTTGATGACGACCTGGAACTGTGGATTGGTCAAAATACCTCGAATGGTCGCGATCGAGCTCTGTGGCGCGGATGAGCCTGTGCCAACGGCAGTGGGCAAGCCTCCGGCGGCCAACAGGGACGAGATGGCATTTCCTTGAATCGCGGACACGCCCTGCAGACCAGAGGTTATGTCGTAGGATGGGCTAGAAGACGCCCCGCTACCAGGGGGGAAGGTTTCCGCGCCGCTGCCACCGGTGACGTCAAAGCTTCCGACTGTTTTCGTGCCCATCTGCCAGTCAAACCCGAGTTCATCCAAGTCGTTTTGGGAGACTTGCACGAACTTGGCCTCGATCTCGATTTGGGACGGAATGAAGTTGTAGGCCGACAGCACGCGCTCAAAAATCTCAAGGTTCTCCGGCGTATTGCGGATGATGATGGTGCTGGTGCGAGCATTATACACGAGGCTCGATCCCGGTGGGAAGGGAACGCCGGCGCTTCGAAAAGTGTTCTGCACCTCATTGCTGGCCACGGCGGCGACCGCCGTCTGATTCTCGCCGATTGGGCGGTACGATCCGACGGCGCCCGTGGGGGTGGCATTGGCGGTTCCGACCCCGGTCCCGGCGCCGGCGGGTGGAACCCTAAACACGCCGGGCGTGACCGGATAGGAACGCGTGACCATCTCGCCCTCGGGGGCATCGGGGGGCAATATAATCACCGCGCTGGGATCAATGCGGTACTTCAAGCCGAGCCCGGTTTTCACCACTTCGTTCAGGACATCAATCAACCGGATATTGTGCAACGTCACGGTAATCTTCTGACCGGACGACACCGCCGCCGCCGTCGGAGCCTCCGTGGCGGTGGCTTCGGCACCGCGGGCAGTCGGAGCTGCAGCAGTAGGAGTTGGCGCGGTCGAGGGCGACGGGCCAGCGATGGCGCTGCTCAGGATGAAGTTGACACCGACTTTCTCCGGGTCGCGGATACGGCTTTCGTTGCTCAGATAGGGGATGACGTCGCTGACGGCGGCCTCGCGAAAGTTGATCTCGGGTATAATAATTTCGTTAAGCTTCTTGCTGATGCTCTCTTGGCGGAGGGCATCGCGAACGATCGGGCCAGCGGTTTCTTCGGATTTGGGAGGCTGCACCTCGCTGCTGATGGGCGGAGTCCATCGGTCGGACACTTCCCAAAGACGATGCACGCGCGTTTCATCTTGAGAGCCCTGGGCGTAGTCGATGCGTTGCTTGTTGAGCGCCTTGAGCAGGACATGGGCATCGGCATTGTACGGATCCAGAATCAAAACCTGTTGGAAGCGGCTCTCCGCCTCATCGTACTGGCCGGAGTTCATGAGAATTTTGCCTTCACGGAACAGCCTCTTGATCTGATCCTTCTTGGCCACGAATTCGGGGGTCTGATCCAGTGGCTGCCCGCTCGGGTTTTCCGCGGTCTTCTGTGATTCGGCCTGTTTGACCTTGGTGAGGACATTCTTCGCTGCCTGGTTTTCCGGATCGTATTCGAGTGCTTTCTCGGCAAAAGCATGGGCTTGGGCGATATCGCCACTGTGAAACGCGGCGTCGGCGAGCCGCGTGTAGGAGTCCGTCAGCCCGTGAAGCGCGCGATTGTAATCCACTTCGGTGGCGGGGGCACGGGGGATGAGCTTGATGCCTTGTTCGAGCTTGACGACGGCTTCCGAGTACTTGCCGGCTTAGAAAAGTTTTTCGCCCTGGGCGAGCAGTTTTTCAGCAGCCAATTGGGCTTCCTGGCGGCGAACGAGTTCTTCGCGGGCGGCCTGTTCGGCCGTCGTAGAACCAGTGGACGATGGATCGGTGGGCGCAGCGCGCAGGTCCACAGACGCAAAGAAGCAGGCGCTGCTCGTGAGTAATACCAATACCATTCTTATCATATGACGATTCTCCGTTCCGTTCACGACTCGCCAGAGCCTCTGCGCACAACCCCCCATCGCCGCAGGCGAACCAGCCAGCTTGACGTGCGTTCGTACGTCAAACTACTGCTGGGAGGTGATAGTGTGCTGCTCCTGTGTTTGCGTGTCAACGATTTTCATCTGTCTTAGATTGATGTCAATGTCCAAGACTTTGTAGGTGACGCCCTTGCACGTGAATGATTGTCCGCGTCGATATTCAGCCGTTTGCAACTCGCCAGCGCAACGCACCTGGGCCACGGGCTCCTGGTCTTCGCTTTCCTTGCCGAGGACCAGGACAACGGGGTTGCCCCCTTCGTGCTGCACCGTGAGTTCCGAAACGTCCTTGTCCTGTTTGACGCGAAGGATTGGATCGTCGACGACGACGGATTTCTTTTCAAACTTGATGATGCGATATCCGGTGTCTTCGTAGGGATCCTTGATGATATCGCCAATCGCGGGGATGAAGAATGTCCGCGAGCGGAACTGGATGTTAATCTGGAAATCGTACCCGCCTGTGGTCGCGTCATTCGCATACGCCATGAACAGCAGCTTGAACGGTTTGCGCACCACGCTGAGAAGAGTGACGGGAAACTCCGTTGCGGGGTTGCTGGTCGTGCCCGAGATCATAATCACCGGGCCGACCGGGATTGGATTGAACGGCTCGACGGCCACATTCGTCCACAACGGCGGCTCGGCCAGCGATTTGATGGCGGTGTAGTAGGTTGCCAGGGCAACGCGCGGGGTGGGAGCGACGCGGGTCGCAGCCGTTGTCGTTGGCTCCTTGGTGCCGAGTTCGTTGACCCGCAATGCAAGAACAACCGCGGAGACGATCAGCGCTACCAGCGCAACCGCCAAGATGATCTTCTCGTAGTGTTTCTTCAGGAAATCCATGGTGGTCTTTTCAGTCGTGCCTCGGTCGCGTTCGTCAGGCGCCTGGTTTCCCCGCTTCCTTCTTGGCGGGTTGTGGAGTCGGGAATTCGATCAGATCAATGCGCATGGTGACAGTCAACAGCGTGGGTTTCAGGATCGTCGGAGTGGCCGCGGCGGCCACCGCGGCGGCAGCGGCTCCCGACCCCGTGGACGTCTTCTCGGTAACGGGCGCTTCACCGGTGATCTGCAGTCGTCGGACGGCAAGAAACAGGTCCGCTTTGGTCAGGCTGTTGAGAACGCCGCGCAACGCTTCCCCGGAACACCTAAACTGAAACTCAAAGGGCAGAACCTGATACAACGCTTTGGGGTCGGTCTTGATTGAGGCATCCAGCGGCTCGCCGCCCGCCCCCGATCCGCCACTACCGCCACCACCGCCACCCGTCTCAACCTCGGCGCGGCGTATCTGGACAATTTCCGCCACGTGGTTGGAGATCAGCAGCGTGCTAATTTGATCGATGGCCGCGAGTTGCTTGACGAGCAGGGTCAGGACACGTTTCGTGTCTTCGGGGGAAAGGTTCTTGGCGGGAAGAGTCGAGGTCGACCCGGCATAGCGGCCGAACCCGAACGCGAATCCGTCCTGAAGTTTGATCCCCGCCGCCTCGGCCGCCTGATGAAGACGCGAGAAGGAGGAGGCCATGAGCTGGAGGAAACCGACGGGGCGCAGATCGGGTGGGACTTCGATCTTGTGGCTGACGGCTCCCACCAGTTGCCCGTACAACTGGTCAACCTGTTCCCGGTCCTGCTTGATGAGATCAATGCTTTCGTGTGAAGGCGCGGGTTTCTGCAGGAGCAGTTGGCCGAGCTGCGATTGTTTTTCCTGCAGCGCGGCATCGACGCCAGCGCGTTTCGACGCGGCGGCTTGTTGCAGCCAGATCAACACCCCGAGCACGATGACGAAAGCCGTCAGGAACCCCACCGTCAGCACATTCTGTTTCAGCCACTTGAGATTCATATCACATGGGAATCGGTTTCAGCAGTTTCGCACGGATGGTGAACGTGAAGGTCTTCCCTTGCAAGGTCGGGTTTGGCGGCACATCAATTACGACGCCCATCTTGTCGTAGAACGACGAGTCACGCAGGTTCTTGGCAAAATCATCGACCAACTGGATATCCTGCTCGGGGTTGTCCGAGGAGTGAATCCCCGCACCTTCGATGCGAATTCCAAAAATGTTCTTACCAGTGACGCCACCCGCGGGAGCGGGGTTATGCGGCGGAGGTGGTGGTGCGCTCGGTGGCGCTTCCCTGCGTCCTCCACGACTGACCACCGGGGGATGCGCGGCCACAGCCGCAGGGGGCGCGACGACGGCGGGGGCTTCCGTATCGGGAGTAAAGGAAACGATCCAAATGTTCGAGGCGAGCCTCGAGGTCAGGTCTTGCAGCAGCTCCGGCCAGAGCGACCGCTGGTCGAGCAGCGCGACGATTTGGTTGGCCTTGGACTGGACTGCGGAGAGCTGGTTCTGTTCGCGGCTGAGGCGCTGACTGAGGTCGTCCAGATTTTTGACCTTGCCGGTCAATTCGTGTAGTTGGGCGTTCTTCAGGGCCACGATCTTCTGTGTGTACCCGAGCCAGCACAGCGGAATCAGCAGCACGCAAACGGCCGCGGCGGCGAGATAGGGCCGTTGGTGCTGCATCTGTTCGCGACGGCGCGCGGATTTCGGAAGAAGATTGACCTCGATGGGGCATTCGGTGGTCTTCCGCAGGCCCAAGCCAACGACTTCTCCAAAGAAATGCGCGCAGCGGGCCAGCTCTTCCCGCGAAATTTGCGGGTCAATCTCCACGTTGCGGAAGGGATTGAAGTATTCGATGTCCGTCTGGATCTTCTCCTTAAAGAAGCGATCCGTGTACGGGATGATCGAGGTGCCGCCCGAGAGCAGGACGCGCCCGGGAAGGCTGCCCCCTTGTTGTCCCTTGTAGAAATTGATGGACCGGGCAATCTCGGCATGGAGCCGGGTCATCACGTTGCGGATGATCTTGCTGACACGGGCCTGGGTTTCGTTTTCGGGCTCCTCGTAGGCCCCGCCCAAGGCCACGAAGCCGTGCGTCTTTTTCATGTGCTCGGCTTCGAGGAACGGCACGTTGAACTCCGAGGCAATGCTTTGCGTGATGGCGTTGCCGGCAATGGGGATCGACCGCGAGAAAACACGGTTCTGTTCCAAGAACAGAAGATTGGTCGTGCGTGCCCCGAGATCGACGACCATGGTGCACCCCTCGATGTCGCCGTAGTTGTACCGGACCGAGTTGTATAACGCCATCGGGGCGACATCCACGATGTCCGTCCGCAGCCCGGAAGATTCCACGCCTTCGGTGAGTTCTTCGATGATGTCGCTCTTGATGGCCAGCAGCACGACTTCCAGTTCCCCTTGCGGGTTGCTCCCGAGCAATTGATAATCCCAGATGACTTCATCGATGGGGAAGGGGACGTTTTGCTGGGCCTCGTACTGGATGATCTGCGCGACCTTGGATTCATCGACCGGCGGCAACTTGACGAAGCGGGTGAACACGGATTGGCCGGAAACGCTGAACACGACATTTTTGGCTTTGATGTTTCTCTCGCGCACCACATTGCGAACGGTGGACACGATCAGCACCTTGCGGCTTTCCTCGTGTTCGGGATCGATCCCGAGTTCGGCATAGTTGAAATTCGTCAGCCGCAATCCCTGGCCCTTGGCGGCTTGAAATTCGCCCACCTTGATGGTGGAAGCGCCGATGTCCAGCGCCAGCATTCGCTCAGAGCCTAGCATGAATAATTACCGGTCCGGTTAGGGTTGTGACGTGGGTTTGGGTGACTCATATCGGTCGAACGCAAAAATAGACCATGGGGTTTCTCGGGGAGGCAGCACGAAACCGCTGATCGGTGTAAGCCGCTCCCACCAGTGATCGTTGGAGAGAGGATAACTGCTCTGGTCAACCAGCCGTCCCTTGTAGAACAACTGCACGGCGACAGCCTCGACCTGTCCGTTGCCATAGCGTTGGAGGGTGTTGGGATGCACGAACATGGCGGAATGGTGTTGGGCTCCCTTGGCGACGTTGACGTAGGTGATTTCACCGACAAGGCAATGCGCGGTTTCGCCCCGTCCCAGCAGCACGAAATACTTGAATTGAACGTCGTCGGCCCAATCGGGCAAGCTTTCGAATTCGGTATCAACTCGCAGCCAGTTCTGGCCGGCGGCTATGGAACGGCTGCCGGTGTCCATGATAATCGAGCGGTAATCGGGCGGACTGACGAGCCGTTGTCGGACGCTCGTGATCTGGAACGGGAGAGGAGCTGGCGGCAGCGGTACCTGGGCAAAACTGAGAACCGCGGGTATCAGAAACGCGACTGACACTGAGAAAGTTGCTATTGCCATTCGATTGTTCATGTCTGCCATCTGCGGGAGCGCTCCAAAAATCCCGACGAGCTAAAAACTCTCGACTCCGAAATGTAAAGAAGCCCGCCACATCGGTCAACAGCAAAAGCGGACGGCAGTGGTTTCGTGCCGGCAGGCCTGGGGCATACTTGCTGCTATTTCAGGCCGGCAATGCACCCTAGGGATAAACGGGCGGGCTTTGCATTGGCTCCCAGCGTGGCGCGGGCACACCGCGTCATCCTCCTATCCAGCGCCATCCTTGTGCTCGGTGGATGTGGGCCGTCCACGGTATCGACAGACAAGCCGAGGACTCTCCAGGCGGTGCCGGAGCGTGTCCAACGGGTTGGGGTCGTGCCGATGGACACGGACGCCACGCGTCCGCTCTCGGCGGATGAGGTGGCCCGCAAACATCAACTGGAGACGGAGCTGGCCGCCGAACGGCCCACGCACCGGCTCAAGTTCCGTGATGGCCACGTCCTGGATGGATGGGTGATTTCCGAATCACCGACCACCATCCGGTTTCGCGACGGGTTTGGCTACTCCGGGTATGTGGTCGAGTCCTATCGGTGGGGCGATGTGGCCGCGGTGGAGGCATTGCCGGCGGCCCCGTTTGAAGTGACCGTGCGCGACGTGCGGTTCAGCACCGAGTTTCCCCGGTTCCACTTCGTCAAGAGCCCGCCGTATACGATCGTCACGGACGAATCGTATGGCGAGGTGCAGAAAACCCTGGGCGTCTTGACCGACCTGCGCGAGCAGTTCCGCCATCATTTCGCGCCGCTGATCCGGCAGGAGGACGAGTTGCGGGACGTGGACGTGGTCTTCTTCGGTTCCGAGGACGCCTTCCGGACCTACGCGCTGCGGGTGGCGCCTTTGTTTGTGAATAGCGCGGGATTCTTTTCGTCGGGTGAAAACCGTCTGGTGTTGCTCAACCAGCTCAGCACCTCGCGCTATTTTCAAGCCCGAGACCGTCTCGAGGAACGCAGCCGCCAGTATCACGATTCCCCCGATGCGGGCCCGCGACTGGCCGCACTCCGCTCCGATGTCACCGCGGAGGCGAAGTCGATCAATGAGCGCCTGATTCGCCACGAGGGCGCGCATCAACTCTTTCACGCCTATCACATTCACTCCCGCTACGGATTGGAGCCGACCTGGCTCACGGAGGGCCTGGCGCAGTACTGCGAGACTCCGGAAATCGGGCGGTACCATGCCACGCTGGCGGAGCGGGTCATGCGGGCGCAACGGGCGGGCCAACTTCTCCCGTTGAAGACGCTGCTCAATCACCGGAATGCCTCCGGCTTTTTCGCCCTTGGTGAAGGCCGCGTCGAACTCGCGTATGCCGAGAGTTGGGCGCTGGTCTACATGTTGATGCAGGACGGCGTCCGTCCGCAGTTTTTCAACTACGTGAGGTCGTATCGGGACCTTTCCACCTACCGCCAGATCACCGCCGTGGAACGCGCGGAGCCGGAGACGCTGCTGGAAGCTCAATTGAAAACGGACCGCAACACACTGGAGCGACAATGGGATTCCTTTATAACCCATTTATAATTCGCCGCATCATCGTCTACGGCGGATCTGTGGTCGTGCTCCTGCTGGTGTTATTCCTGGGGCGCGGATTCGGTCAGAGCGCGCCGGGCAGCTCGTCGTCGCTGTGGACGTTCGACGGATTTGAGCACGCGCTCATGGGCGACGCCTCAAAATCGTCCGACCGTGATTCCAACATGCAACTGCGTCGTGAACTGGCGGACGGGAATGACAACCCGGACAACGGCAATTCGGTGGGCGACAAACAGGTGGTGTACGCCTCCGCTCGCGACATCCCTCCGCAGGACGATTCCGGCCGGCCCAACTACGTGCCGGGGCAGTTGATCGTGCGGTTCCGTGGCGGCGTGCCCCATCATCGCCAGGATGAAATCGTTGACGAACTGGGCGGACGAATTGTGCGGACACTGGACGTGCGGCACGGCGAGTATGTGGTGGTTTTGTCGGGCGGGTTGTCCGTGCCCGCGGCGGCGGAGCAACTCGCCAAACTGCAGGAAGTCGATTTTGCCGAGCCGAACGTGCTCCACTACATCAACGACATGCCCAATGACGAATACTACTCGTCGTACGACGGCGATTCGACGGAACTCCAGCGCTGGTATTTTAATGGAATCGGCTCCGACTCCAACCTCGAAGCCGAAGCGGCGTGGAACGTCACGACCGGCAGTTCCAACATCGTGATTGCCATTATTGATACGGGCGTGTTGACCAACCACCCGGACATCGCAGCGAATCTCTGGACCAATCCGAACGTCGCCGAAGACGCCACCAACGGCTACCCGGGCGATATTCACGGCTGGGACTTTTACAACAACGGTCCCGATCCCGATCCTGAATTGGGCGATGGCGGCGGCGATGGCAATGTGTTTCACGGGACGTTCGTGGCCGGCGTGGCGGCGGCGGTGTCGGACAACGGCATCGGGGTCGTCGGCGCGAGCTGGTACAGCCGGATCATGCCGCTGAAGGTGTTTACGAATTCGGGTGGCGCGCCCGCCACGGCGATTGCCGAGGCGATTCGTTTCGCGGTGGACCATGGCGCGAACATCATCAACATGAGCTTCGGCAGCCTCGTCCCAACCCGAACCATCTACCAGGCGATCGAGTACGCCCACTCCCAGGGAGTCATCATCGTCGCCGCGGCTGGCAACAACAATTCCAGCCAGCGCAGTTACCCCGCGTCGTATCCGCACGTGATCTCCGTGGGCGGCAGCGGCAGCGGCAGCGTCCTGAGCGGTGGCAGCGCGGCCAGCATGCGGTCGCGCGCCAGTTTCTCCGAATACGGACGGAGAGCTGTCGATGTGGTAGCCCCGGCGGTGGACGTTGTCAGCACGGCGGTGTTGAGCCTGACCGACCAGAACAACGGGATGGGTACGGCCGGCACCGCGACGTATTTTGTCGGCAACGGCACGTCGTTCGCCTCGCCGCTGGTGGCCGGTGAAGCGGCGTTGCTGTTATCCCGAGCCGAGCAACTCGGGCTGGGGGGTTCGATCGGTCCGGATGCGATTGTGACGGTCATCCTGAACGCGACGACGTATCTCGGCGCCGACACGAACTCGACGCCCAATGTTGGAGCCGATTGGGCCGGGCATGGGCGCGTGGATTACCTGGCAGCGCTCCAGCAGATTGGCCCGCAACTCGTGACGGCGCCCGCCGCGCCCACCCGGTTGACAGCGAAACCTGCGGGCGCGGGAACCGTGGACTTGAATTGGACGGACCGGTCGGACAACGAGCAGGGCTTTTTGATTGCGCGCGCGGAAAAGTCCAACGGTGCTGTCGGTTCCTTCGACCTGATCGACGAGGTTGGGCAGGGCGCCAGCAGTTACACCGATGGTACCGCCCAGTCCGGTGTGACCTACGCGTATCAGGTCGCCGCCTTCAACGTCGCCGCGACCAATTTCGTCCACGGTTGCGCCGTCGTCACCGTGCCGTAGGGCACCGTTCGGCTTCGTTCCGTGCAGGCTGCGGGCGGCTCTAGCGCGCTATCTCTGGGTGTCTTTCCATGCAAGCATCGATCTGTTAGGGTGTGCGCCGGAGGTGTCAGGTGAAGATCCGCGAATTGATGCAGTCCAACGTCGTGACGATCGGTGAGGACACGCCGGCCAAAGACGCGTATGAGTTGATGCGGACACACCGCCTCCGCCACTTGCCGGTCGTCAACCGGGACAATCAACTTGTGGGCATTGTTTCGGACCGGGATCTCCTGAATGTCGCGGTCATCTTCAAGAAGCACCCGCAGAGCCCCGCGGAATATCACATTGACGACGCGCTCAAGGCCCGCGATGTCATGACGGCTGAGCCGGCCACCGTTGCACCCGATCACGATCTGAGTCTGGCGCTCGACCTGATCCTGGGTCTGGCGATCAGTTGCGTGCCCGTCATCGAGGGCGGCAAGCTCGTCGGGATCGTCACCAACACCGATTTGTTGCAGTTGCTCAAGAAATTGTCGAAGAACCTCTAGCCGCGCGGCGTGGCCGAGGTCAGGGAGGACTTTTATGAGACTGAGAAACGACGTTTGCATGATCGAAGCGTTCAAGACAGGAGACCAATAATGAATAGATCACAGAGATTTTTGGTAGCCATGCTTGTTGTCGGAGGCATATTCCGGGCGGCATTCGTTTTTGGAGACGACCTCAAGTCGATTCAGTTGCCGCCGCCGCAGACGGAGGTCGGCAAGCCGCTGATGCAGGTGTTGAAACTGCGCCAGACGTCGAGGAGTTTTGATACCAAGCCGCTGCCGCGGCAGGAACTCTCGAACCTTCTCTGGGCGGCGGATGGGATTAATCGGGCGGACTCCGGCAAACGAACGGCGCCCTCCGCGATGAACTGGCAGGAGGTCGATGTGTACGTCGCGCTGCCGGAGGGGCTGTATTTGTACGAGGCCAAAACGCACAGCTTGGTGCCGGTGGTGGGCAAAGACCTGCGGGAAGCGACCGGGAAACAGGACTTCGTCAAGGACGCGCCGCTGAATCTTGTGTATGTGGCCGATTTGACGAGGATGAAGAACGCCAACGAGGCCGACAAACAGCTTTACAGCGGCGCCGACGTTGGGTTCATCGCCCAAAACGTCTATTTGTATTGCGCCTCCCAAGGGCTGGCGGTGGTGGTTCGAGGATCGGTTGACAGGACGGCGCTGTCGCAGTCAATGAAGTTGCGTCCCGACCAGAGGATCATCCTGGCGCAAACTATCGGCTACCCGAAGTGAATCGAACTGAGAGCGCAGAGAACGGCATGTTTAGTCTTTGCCCGAGTTGTTGAGAGGCCAACTCGGGCAAAACCTCTCGTAGCGCATCACATCATTTTGGCGAATTGATGACCTGGCTATCCGATCCGGGGGACGTGGATGTCGCCGGAGTGATGGAGAACGCCGAAGGCGAACAACAGCCAGACGACGACGCAGATGACGACAACGGCGTTGAGGATTGATTTTATTTTTCCGTCCATCGGGATGTAGTTGTTGACCAGCCAGAGCAAGATGCCGACGACGATGAGGGTGATGACAACATTCAGTAGTGGCATAGATGAGCTCCTGTTGGAATGTGGATCTTGTTGTTCATACCGTCAACCTAAGCCCGGAAGCGGACGGGGGCAATAGGGCGATACCCTACCCGGAGCTCGGACGCGGGCGGATGGTCAGCACGTAGCCGAGTAGCCAAGTAGCCAGGTAGCCGGGGAAAGGGCGGTTGCCGAGCCCCGAAAAGAATTCGGGGTAGATAGCCGAGTAGCCGAGTAGCCAAGGGGCGGACATCCGCCGTCGCTGAAGCTATGGCGGACAAGGGGGCCGCGTGTGGGAACGTCTGGTCCGTGAATGGTGAGGCGGTGAGGCGGCGATCAAATGTTGCAATGTTGGGGGCCTGTTGCCCAAAGGCTCCACACACCACAAGAGGCTCCGTATTCGTATTCTGACACCCCGAGTTTCCTTGGAAATCGAGGGCTCCAGATCGAGAAAAACATTTGGAAGACACAAATCAGTGATTTGGGCAACAGGCCCTTGAGACCTGACCCCGTTTCCTAGCACGGATATACGTCGCAGGTTTTGGGTTGCGGGGTCATGGGGATAACGTCCCGTGGGCGAGTCTCCAGCCTGCATTTTGCGAGTTGCTTGAGGTGATGTAGTAATAGTTCGCATACGAATTGTTGCTAACGGTATCCACCAAACCGATGCCGTTGAAGCCCGGCGCACGGGCATTGCTGATAAAAACGAAGTTGGTCGAATTGTTGATAACTATTAAGGTTGCATTTGCCATTGAAAAGACACGGCCGTCAACCGTAAGTGTTGCAGAACTTGTCGTGTTGGAAAAGATGTTGACCAATGCCGGTTGGCTGCCCCCTAAAATAGACCCGGCAATGTTGGTGCCGACCGTTCCACTGTTAGACCAGATGCAGGAATTGTAAACCCATAGCCCTTGGCTTGTTTTGTTCGTCGCCACCAAATTGCTCTGGTCGATGATGGTTACGACGGAGCCGAAGGTGACGTTGCCGCTGGTTGCAGATAGAATTAGATTGGTGCCTGTCCTATCATAAACGGTCAATCCGCCGCTGAATGTCGTGCAATCGGGCGGCATCCGCTTGATGGTGCCAAGCAGCGGCGCGCAGGCATCGGCGGGAGTGCCCGGCAACCAGTAGGTTGCGTTTTCGTTGATGTCGATGGTTCCGCAATACAACGACATGGCTGTCCCGCCCGATGCGTATTGGGAAACACCGGCGGTGTGGTCGTCGATGGCAAAGCAATTGTAAAATGTCGGCGGAGGCGGATTCGTCATTCCCGTCCAAACAGGGGTCGCACCCCCAAACGGGTCGCCGTAAAAAACGTCATTAACGAGCACGAGTGCGTTGGCAATTGAGTTGTTCCCATGAAACGAACCGAGAGACGGT
>JBKQMH010000115.1:0-7245 GCA_052146795.1 Verrucomicrobiia bacterium
GTTTGATGCAAATGTCATACACGCCCAGGAACAGCGCCGACACCAGGCTGGCTTCAATCCAAGTCATTCAGAAAACACCACTGGCCGGGCCGGTCCGCTGCCCGTGCGGTTTTTGGCATCGGGTCGCCGGGGCCCACGGTTGGGTGCGCCCCACCGAAAAGGCGACGGGCGAAACGTTCTGGCCCGCCCGGCGGGTTGGCAGTCTCGAAATAATCCACGCAGTCTAGCCGCCGCCGCCGCGCTTGTCAGCAACGTGTAGCGTCGAGGCTGCGCCTCGATGTATTCGTGCTAAAATCTTGGATTTCCGGCCACAGGCCGGACGGGGTGCATCTTGATGCTTTCCTTGCCGAAACGATTGCAAACGTTTGGAGTTCCGCGTTTACGCGGTCCGTGACGCCATTTCGCCTGCACCGCCTGAAGGCGGAACTCCAAACAAGGACAGTGTCAAAATATGCCCGATACGCCCCACCTGAGGAGACCTCTGAAAAACGTGTAGCGTCGAGGCTTCGCCACGATGAAGTGTGATCATTCCGCAGATGCGCGAATAGTCCCCCTTCGCTGGATTACACTCCTCCCTCGCCCAAATAAACCCCCGCGTTTTTGAATCTGGCGGGTTGGGCCATCACTGGCACAAAATCCATTTCGCCCGGCTATTCGTTCAATCCCCGATGACTCCATCCGCGCCCGTGTGTCGCGCGAAGGATCTCTTCCATTACCGGGCCGAGGCACGTGGCCTGTTGGTGAATCTTCTGCATGACCACTTCCGGTTTTTCCACCACACCCCCCGGTTTGCCCCCGGCCTTTTCCATTTCCAACCGTCTGTCTGTGTCTTTTGTGTCGTCCAGAATTTTATGGACGTGATTCACAAGGAGACCTTCCGCCCGCCGGGACGAGAATGCAAATAAAAAATGCAACCCGCCCGCGCCCGGTTTGGGACCGGAAATTTTGTTGGCATCCCCCGGCGGCCGGAACTACATGTGGGCGATGAGGTTGTCGCCAAACTCGGAACACTTCACCTGGGTCGCGCCGTCCATCTGGCGCGCAAAATCATAGGTCACGCGCTTGGACGCAATCGCCCCGTTCAGGCCCTTGAGGATCAAATCCGCCGCCTCCGTCCAGCCCAGGTAACGGAACATCATCTCCCCGGAAAGCACCACCGACCCGGGATTCACGACATCCTGGTTCGCGTATTTGGGCGCGGTGCCGTGCGTGGCCTCGAAAATGGCGTGACCGCTGATGTAATTGATGTTGCCGCCGGGCGCGATGCCGATCCCACCGACCTGCGCCGCGAGCGCGTCACTCAGATAATCGCCATTCAGATTCAGCGTGGCGATGACGTCGAAGTCTTCGGGACGCGTCAGCACCTGCTGGAGCGTGATGTCGGCAATGGCATCCTTAATGACCAAGCCCGCGCCGGGTTTGCCCTCGGGTATCTTGCACCACGGCCCGCCGTCGATCTCGACCGCACCGTAACGCTCCCTGGCGATTTTATAGCACCAGTCGCGGAATGCGCCCTCGGTGAACTTCATGATGTTGCCCTTGTGGACAATCGTCACACTCTTCCGTTTGTTCGCGATGGCATACAGGATCGCGGCATGAATCAGGCGGATCGTGCCGAGATAGCTGACCGGCTTGATCCCGATGCCGACATCCACCACCGCCGGGCGGACCGGCGCGCCGAGGGCCTGAAGCTGTTTCAGCCACTGGTCCGACGCATCCTTCGTCCCAAACCGGATCTTTTTGAATTCCTTGGGAAATTCCTTCTCCAGAAAATCGAGGATCTTCTGCGCTTCGGGCGTGCCACCGGCCCATTCGATCCCCGCGTAAATGTCCTCGGTGTTCTCGCGGAAGATCACCATATCGACCTTCTCGGGATGCTTGACGGGCGAGGGGACACCCTTGAACCAGCGGATGGGCCGCAAACACACATATAAATCAAGCATCTGGCGCAGCGCGACATTCAAACTGCGAATGCCTTTGCCGACCGGCGTGGTGAGCGGGCCTTTGATGCCGACAAGGTAATCCTGAAACGCCTTGACCGTCTCATCGGGCAGCCAGTTGTTGAATTTCTTGAACGCCGTCTCGCCGGCAAACACTTCCAGCCATTCCACCTTGCGTTTGCCGCCGTAAGCCTTCTTCACCGCCGCGTCGAACACGCGCTCGGATGCAGCCCAGATGTCGGGTCCCGTGCCGTCGCCGCGGATGAAGGGCAGGGTGGGGTTCTCGGGAACGATTAATTTGCCGCCGTGAATGGAAATCTTTGCCATGAATCGTTTGCCTCCTCGCCTAACGCGTCGCGATGATAACAGAGCAGGAGTTGTAGGGCAAGCGCACCCGCTTGCCGCTTGCCGTTACACGCGATCCGCCGTATCGTGCCCGACGTGAATTACTCGGTCCTGTTCCGCCAGTTCCCGCTCGATCACCTCGACGCGCTCGCGCCCGTGCTTGCCCGGGCGTATGGCGTCCCGGATTACGACGCCCGCACCAAGATTCGCAAGGGCTGGGGATTTCTGGATCGCAACGCCACGGAAGAGCAGGCGTGCCGCCTGGTGGAAGCGATTGGCGATCTGGCGGGTGGGGCCGTGATCATCGACAACGAGCAACTGCGGTCCGTGTCCAACCCGAAGGTGATCACCGGATTCGAATCCGCCGAAAGCGGCGTGACGCTTCGCCTTCAGTCGCCCCAGGAACCACCGCGCCCGGTCGAATGGTCGGAGATCGGCATCGTCGCCGCAGGCCGGTTCTCGGAGGAGATCATCCAACGCGAGGCGGGTGGGGACCAACAGAAGATGGCCGGTATGCTCATGGGAGTCGGCGTGTTCATGGTGACGGGCATCCCCCCGGGGCTGCTCGGCGGCGGCAAAAAAAAGAAGAAGGACGAGAAACCCGTGAAGACCGTCCGCGTGATTACGTTCGGGCGGATCGTCACCACGGGCGGCGAACAATTTGCCTTCAGCCCCGACCATTTCGATTTCACCGGATTGGCGGAGAAGAAGCAGATCAACGCCGCGGCCAACTTTCGCGCGTTCCTCGACGAGTTGGCAGGCCACTCCACGGCGCAGGTGAACCTCGGCGCGCGTCTCCTGCTCGAAAACCGCTCGCTCACCTTCGCCAATTACGGTGGCCTGACTGATTTCGAGACCGAACTGTTGTGGATGCACAACGCGGCGAGTCATCGTTCGGCGTAAAGGCCCGCCCGCTCACCGGCGGTCGGCGATGACCATACATCGCGACCGTGCCGCAGCCCATCACGCCAGCGCCGGCGCGTTTCATGGCATCGCCACGCCGGGAATCGCCACACGCGTCTTGTAAAAACCCGTGCGCGCACAAATGTAAAGCGTCTTGCGGTCGGCGTCGCCGAAAGCGACGTTGGCAGGTCGTTGGGGCAGGGTGATCTCGCCGAACTTCTTACCCGTGCGATCGAAGATTTCGACCGACTTCATCGCGGAGATGTACAGGTTGCCTTCGATATCGACGCGAAAACCATCGGGACGCTCCACCTTGCAGAACACGCGGCTGTCGGTGATCGAGCAGTCCGCGTTCACATCAAAGGCGCGGATGTGGCCGAGTTCGGTGTCGGCGATGTACAGAATCTTTTCATCGGGCGAGAACGCGAGGCCATTCGGTTTGATGAAATCGCGCACGAGAAGAGTGAGCGTCTTTCGATCCGGCGATACGCGGAACACGCCCTGGAAATCCAGCTCGCGCAACTCCGGCTTCACACCGTACGGCGGATCGCTGAAGTACACTCCACCATCGCTCTTGCAGACGATGTCGTTGGGGCTGTTGAGCCGTTTGCCTTCGTAATGCGTGGCGAGGGGAACGATCGTCCCATCCGGTTCCGTGCGCGAGGTGCGCCGGTTCTCGTGTTCGCACGTGACAAGGCGGCCTTGTGGGTCGAGCGCGTTGCCGTTGGCCTGTCCGCTCGGTTCCCGAAACACGCTGAATGAATTCGTCGCCGGCGCGTAGCGATAAATCCGGCTGGCCGGAATATCGCTGAAAATCAGTTCCTTCCGCGCCGGGACCCAGACCGGCCCCTCCAGAAACTGAAAATCACCACGGACTTTCTCAGCCGCGGAAGTGGTGGAGCTAGTCGCCATGCGCCGACGCTAACACGCGACGACGAAAAATCAAGATCGACAGGAACCCGTTACAATCAGCGATGTCCAAAGCTCCCGATCACGACGGGAAGGTCTTCGTTGGCTACCCACTATGCCGAATTTGGAGGGTGTCGTCCTCAGCGCTTTTGCCGTTGCATCCAGTATTCGCGGAAGGAGCGCAGACGCGGCAGGGATTCTTGATCCTTGACGCGATTGGTGGCGGCCTTGCTGGCGATGATGTCGTCGATGTGACAGACGGGAAAGCCTTCGATTTCGACACGCCGCTTCCAGGAGTCCTCGAACCGTTCAAGGCCGTCGGGTGCAAAGATTAGGTCGAGATCGAACGGACCGTCCTTGAGTTGGATGAAGTCCTTTCCACGTTCGATTTCGGCGGCCTCAGCGTCGGAAAGGGTGAATCCCAAGGCGCGCAACGCAGTCACGGTAGCTGTGCAGTTCGTCGGAGACTTCTCAACAAACAAGTCGGCGTCCTGCGTTGTGTCGGGAAAACCGAGCAAAATGGCCCCGGACTTGCCGATGAATAGGTAACGCACGCCATGTTGGGCAAAGGCGTCGCGAACCTCTTCCGCTTGGCGATATTCAAACGCGGCCATAACCCAACCAGTCCGGGAGGTTCTGCTCACACCATTGGCGGTATTCCGCCGTGGTATCGAACGCGCGAAAGGTGGCATCATCGAGCACGGGTTTGTAAGTGTGAATGAATGCGTAACGCCAGCGCTGGCGCAACGGGCGTCGCGCCGCCGCCTCAAACTCCGCCAGCCATTCGGAAGGTATCTCCGATTGATCAGAGGCCGACTTCACGTGACCATACTAACCTTGCGGCCCGTTTGTGTCCACTACCCGCTGTGACGAATATGGACGATGTCGCCATCTTCGACGATGTACTCTTTGCCTTTGAGGTAAAGCCTGCCGGTCTCTTTCAGCTTCACTTCGGCGGCATGGCCGGTGTCGCCGGCACCAGTGAGTTCGCCGTACTTCATGACCTCGGCGCGGATGAAACCGCGAGCAATATCGGAATGGATCGCGTGGGCGGCTTCCACGGCGGTGGCGCCGTGTCGGATCGTCCAGGCGCGGACCTCATCTTCGCCGGTGGTGAAGAAGGAAATGTAGCCGAGCGCCTTGTAGAGCAGGCGCGTCAGGACGTGAATCGCCGGTTCCGTGACTCCCAGCGCTGAGAGGAATTCCGCGCGTTCCGTTGGGTTCTCAATTTGGGCGACTTCGGCTTCAACTTTGGCGCAGAGTTCGCACACTTCACTGCGCGGGCCGGTGAGCTTGGCTCTCGCCTGCTCGGCCAGTTGCGGGTTCGGGAAATTGGATTCTCCGAGGTTGAGCGCGGTGACGAGGCCCTTGACCGTGAGGAATTGCAGCGAGCGCATGCGCTTTTCTTCGCCTTCGTGCCAGGGAAATTCGCGGAGCGACTTGCCCGATTCCAGATGTGGCTTGAGTTTCTCCAACTGCGCGGCCTCGTCGGCGCGTTCCTGCTCGAATTTGCGTTTTTGGTCCTGGGCGATGCGGTTGAGCCGGGTCTCGATCAGGCTGAGGTCGCTGATCGTGAGTTCGAGGTTCATCGCATCAATGTCCCGCAGCGGATCGACCGAACCGTTTACGTGAAACACCGCAGGATCCTCGAACGCGCGCACGACCTGGCAGAGCGCGTCCATGTCCTTGAGCTTGTTGAGCCATTGCTCGCGCGGCTTGGGTTCGTGGGGTGGGGCAGGGGCCAGCGTGCACTCGATCTCAGCGTACTTGGTCTTCTTGGGCTGGTACATCGCCGAGAGCTTGTCCACACGCGGATCAGCGACCTTGACCGTACCAACGTGATACTCGGCGGCACGACCCAGCAAGTGGTCGACTCCCACGCCGGTCAGCAGTGAGAAAACCGTTTTCTTGCCGACTTGCGGCAGGCCGATGAGGGCAATTTTCATTTGAGAAGCCGCGCCGAATGCCTTCGGAGCGGCCTACAACAGCCTCATCTCTTGAGGCTCGTGCAGAACGCTTCGATACGATCGAGCCCCTTCTGGATGTTTTCCATGGAGCAGGCGTAACTCAGGCGCACGTGGGCGTCGCTGCCGAACGCGATGCCCGGCACCACGGCGACCTTCTGTTCATCGAGCAGCTTCGACGCAAAGTTGGCCGAGCCGAGGCCGAAACTGGAAATGTTCGGCAGCACGTAAAACGCGCCCATCGGTTTTACGCAGGTAACGCCCGGAATCTTCGTCAGCCGGTCGTAAATGTAGGCGCGACGTTCCGCAAACGCCTTGACCATCTCACCGATGAACGATTGGTCGCCCTTCAACCCCGCGACCGCGCCTTTCTGGGCGAAGCTGGTCGGATTCGAGGTCGAGTGCGACTGAATGGAGTCGATGGCCGCGGCGATTGGCTCGGGAGCCGCCACGTAGCCGAGACGCCAGCCGGTCATTGCATAGGCCTTGCTGAAGCCGTTGACGGTGATCGTCAGGTCGTAAATGTTCTTGTCGAGCGCGGCGAGACTGACGGGCTGGACGCCGTCGTACACGATTTTTTCATAAATCTCGTCCGAGAGCATCAGGATGTCTTCTTCGAGAGCGACCTCGGCGAGCGCCTGAAGTTCTTCGCGACTGTACACGGAGCCTGTCGGGTTGCCGGGCGAATTGAGAATGATCAATTTCGTGGCCGGAGTCATGGCCTCGCGGAACTGTTCCGGTGTGATCTTGAACCCGCTGGCTTCCGTGGTCTCGACAATCACCGGCGAAGCATCCGCGAGCTTCGCCATTTCGGGATAGCTCAACCAATACGGCGCGGGAATGATCACTTCGTCGCCGGCCTGGCAGGTGGCGAGGATCACGTTGTAACAGGAATGTTTCGCGCCGCAGTTGACGATGATCTGCGACGGCTTGTAATCGAGGCCGTTGTCGTTTTTTAGCTTTTCGGCAATGGCAGCGCGCAATTCCGGTATGCCGGAAGACGGCGTGTACTTGGTGAACCCCGCCGCCAGCGCCTGCGCGGCAGCGTCCTTGATATACTGGGGGGTATCAAAATCGGGTTCGCCGGCGCCGAAACCGCAGACGTCAACTCCTTCGGCTTTGAGTTTTTTGGCCTTGGCGTCGATGGAGAGCGTGAGCGACGGGGTCAGGGTGGTGGCACGTTG
>JBKQMH010000116.1:0-12949 GCA_052146795.1 Verrucomicrobiia bacterium
CTCCGAGGCCGCCCGCATCGACGGTTGCAGCGAGTTCCGCATCTTCTGGCAGATCATCCTGCCGCTGTGCCGGCCCGCGCTGATGGTGGTCGCGCTGTTTCAATTCATGTACACGTGGAACGATTTCCTCGGGCCATTGATCTACCTGACCAAGCAGGACGACTACACGCTCGCGCTCGGTCTGCAACTGTTCCAGAGCCAACATGGCGGCACCGAATGGCATTACCTGATGGCTGCCAGCACCCTCGTCGCGCTGCCCATCATCATCCTGTTCTTCTTCACCCAAAAAACCTTCATCGAAGGCATCTCGATGACGGGTATTAAGGGGTGAGGATAGACTCAGGACGATCTGAAACTGCTGGCCTTTGTTGCCAAGTACGGTGGTAACGCGGCGGAAGCTATCTTCGCTGTCGCCATCGACCTCCTCCCCGGCTTTACTCACCGGCAATGTAATTGGAGTTGTTCCACCGATCTCAACGGGCGATTCGAGCAACGGACCACATCAGGCCGGCGACGGGTGGGGCGTTGCGCCAATCGCAATGATGATGAGCCTTAAGACCACAAACCGCTCCGGTGTTGAAGAAGCGTTGACATGGGATATGTCGAGTGCTACTGACACTCTAATGAGAGACTCGGGCAAGGTGACAATGGGCGACATTGCGCGCGAGACCGGTCTTTCGCCGATGACTGTTTCCCGGGTGCTCAGCAACCGCGGCTCCGTCTCGGAGGCAAAGCGGAAGCGGGTGCTGGCGACGGCCAAGCGGTTGAATTACCATGTGGACATCATTGCGCGCCAGCTCCGCGCCCAGCACACATTCCAGTTGGGCGTTGTGGCCCCATTTCAAGGATTAATCGGCACGGTTTATCTCGGACACATTTTGCAGGGGATCCAGCAAGTGTTGACAGGGACGGACTATCATATTGCTCTGTTTGACAGCCTTTCGGAGGACTTTAACGACGTCAGAAAATGTGTCAACCTTTGCCATGAGCGACGCGTCGGCGGGTTGATCGTCGTGGCCCCTGAGTTGAGCGATCGATTTCCCGAGACGTTTGCCAATCTGCAGATGCCGATTATCGTTGTGGGCAGTTCTCTTGGCCAACACGGTATTAGTTATGTCGATGTCGACAACTACGGCGGCGCTTGTGCGATGACGCAACACATTATACAGCTTGGTCACACGAGAATTGGGTTCATCGGGGGCCGGAGTGACCTGCGGGACGCATCCCAACGCGAATTGGGCTTTCGGAATACCCTGGCCAAGCATCGTCTCAAAGTCGTGGATGAATGGATCGTCCAGGGGGAATACGAAACCAGGAAGGCTTTCCAACTGTCCATGGGTTTGCTGGCCAAGAGCCGACGTCCGACGGCAATCTTCGCCGCCAACGATCAAATGGCTTACGGGGTCATTGACGCCGCCCGGGTTCTGGGACTCAAAGTTCCCGAGGATCTTTCGGTCGGGGGCTTCGATGATCTCGAAGCCTCCGCGGAGTTTGTGCCGGCTCTGACAACCGTCGCGCAACCAATGATGGATCTCGGACGGGTCGCCGCCCGCTATCTGCTGGAGGTTCTGAACGCGACCGAGCCCCCCGGAGTTTTGCACAAGCGGTTGCCGGCCCGATTGGTGACGCGTTCGTCAACGGCTCCGCCGGGCCGGGAACCCCCATCGATAGCGGCCATGTCCAAACAGCCAAAGCCTTCTCGGTTGAACTAGGAGCCAACCCGCTTTCGGTGGTGAAAATGTGATTGTATTATACAGTTCTCAGTAGGACTTACCGACGCGATAGAACTGTTTCTGGGTAGGCCCGGGCAGCGAATTGGTGAGGTCGAGCATCCCGCCATTGCCGGTCACGTTGGTGAGCACGGTGGACCAGTTGGTGCCGGACATATCGGGGGCTCGCTGTAGGAAATACACGGCATTGGAGATGGACTGGAAGGAGATCACCGCATTGGTGGCCTGGAACAACTTGGCCGACTTGATGACGGGAGCGACGGTGCTCGTCACGCGCAGGCGGTTGGCGTAAAAGTTGTGCCATGCGTCAGACAGGTTTTGAAGGTTATACACCGCGATGCTGTCGATCCCCGAGCCGGCCGTGCCGGAGAGGGTTCCCGTGACGTTGGTCGAGGCGCCGCTGCTCAGGTTCGACAAGGTGAGCGAGTACGTATCGACGCTGATCAGATTGAAGTCAACTTGGAAGCCGCCGGTGTCGTAACCCAACAATGACGGGTTCGCATGACCATCGTAGATGTGCGGGCTGCCGTTGAAGTACAGGCTCAGACGTTCCCCGCTGTTGTAGGCCGACTGGCTGTTGCCCGTGCGGAAGTCGATGCCAACCGCGCCGCCATCGACGTATGAATTCTGGACCTGCATCTCGAAGAGCTGACCCACGGCCAATGACCCGCCGTTGAATCCGCGCGTGGCGAACACCTGGGCTTGAGAAGGCGCGGCGACGGTATTCGTATCCGCCGAGATTCCCCAGGCTTGGGGTCCATTTGGCCCCGTGGTGTCGATCCCCGGCAAGGTGCGAGGGTTGCTAACCCCACAGCAGCCCTGGGTGCAATCATTCGCGTAGAAGTACCCGTCGCCCGCGAGCACATACATGGTCCACGGGCTGAACCCGTAGCCGCCGTTGAGGCCAGTGGCCCAGGTGTTGGGGTAGGAGTTCGTGTAGGCGACGTCGGCGGCGCTATCAGAAGCTTCGTTGGCGATGTTCGGTTGAGCGGGTCCGGTCACGCTCATGCTGTTCCAGTACAAGTTTTGATAGCAGTAGCTGAAGGGACTCTCGGTAAACAGCGCGACGCTATCGAGTCCCGCACCAGACGCGCCATTCAGCGTGCCGGTCGTGGTGACCGAAGCCACGCTGGTCGACGGGTCCAGGTTGGAAATCGTGAGAGAGTACGTATCCACGCCGGTCAGAGTAAAGTCGACTTTGTAGCCGGCGGTGTCCCACGGCATACCGGTGTCGACGGCGCCATTGGTCATCGCCGCAGCTTGGTCCCAGATCAACCAGTCTGTGTTGGGGCTGCGGTACAGGTTGAGGCGTTCGCCAGCGCTATGGGACGACATATCGGTGCTGGTGCGAAACTCAATGCCGAGCCCGCCATCGACGCTGCCGTGCTGGACATAGATTTCGAAAGTCTGGCCGACGCTCAATCGGCCGCCGGTGAAGCCGCGATAGGCGACTGCGCCGACTTGTGGCACGTCATTCGTGCTGCAAAACAGACTGTTGGTGTCGGACGACATGCCCCACGCCACGCCGGAGGTGTCGATGCCGGGAGCGGTGTGGTTACAGCCATTGACGGCATCGTTGACGTAGAAATACCCGTTACTGGCGCAGGGCAGCGGGACGAGTGTCCACGCGGTGAACCCATAGCCGCCGTTGGTACTCGACCATCCACCGGAGTAGGCTGGATCCGCGGCGCTGTCGAAGGCGACATTGGCGGCGCGCGCCGCAGTGGCCAGCATAATGATGGCGGTGATGACTAGACAATCTCTCTTCATGTGCGCGTCTCCTGTGGGTTGAAAAGTATTTTACCAACCAGCATAAACCCTCGTCGCGTTGGTATCGATACCACAAAATCGCGCGATTTGTCAAAGGAATTCTGCGCGCTTTTTCCGGATCACTCGGGGGAGGGGTGGCGATATGCTGCAAGTCAGTCATTGACAACGTGCTACAAGATATATTATCGACAACACCACATGAGCGCCAGCGACCCAAAAACAGCGGCGTCGAACAAGGGGCATGTGTCGACGCACAGCCGCAAGCTGATCTTGGTGGTGGCCCGGAAGCTCGATTACCAGAATGGCGGCGCCTCAGTTCATCAGCAATCGCACGGTTTTGCTGGGCATGATTACCCATTTCGCGGATGGTTGGGAACCCATTGCTTTCGCCAGGTGTTGCAGGGTGTGCAGCGGGCCGTCTCCGGCACGGGCGACCAATGGTTCTCTTCGACGGCCAGTCGGGAGACTTCAATTGCGCTTGACAAATTGGGCAAGTCTGTGGTATCGATACCAAGACATTTGGAAACCGGTCGAAGTCACCAAGGATACTGGAGCGCAGCCACGATGGGTGAGAAGACAAGCAAAGAACAACCAAACCTCGTTCATGACTTGGCGAACCGCTGCGTGGCTGCGCCTCCATTGGCCTGCGGGTTGGCATCAATCGCGTCGGCGCGGCGGGGGGCCAGGTGACGAGCCAGGCGTCAGGCCCAGCCGACACAGTTGTCTCGCCGCAATCCGGCTCGACGGCCCTGCCGCAACCGGAGTTGACGACGCCAACAGTCGTTGTCCCCGTCAAGCGATCCAACGCGTCCCCCGGCGCCTCCAAGCTCGGTCGTGCCCCGCGTCGCCGGAGCTACTGTTTCCCGCGAGCGTTTGCGTGGGGAGTGGCGACGGCGGCGGCGCAAATCGAAGGGGCCGCGTTCGAGGACGGCAAGGGCGAATCGATTTGGGATCGCTTTGCCAGGGTGCGGAAGATCGACACGCCGACCGTGGCGTGCGATCATTATCATCGGTATCGCGATGACGTGGCATTGCTCGGGCGCTTGGGCATCCCGAACTACCGGTTATCGGTGGCGTGGCCACGAATCTTCCCCGAGGGGGATGGCGCACCGAATCCCAAGGGTCTGGACTTCTATGACCGACTGATCGACGCGCTGTTGGAAAACGGTGTCACGCCCTGGATAACCTTGTATCATTGGGACCTGCCGCAGGCGCTCGAAGACCGTGGGGGGTGGCGAGTCCGCGCCACGCCACAGGCGTTTGGGCGGTACGCACAGCTGGTTGTGCAACGGCTCGGCGATCGGGTCAAGAACTGGATGTCGATGAACGAGGTTATGCGGTTTGTGCCCTGCGGCTACCGGTACGGTTGCGATGCGCCCGGAGCAAAGGAATCCGCCGCGGTGATCAATCAAATTTATCATCACGCATTGCTGGCTCACGGTTATGCCGTGGAAGCGGTTCGCGAACTGGGCGGCAAACGGTCGCGGGTTGGGCTCGTTCACAATCCACCGGTGCCGGTGCCGGTGACGGAAACCGCAACCGATATCACCGCGGCGCGAGAGGAATATCTGAGGGAAACCGAACAACTGATGGGGCCATTGTATGGAGGATACTATACAGCCTCGTTCCTCAAACGTGCGGGCGCAGATGCCCCGAAGGTCGAGCCGGGCGATCTCGAATTGATTTCCCAGAAGACGGACTTTCTTGGCTTGAACGTCTACTGCGGTGAATTTGTGCGACGCGGATCCAACGGCGAGGCGGAACGGATTGCACTGCCTTCGCAGTATCCCAAGGCGGACATTTCGTGGCTGAGCATCGTTCCCCAGGCCATGTATTGGGGGATTCGTCACGCCCGCGAAGTATATGGCGTGGAGACAGTCTACATCACCGAGAATGGCGCGCCGTACATCGACCGGGTATTGCCAAGTGGCGAAGTCCACGATTTGGGCCGTCGCGAGTATCTGAGAAATCACCTGATCTCGCTGCATCGTGCCATCCGTGAGGGGTTTGATGTTCGCGGGTATTTCCTATGGTCGTTGCTGGACAACTACGAATGGGCGGAGGGTTACGCGAAACGGTTTGGCATGGTCCACGTCGATTACCGGACGCTTCAGAGAATCCCGAAACTCAGTGCCGATTGGTACGCGAAGGTCATCGAGGAGAATTGCGTGATCTAGGTGTGGCAATGAAGGTCGCACGCAGAGCGGGTCGCAACATGAGTGGCTCATCACGATTGGTATTCCGGCCGGCGAGTTCGCATCGTCGGGAAGGGTTCACGCTGATCGAATTGCTGGTGGTCATTGCGATCATCGGGATCCTGGCGGGGATACTGTTGCCCGCGCTGGCGAAAGCGCGCCAGATGGCGAAACGCGCCGCGTGCCTGAACAATGTGAAGCAGATCACGATGGCCTGTATCATGTATGCGAATGACAACGACGAACAACTGCCGATTGGCATAGTCTTGTCTTATGAATCACCCCAGTACGTCCACGAGCCCTCAGGAGGGCTGGTAACCAACTATATCCAGGATGTCATTGGCCCCCAGATCGCCAACATGCCGAATCATATCACCCAGGTCTTCAAGTGCCCGAATGCGCAGATCTTGCCGGCTGCATACGGCGGTGATTTTCTGCTGGATGCGAACGCGTGCGATTATCAGTACAACAGTTACGAGTCGTGTCATGATCCCGACGAGTTCAATTCGCCCTCCAGCGGGACGCCGCCAGGTCGCCGGCTCAGCATTGTTGCCAATCCCTCCACCGCAACCCTGCTGTCTGACATGGTGTTTCCGAACTGGCAACCGGGCTTTTTTCCGCACGCTGGGATCAACTGCGGGTACGTTGACGGCCATGCAGAATGGGTGTCGAGCGGGACATATTTTGCAAACGTTACCGGAAGCAACCTGTGGTCACCGTTCTGGACTATTGGCTGGCATTAGGTTGGTGGAATACTCTATGGCGAGAAAGAAGCGCACAACGAAATGAATCGTGTCGGAAAATGGCTTGCCGCCGCAGGTTGTCTTTTGATCTCCGCGGAAAGCGTGCTGGCGAAGGTGTCGATTGCGGAGGAGCCAACGGCTCCGAAACTCGCAAATCCGTCATTTGAGGATCCGGGCGATGCGACGGACCGCGCCGCAGGCTGGAGCCGTTGGGGGGACTGGTTCAACCGCGAGGAAGGCTGGACGCCGGTGCGCAGCGGGCATTGCATCCTCGGCTACCATCACTGGGAGATTCCCAGTGCCAGGGATTCCGGGGTCTTTCAGGACGTGGCCGGTGTTGTCAAAGGTGCGTCGTACACGTTTGGCATTTACGTCAGCGTGGACAAAGCCAAGAATCCCAGCAAGGACGCCGTGAGCATCGAGTTGCGTTTGGAATCGACCGCGGACGGGAGCCAGCAAACCGTCGCCTCCAAGCTGTACAAGGTGTCTGATCTTCCACCGAACGACTGGCAGAAGCTGACCGTGTCCGGTTTCGCGAACAGTGGTACACTGCGAGTGCTGGTGATTGTGACCCCATCGCCCATGGATGGAACTCGCGGTGGAGCCCTCCGGTTTGACGACGCGTTTCTTGAACTGACTAACTCAATCACGTTGGGACAACAATAATGTCATGAACGTTTCACGACGAACGTTCTCGTCGGTGGCAGTTGCGGCCGCGTGCCTGTGGGGCGTTCTGCTCCTTTCGGCAGGACGGGCGGCCGATCCGGATCCGTTGCTGGTCGCCAATGGCATCAACATTCGTAATGGCCACGGAACGGGGGACGTGGTCCAGTTGCGCGGCGTGAACCTGGGCACCTGGCTCATTATGGAAGGCTGGATGTGTCCGATGGACTCCTCCGGGGTTTATAGTGACAATTACTCTGTTATTCAAGAACTCGACACCCGGTTCACAACCAGCCCCGAGCAAAGCCTGATCAGGACGTACCAATATACATGGATTACGACCAACGACCTCGACAACATTCGGGCGATGGGCATGAACTATGTCCGGGTGCCGTTCTGGTGGGGGGATGTCCAAACGTTGAGCGGCGCGTGGCGCGGCGACGCCTTCGATCGGATGGATTGGGTCGTGAGCAATGCCTGGCAACGCGGACTGTACACCATCCTCGACTTGCACGGCGCGCCCGGTGGACAGAACAGCAGCGAATCCACCGGGCAACAGAACCAGAACCAGTACTGGACGAGTAGCAGTGACCAGAACCAAACGGCCATCATCTGGTCCAATGTCGCGGCCCACTTCGCGGGTAATCCCGCCGTGGCCGGGTACGACCTCATCAACGAGCCGAGCGGCGCGCCGACGCAAACCGCGATCTGGTCCGCGTACAACAGCCTGTACCAGACGGTTCGAGCGGTGGACACCAATCACATGATTATGATGGAGGGAACTTGGACTGGTACGGGCACCAACGGCGAGTCGTTAAACTGGCAGTGGGACGTTCTGCCAAATCCCACGCAGTACAATTGGAGCAATGTTGTCTATGAGATGCACTCCTACCCGGGCACCAACAGCCTGTCGGGTGAGGAAGCGGAAGCCGACAAGCAGGTGAGCGACTTCCAAAACCATCAGTCATGGAATGTTCCCTGCCTCATCGGTGAGTTCAATTGTTATGGTACAACCAACGCTTGGCCGTACTTTGTTCAGCAGTTCGATACGAACAATATGAGTTGGTCCGTGTGGTCGTATAAAGCCATTCACGGCTCTCCCCCGGACGGTTGGGGCCTCTACGACCCTGTCGGCACGTGGCCGTCCACTCCGAATATTCAGACCAGTTCGACCACCACCATTTCCAATGACTGGTCAGCTTGGAGCACGAAGGCGGCTTTTGGGATCAATCCGATGCTCCAACAATACCTCGGGGGACCGCTGGCCGTCGCGGACTCGTACACGGCCACGTCGGGAGTGACCCTGACAGTCAGCAGCAGTGCGGGGGTGCTGGCCAACGATTTGGACATTAACCTGGGCCAGCCCGGGATCCAACTTTCGGCCGTGTTGGTGAGCGGCCCGACGAATGGTCAGCTAACGTTAAACGCAGACGGCTCATTCTCCTACACCCCGGCGGTCGGCTTCACCGGCACCGACACGTTCCGCTACAGCGTCTACGATGGGTACGCTAATTCCGTGAATATCGCGGATGTATCGATTCAAGTGAGTGGTTCCGGGTCCATAACCTGCGGGATTCTTGCTTCGGATACTGCGAACGACCCGGCCTATACCAACGCCTACCCATTAGCCTGGTCCGGCGGATTGAATGGGGGATATGGTTTTGGTGCGTGGACCATGAATCCGACGAGTAACTCGTCCAATGCAGGTTTCTTCATCGGCTCATCCATCAGCAACGGCGTCATCCCCTCCCTGGGAATCGATGTCAACGGCAAATCGTGGGGATTGTATGCCAATACCAACGGGTCCCAGGGCACAGCCGTGGCCTGTCGGAGCTTCGCGGAAGGCTCGTTGGGCGTCGGGCAGTCATTTAACATCTCGATGGATAACGGGTATGTCAATTCCGGGGGCGGTGCCGTGGGCTGGATCCTGCGCACCGGCAACGACACCGCCAACAAGAACGATGGCGAGCGCTTTGAGTTTTCGTATCTCGGTGGCGGGATCGGCTCGTATCAAATCTTCACCAATCCCGCCGCGCCGCCGGTCAACACCAGCCTTGGGTATACGGACAATGGATTCACGTTGAGCTTCACCCTGACCAGCCCGGATACGTTTTCGTTGGCGATCGTGGGGAACAACCCGGCCGTGTCCACCACGGTCACGGGCACACTGGGGGGCACGCCTGGATCCGCCATCAATAGCGTCGCACTGTACAACCAGTTTGCCGGACAAGGTGCAAATTATGATCTCTATTTTAACAGCATGAGCATCACGGGCTGCGTATCATCAGTTCCCGCGGGTCCCTTCAATATCAGTTCCTTCCAGGTGCTCAACGGGAGTAATGTGGTCATCAGTTTCGTTACGACAAACGGGGCTTCCTACGCTGTGGAGAGCACGAGCAATCTCGTGCCCGGAGCTTGGTCAACCGTGACTAACAACATACTGGGGACGGGCGGAATGGTGTCCATCACCAGTTCGGTGCCGCCCGGGGCCACCCAGCAGTTTTACCGTGGCCGGGGCCTCGTTCCGTAGAACCGCCGTGTGCTCTCTGCGCCACAGGTGGAAGCCGTCCGATTGAATGGATTCACCAATTGAGCCGAACAAACAACTGGATGAGGATTCGGCATGCGCTCCACGCCATGATCACAGCGACGTTGTTGACTATCGTTTCCGCCTCCGCCCAAGTCTCGCCGACGGGCCGCGCCCCAAACGGCTCGACGGATCCGGGCGGCTCAACCCCCTTCGGAAACGCGATCGTAAAGAAGGACATCCCGTATGTCGCTTCCCCGCATCCGCGTCAGACCCTCGACCTCTATTTGCCCCAGGACAATGTGCCGGGATCCGCAACGTTGATCGTCTGGATTCACGGCGGGGCATGGATGCTGAGCAACAAGGACTGGAACAATGTCAAATACCTCGTCAAACATGGCTATGCGCTCGCCAGCGTGGATTACCGCTTGAGTGGAGATGCCGTATTTCCCGCCCAGATAGAAGATTGCAACACCGCACTGAATTTCCTCCTGACCAATGCCGCGACGTACGGGATTGATCCCAAACATTTCGCCGTGGGTGGCGCGTCCGCAGGCGGTCACCTTGCCCTGCTCTTGGGGCTTGCCAGAAATGAAAGAGCGTTTCATGCCGACCCATCTGTCAGACCGTTCGCAATCCTCGATTTCTTTGGGCCGACGGATCTCACTTCCATCCTCAGCGAAGCAGGCCAGGGACATGGTCGTGCGATCCAGGAAGACGCTGTATCACGTCTCTTGGGTGGCCCGTTGATCGACCACCTGGACCGCGCCCGGTTGGCAAGTCCTCTCACCTACGTCAATCTCGGGAATCCACCGGTTCTGACCCTGCACGGTGACAAGGATGATCTTGTGCCCTACAGGCAAAGCCAGCGACTGCATTCACGGCTTGACCAGGCGGGAGTACGCAATGAATTTATTACCGTCCAAGGCGCAGGACACGATGGGCCGATTTTCGAGACGCCCGAAATCCAGGAGAAGGTCATCACTTTCTTGCGTGAATCGGTGCGAGGAGGTAAATGACGGACACAATGTATTCTCAGGGTCGAATGCGAATGATTTCCTTCTCACAGCGAGGTGCGATTATTGCGGCAGTGACCTTGACGTTATGGCTCTCCGCGTGGTGTGCCAACGCCCAGACCTCACCAAAACCGACAGCACTTCCACCACTCCACGCCAACGGCACGGCCATCGTTGATGACAGGGGGCAGCCGGTGGTGCTGCGCGGGTGCAACTTGGGCAACTGGCTGCTCAATGAACTGTGGATGATGGAGATGTGGCGTCCGGACGATCCGAAGGACCAGTGGCAAATGGAGGAGTTGCTCCAACAGCGCTTCGGCGCGGAGGAAACGAAACGCCTGCTCGAACTCTATCGGGAGAATTGGATTAAGCCGCGGGATTTCGACATCATCAAGTCCTGGGGGTTCAACGTGGTGCGGCTGCCGTTTTACTACGGGCTGCTCGAAGACGACGCCACGACGGGTCAGCTTCGCCTCGACGCCTTCCAGTGGCTGGATCGCGCCATCGCGATGGCCGCACAGGCGGGTATTTATGTGATTGTGGACATGCATGGCGCGCCGGGAGGCCAGAGCACCAATCAGTGCACGGGACATGGCGACCAGAACAAGCTCTGGCTGCCGGAGAACAGAAAACGGGCGACATTCCTCTGGAAAAAGATCGCGGAGCGTTATCGCGATAACCCGACCGTTGCCGCCTACGATTTGCTCAACGAACCCTACGGCGACTACCACGGCTCCCCGCCCGATTCGACCATCGTCACGACCATGGACGAATTGGTCCATGCCGTTCGCGAAGTGGATCAAAAGCATTTGATCTGGTGCGCGGGATCCCTCCAGGGAATGGCGATGTATGGGGCCCCCGCTTCCCACGGGTGGAACAACGTCGGCTATACGGAGCACTTCTATCCCGGCCTGTTCGGCGACGTGCCGTCATTGGAAACGCACGCGCGGTTTATCAGTCTCGATTTGCGGGGGAAAGCGGAGTTGCTCAAGCAATGGAACGTGCCGTTCCTGGCCGGCGAGTTCAATGTGGTGTTGGATAAGGCCGGCGGCGCGGCCATGATGCGGCGCTATTACGACATCTTTGCGGCGCACGGATGGGCGGCCACGATGTGGTCGTACAAGCTCGTCAAGCACCAGGGCGGACGTCAGCCGGACAACTGGTATATGGTGACGAACCGCGACGATCTGAAGATTCCCCACTTCCGCACGGATTCGAAGGAGGAGATTGAGAGCTTCTTCCGAACCATGGGAACCATGGAGTATGCCCAGGACGACGGGTTGCGCCTCGCGTTGACAAGCAGCGAGCCTCCCGCCCTGACTCTACATGAGTACCCCATTGTCACCGGGCCTGCTCCGCAGGATCGCTTGTCGGATAAATGGGAGAGCATCGACATCGGCGAACCGCTTGTCAAAGGCGGACAGCGCGTTCTGGCCACGGATCGCCTGGAGGTCTTCGGGGCGGGGCGCGATGTTTTCGAGGGCAACGATGAATGCCACTTCATTTCGCGGAAGGCCGAGGATCATTTTGAACTGACCGCGAGCCTCACCCCGCCGGTTGACAGCCACCAATATGCCAAGGCGGGGCTGATGTATCGCAGTGGTCTCAACGCGGACGCGCCGATCATCATGGTGAGCCTGAATCCGGACGGGACTTGTACCTTTGCATACCGAAAAAAATCGGGAGTGCGCATCACCGAGAACCGTCTGGCGCCCGCCGGACAAACACGCGCCGTTCGACTTGTCCGTAGTGGCGCTCGGTTTGAAGCCACCGCTCTCGATGGTGATGGCAGACCGTTGGCCACGCAAACTGCCGACCTGCCCGACCTCGCCGCCGCAAAAGGCGATATCGGGCTTTTCGTTCTGAGCCACGAAGCGATGCTCCTCAGCAAAGCGACTTTCACCGACATCCGACTCCGCTGATCCTCGTGCCGCCTTTCGTCGCGATTGATGTGTGTCAGACCATCCAATACGTCAGCCGCTGTACGCATCGCCACGCCAATCCGGCTAGAACTCGGTCGTTTCGCCCTTCGGCATGAGGCTCATCAGGGTTTCGACGAGGTCGTTGATCCCGCCCTCGCCGATCTGTCTCCTTCGTCTTTTTCGTGTTGCTTCGTGTCCATTTGACGTCGGCACTCCGTGTCCTCTGTGTCTCTGTGGTTTAGGGTTCATGACCGTAATCCCGTGCTGGCCCTTGAGGCTGCGCTTGACTTGCCATTCACCGCATTGGTAAATCAGAGGGTAAACGTCGGTAGTGTTTGATCTGCGGTGGCAGTCACCAACAGGAATGAGGTTTGGATGCGTGC
>JBKQMH010000117.1:0-3727 GCA_052146795.1 Verrucomicrobiia bacterium
TGGCGGCCCCAACCCAGCGCACGACTATCATCGATACCTCGGCCACAAAACCCGTTGGCCCATTGGATTTCGCAAGAGTGCTCTATTCTAACGGCTGGTTGGAATCTGCGCTAGGGACGCCGTCAGCATTCAGCACTCAGCATTCAGCCCTTGGGAGGCGGAGATGAGGCACTCTTATGTGCGATGGACAATGAGGAGGATGCGGATGACCGCAGGTTTAGTTGCACGCAGCTTGAGGCAACGGGAGGCTGAGCGGCTGAGCGCTGTCTGTTGTTCGGCGGTTGGAAGTCCGCAATCTGCAATCGGGTGGGCGGCCCCATCGCTAGTTGGTGCCGTCGGTTGCCCTCGGGATTTCAAAGACGACGCCGACTCCGTATTGTCCGCCGCCGAGTGTGGTACCGAACAGATTGCCATGGCTGTCGAAAGTCAGGGCGGAGTAAGGCAGCGTGCCGTCGGTGTACATAAACGTGTGCAGCACGGTGTATGTCCAGGTATCGTTCTTATTGTGCGAGAGGCGATATACCACACCGCAGCCACACGGGCCTCCGTACCCGGTGGTGCCGTAGAGGTTGCCGGCCCTATCGAGAATGATGCCGCCGATCGGATAGAATCCGGTCCCGGCCGAAATGATCTGGAAGTTGTACAGGATGGTCTCTTGCCAGCTTCCGTTCGGCTGGCGGCTCAGCTTGTAGATGGTCCCACAACCTCCGTTACCGCAAATGTGCGTTCCCCCGAATTGAGTGACACCGTAGATATTCCCGGCACTGTCGGCGACCAGTGGACCGAAGCCGGGAATTTGTCCGTCGGTCGGATAGGCGCCAAAATCGTACAAGTCGCCGACTTGCCACCCATTGGGGGTAGGCACGACCGCGTACACGTCGCCCACGTGGTACTTGCCATCGCTGTTGCCGGCGGCGAAGAGGCGGTCGCCCGGGCCGAGTGCCGTATTTGCGTAGTTGTTGCCCGCACAGACCCTTACCAGGTCGCAGGTGTGGCTGAATGTCCAGCCGGATGGACCGGGGGAGAGTTCGAACCTACCGGCGCTTCCGTACAGATTGCCGGTAGCGTCAAGTACTACGTTGTTGAGGAGCCCGTCCACATCGTCCTGACGAATGAAATTGTGAAGAATGGTCTCGGACCAGCCGCTCGGCCCCGCAGTCAGGGAATAGGCGATTCCGAAATTATGGGCACCGCCCGCCGAGGTTACACCATAAAGAACGCCTTCGCTGCCGATTGTCACTGGCCCACCTGGAGAGTTTCCGTCCTGGGCCCCAGATGTGCCAAAGCTGTAAAGAATCGTCTCGATCCAGTTGCCGTCGCCATCTGGACTGAGTTCGAACACCGTGCCGAGGTTGTAGGCGCCTCCTTGGGTATTCGTACCGTAGAGATTACCCTGCGCATCGATAGCCACACTGTCAAGCACGCCAACGCCGTCTCCAGGGGCACCAAAGGAATGCACAACCTGGAATTGCGCCTGGGCAGCCCCATGGCTGGGTATCAGAAGCGCGATCCATACGAGAATACGTAGACCGGAGAGGAGTTTATCAGCTTGGCTCATGGGATTATCGACCTCCCTGCCCATTTGCGCGCGGCAGCCTTTGTCCCGCCGCGGCCTATCTTGCCGTAGGGCGTGGGTCTGGCACAGGCGAGTTGCTCCTCAATCGTCGTCAGCGTCATTGTCCGGGTCCTCCGGCACGAACTGCGGCCAGCATCCTGGTTGATTTGGATTGTGGAAGCACTTCGGCTGGTATTTTCCTGGGCTGATCGAGGTGAACGAGCTCTTACTGGCGGTGAAGAAGTCTGCCAGCGGGAACGAGCAGGCCGTTCCGCACAGGCCGTTGGGAGAGTCCGGGGCTAGGAAATCGGCGTACGGGTAGCTGGCGCCGCCGTTGCTGATCTGGCCCAGCCCGAAGACGTGCTCCACAAATCCAAGAATGCTGCCGAAGTCATGACAATAATTGACCCCGACGCCGCAGTTCGGTCCAGACTTTGGTCCAGAAATATAGGCTGGCTTCGCATAGGCTGAAACCACCAGCAATGGTACACGAGCACCGTAGATATAGAACGCGCCCGTGCCGTTCGAGTAGCCCAGACCTCCCGGCCCTCCCGCCGTACTAGATGGTGAAACGTGATCGAACCAGCCGCCCCAATCGTCCCAGGTAACGAGAATGACCGTGTCAGACCAATAGCCCGAGCCATCGCAGGTAGTGGCGGTCCCGATCGCGTTCACAATGGCCGACACCCACGACGGCCCGCCGTCCGAGGGCTGGGTGGGCGAGCCCGTGCCCGGATGGTCGGATCAGGTGCCATCGGGGATCACCCAACTCACACCCTGCAACTTGCAAGCTGTGATGTCGGTTAAAACTGGCGCGTAATCGCCAACATAATTGCCCTGATTGCCTATGATCACGTCCTGGGTCCAATCGCCTCCTGTACACAGCCCGCCTACCACTGGATCGCAAATCTCCGAAATCGCATTCGGTGCAGTCCAATACCCGTAGGGGGACGCAGATGCGTAATAACGCCAGCCTATGTTTTGTTGCTTGAGCAGGGTGGCTAGGGTGTTGTGGGTATAGCAGGGGTCGCCGCCTTGGTACGCATCGGCTTCGTACCCCAAAGGGTCGATGTCGGCAGCGTGCGTGGTTGTGTCTGTGCATCCCGCCAATGACGTGGGCGGATTTTCCGCTGCAAACCACTGCCAACAAGGATAGGAGTTCCCTTGGAGGTCCGTGCAACTCTGGCCATTGGGATCATCGTAGAAATCTGGTGCAGATGTTCCCGAGAAGAGGAACTGGTGCGCCGGGAAGCTCGGACCCTGGTTGGTCTGAAACATATAGTTGGCGAAGCCGTAGTTTTCGGCGATTTGATAGTAGGGATCGAGCAGGCCATGAACCCCGTCGTACAGTGTGTCAGGGACGTAGGTGTAGTTGGGGTGGATCGGATGAGTCGGCGGGACGCACGTCGCATTGGTGACAGTTATGTCGCAGGCGTCGTCAAACTTTCCCCCATCCCACATGGCCTCCCAAGCGACCTTGTGGTCGTGATGAGGATCAAAGCAGGCATCTAGCTCCCATGGCTCAAGGGTATAGTTCGTGCTGCCACATGCCCCGGCGGTCGCCAGGTTTGCGTTCGGCAGTGCAGAGCCGATACCGCCGAACAGGTTGTCTGGGGTGCGGTTCTCCTGAATGACGATAACCACGTGTTTGATGGCGTTGGCAGGTAACTGGGCGAGGGCGGCGGTTGCTGTCAAGCAAAATAGGACGAGAGTTATGACGACGCATTTCATGACGAGTCCTCCCCTTTTTACACACACCGCATTTATCACACTTCCTGGACCGCGGCGGTGGCGGACTCTGTTTTGTTACGAAAACCGAACAAAGCAGGGTGCGGGAATAGCGACAGGCTCTGGCGATTAGGGGCGAACTTAAGAGACGGGAAGGGCCCTCCCCTTTATATCCTGTGATAGCGGGCAACGCGCGGGCTTTGGCTTATCCTCGTGACTTCCTGGTTGCTGTGGCGGATTCGCGTGTGGCCGCTGCCGGCTTCTTCTTGCCTTCCATCTGGGCCAGGCTTTGTTTCAGGGCGGACATCAAATCCACCACCGGTGCGAGTTTCTTGGGCTTCTCGACTTCGGCGATCTTGCCGCCTTCGAGTTTGGTCTGGATGAGGTTCTTCACATTATCTTGAAACGTGTCGTGATATTTTTCCGGGTCCCACTCGTCGGCCA
>JBKQMH010000118.1:0-4017 GCA_052146795.1 Verrucomicrobiia bacterium
CCTCCATGCGGCAGTGCCTGTCATCGACCCGTCGGCTTCAAGCGAGCCATCCTGCTCACTGCGATCATGACTAACGCTCAAGCAAGCCGTGGGCCGAATCAATGGCCTGACGCTTGATTCTCAAGCAGTTCGATGAGCCGCAAGGTCGTTTGACCGACAATCTCAAGGCTGTGCGGCGCGATCTTGTCGAGCGTATCCCTCTCCGTATGCCAGTATTCTCGAGGCCCTGGCGGATTTCCATAATTGAATTTGATGAGATCGGCGTCGATGAGGTCTACCGCCGGGATCCCCGCCCGCTCGAACGGTACGTGGTCATCAAGAATCGCATTGGCTCCGTAGCTGAAATAGTCCCGGAAACCCGCCGCCCGGGCCGCGTCGAACACCTGCTGCCCTATGGTCCCCGCGACCGTGACCTTCAGGTTTTTGTCACCGACCATGTCGAGCAGGATCATCGCTTTGATGTCTTTCACCTCGTCCTTGCTCTTGAGATTGTCGACAAAGAACTTGCTCCCCCACAGCCCGTCCGTATCACTGAACTGCACCATCGCCTCTTCCCCGTCGAAAAACACAAACCACAGGTTCGGCTGGTCCGCGGCCACGCGGGCGATCTCCAGCAGTGTGCCCGTGCTCGAGCCGCTGTCGTTCGCGCCAACGAACGTGACGTTGGTGAACAGCTTCGTATCGTAGTGCGACCCGATGATAATCACGCGGTTCGGTCCGCCCTGCTGGACACGCGTCTTGGCAATCACGTTGCGAAACTGTTTGGTGCCGTACGGCGTTTGCGCCACAAACACCTGTTCGTCGGCCGTCAATCCGTAATCCTGTAACTGCGAGGTGATATACGAGGCCGCGCGCCCTAACGCTTCGCTCCCACTCGGATGCGGGCCGTAGCCGACGAGTTTGGCGACATGTTCATAGGCGCGTTCGCCGTTGCACTGTTGCCACGCGATGGGTTGGGGTGCCGTCGACCCGCCACAGCCGGCCACCAGCAACAGAACAACTCCAACGGTCAGTTTCCTTGCCATTGTTCGGCCCAGGCGATCCGCCGCGCCAGCGACGGGTGATCGTGCAACAGGAATTCCACCGCCGGATGCGGCGACAGATCCGCGAGATTTTGCTCGCCGAGCTTGCGCATGGCGCGGATGAACGCGTCCCGATTCGCCGTGAGTTCCAGCGCCGTTGCGTCGGCTTTCCATTCCCGCGAGCGCGAGAAGGCGTTGTTGAGCGGCATCACCACCAGCCCAAACACAAACAGGCACAAGGCCAGCAAGGGGAACGCCTCGATGTCCCACAGGTTGCTGAATTGAAATACGTGGTGCAGGCCCCAGTTCAACCCGATGTCGGCCACTTTCAACCCGACGAACGTCGTCATCGCTCCCCACGCGATCATCTTCGTGATGTCACCATGCTGGTAATGCGCCATCTCATGCGCCATGACTACCTCGATCTCGTCCTCCGCAAACTTGTCCAGCAGCGTGTCGCCGAGGATGATCCGCTTCGTGCGGCCCAGCCCGGCAAACGCCGCGTTGGCTTTCTTCGTCTTCTCGCTCATGTCCATCCGGTAGACCCCCAGCACCTTCGCGCCGACTCGCTGCGCCAAGGCAGTGAGCTTCAGCCTCAGGGATTCATTCTCCAGCGGGTGCAATTTGTAGAACAGCGGCAAAATCAACACGGGAAACAGCGCCGACATGACCACCCCGAACAGCAGGAAGAAAAACCCCGCGCCAACCCACCACCATGGCCCGGCGTGCCGCAGGAAAAAGTACAGGATGTCCAGGATCACCACGCTGAGCGCCAGATTCAGTCCCAACGTTTTCAATTCATCGAATGCCCACGCCCCAAACGTCTCGTTCGAAAGGCCAAACCGGTGTTCGAGATAGAAATCACCAAAGAAATTCAGCGGCAGGAAAAGCAGCTTCGTCGCGACCACGACAACCGCCCCGTAAATCGCCACGTAAATCCATGGGTTGGCCGATTTCGACCGCGCAAAGTCAGCCAACGAGTCCGAGCCGTCCGAGAAGAGAAAGGCGAGCAGCAACAGGATGGTATAGACGGTCTCCACAACGAAGATTCCGTTGTGAATCGCCTCGTAGCGTTTGGCGCGGTGCTGTTGGTCGCGTTCGTCGATTTCGGCGCTCATGGAGCGCCGTTACAGTTGCCCAACCCGCTACAGGTTGTCAATGCCGAGGATGTCCAGCAACCGCGCCAGATCGTCATTGCCGTAGTACTCGATCTCGATGCGGCCCTTCTTCTTGCCGTGATGAACGTTGACGTGCGTGCCAAATTTCTGCTGCAACCGCTCTTCAATCGCCAAAACATGCGCCGATTTCACCGTCGCGGTCAGGACGCGCGAACGCACCTTGCCCTCGCCCTTGAGTTGCTCCACAAGTTGTTCGGTCTCGCGCACGGTAAGGCTCCGCTTGAGCACCCGTTCCGCGACGAGCCGTTGCTCGGTGGGACTGGCCAGCCCCAGAATCGCCTTGGCGTGGCCGACACTGAGCCGGTCATCGGCAACCCACGATTGCACTTCCGTCGGCAAACCCAGCAGACGCGTCGAATTGGCCACCGCCGCGCGACTGCGGCCCACTTTCTCGGCAATCTGTTCCTGGGTGAGTTTGAATTGCGTGGCCAGTTGGTCGTAGGCCCGCGCCTCTTCAATCGCGTTGAGGTCTTCGCGCTGCAGGTTTTCAATCAGCGCGATCTCCAGCGCTTCCTCGTCGCTGGCCTCGCGGATGATCGCCGGTATGGTGGTCAACCCGGCTTCGCGCGCCGCACGCCACCGGCGTTCCCCGGCAATCAACTCGTAGCGGCGTGTGTCTCCCGCGCCGCTCAACGGTCTCACCAACAACGGTTGGATCACGCCACGTTGTTTGATGGAATCGGCCAGCTCGCGGAGTTGTTCGGGGTCAAATTCAGTGCGGGGCTGAAACGGGCTGCGCTTGATGGTGTCGATGCCAAGGTGGCGGACGCCACTGGCGTTCCCGGCGGGCGGAGCTGCACCCAACGGCTGCGCCACGGTCGTAGTTGGTGCGGGCGGCGCGATCGCGACTTCGACATGGGGCGGTTCGACCGACACGCTGCGAACGACCCCGCCATTGATGAGTGCATCCAGTCCCCTGCCCAACGCCTTCTTTGTCATGGTGGGATTTCCACCTCCTTATGACCGCCGTATTTAGCTGGAAACAAGCGGTTTGTCGAGAAAAAATCGCGCTCCCGACTGGTGGCGCACGCCTCCGTGCTGGCGGTCGTTCGGTATCTCTTTCAACCATCAATCTCATATCGAATGCCATCTGCGTGACCGTCATTCTTGCGTTCCGCAAGGCGAACCCCTACCCTCCGCCAGTCACCTGTCATGGCCAGAGCCGACAATTTGATTCGTTGCCATTGGTGTCTCGATCATCCGCTGATGACGGAGTATCACGACACCGAATGGGGCGTGCCGCTGCACGACGACCGCAAGCTCTTCGAGTTCCTCGTCCTCGATGCCGCGCAAGCCGGCCTGAGTTGGCGGACAGTCTTGTTGAAACGCGAGAACTACCGCCGCGCCTTCGACAATTTCGACGCCGAGAAGGTCACGCGCTACACCGACCGCCGCCTCGCCAAACTCCTGCTCGACCCCGGCATCGTCCGCAATCGCCTCAAGGTGCGTTCCGCGGTCATCAACGCCCGCGCCTTCCTCCAGGTTCGCGACGAGTTCGGCTCGTTCGACCGTTACATTTGGCAATTCGGCGGCGGCAAGCCGTTGGTCAATCGCCTCCAGTCCCTCAAACAAATCCGCGCCACCTCGAAAGAATCCGATGCGATGAGCATGGACATGAAACGACGCGGGTTCACCTTCTGCGGCTCGACGATCTGTTACGCGTTCATGCAAGCCGCCGGATTGGTCAACGACCACCTCGTCACGTGCTTCCGCCACCGCGAAGTGCAAGACCGCTGAGCCACCAAGCGTTGTAGACAGCAGGTGGAATCACCGCTATCGGTTAACAGGCGTTAGAAGATATCGGCGATACACCCCGC
>JBKQMH010000119.1:0-21848 GCA_052146795.1 Verrucomicrobiia bacterium
TGACGGGCTGGGCGTGGGCGTTTGGCGATGGCAACACGTCGACGAACCAGAACCCGTCGGACATCTACGTAAATCCGGGCACGTATACGGTGCAGGAGATCGTCACCGGTCAGGGTGGGTCCGCTACAGCCACGATGGCGAACTTGATCACCGTGTACGATCCGTTCGCGTGGTGGCAGCTCCAGTACTTCGGCACCAACACGAGTGCGAACACCGCGCCGGGCGGGGATTACACGGGCACCGGCATAAGCAACACCAACAAGTTCATGGCGGGCTTCAGTCCCATCAACGCGGCGGCGTACCTGCACATTATCAGCATCGCGAAGCAGTTGGTGGCGGGGAATACGAACGTCGTGGTGACATATCTTGGCGCCAACGGGGACAACAGCTATACGCCGGGGATTGCGTCACGGACCAACGTGTTGGATTACACAACCGGTACCGCCATCGGCAGCTACGCGAATGGCAATTGGCAGGACACGGGTCAGACCAACATTCTCAGTGGCGGGAATGGGTCCGGCACCATCACCAGCATGACGGACTCGAACATAACAGCCAGTCCCGACCGGTACTACCGCGTGCGCGTGTTGCTGCCGTAGGCATCGTTGCTCCTCGGTATCCTGCTGACAGAGCCCGTGGGCTGAGATTGGTTCCGGAGCGGACACCCTAGACGAGGATGGCAATGCTGAGACCGGCCCGCTAACACGGTGTGTGGATGGTGTTTCCGGTCGCTGCCGCACCTGGCGAACCCGCTACCGATCATAATTACTCAAGTTGAAATCAAGGCGCCGAAAACGAATTGAGTACGCCGTTTTAGCCGTCCGGGCCCACAGGACCACAGGGAAAACAGAGAGGGGGAGGCGGGTGGCTGACGCGATGTTCGGCCTTGCTAGGCAGGTGTTTCAAGGGGACCGGTCGACCGGTGTTTGGACTGAGGATTGTTTGCCATCCAGACTGATAATTTCCTTGACAGTCGGACGACGCTAGTGATAATTTTCACAATGTTGCGAGCGCCATGTTCGTAAACACCCCCGGGTAGGGTAGGGGAATTGGGAGAGACTGTATGAAAATGCGAGGGATTATCTTAGCCGTGCTGACCACGGCCTTCTGTTGCTCGATCAGCCATGCCTCTATTACCGGCGCGTCTTGGTGGGACGATGCGGACGGTGCTCTCGTCTGTGGGGGCACGAATCTCACTTTGAGCAGCGATGCGCAAAGCGGAACCTTGACCATGTGGGGGAATCAGTACTGGGGACCGGGGCATATGACAGGAACCGTTTACACGGCTGGAGGGGATCCGAGACTCACTCTCGGCAGTAGCATCATCAATGACACCAACTTCGCGTGGACGGCCTATACTGTGAATGTGTACCTGAGTTCAACCTTCACGATCGCAAACACCGGTACACTCGCTCCAAGCGTGGACAATCCACCCAACAGCGATTGGTCTGTGGCAAGCGTCGTCCAGCCCTCCTCTGAGCCTGTGGTGCCCAGCGGCCAGTTCGCGGGCGATTACGAGGGGACCTTGAACCTTCAAGGAGGAACGGCCATCGCGATCGGCGATGAATTGGACTTCGACTACACGATACAATTCAGTGGCGCCTCATCATTCAGCATTGGCCAGGAAGTAATCCCCGTTCCCGAGCCGAGCACAATTGGCCTGTTGGCGATGAGCGGACTTCTCCTTGGCGGGGGCATGCTGGCTCGGCGTCGCCGCTAGCCAGAATCGTTTTTGTTCGCCTCTGACACGGGCACGGCGGGATTCACAATCTTCCGTGCCTGTTTGGTTTCGCCGCGTGCTTTTCAGTTCTCCCTAAAGAAGGTATCTGGATGAATTCTCGCGGTGTCATTGCCGCTTGCCAACCCCGCACCTTCCGCAACGGCTACACCCGATTCCGTCACTGCTGACTGATCAAGTAGAGCGAATAGTCCTCATCCACGATCGGGTGTTGAAAATGTACGAGCAGCGACATCTTCATGTGTGGCTCCGTTGGCGGCCCAGACGGAGGATAAAGACTGCCATCTCCGCCCAGCCACGCGCTCCTCATTGGCTGGACAATGCCGTCGGGTGAGATTTTCAACCCGCCCCACCAGATCAGAAGCGTATCCCCGTGAGCTTTCATGGCCATCTGCGCCACCGACTGCAAGACCTCCGGAAAGGAAAGATCATGTCGGGCGCTCCTTTCCCACCAGTATGTCCCGGACCTCTCACTGTCGGGGTAATAAATGGGTTGATCGAGATAGGCAGTCACGGGAGTCACATGCGTTTCGCTGCTCCCAATAATCGGCAGATTCGTATAACCTTGTTGCCGAATGAAGTCCGCGGTTTGTTTGCTGGCGGAAAACGGCCTCATAAGGTGGAGCGTCCACGCATATGCGCCGGCAACGACCTGAATCGCCAGGAGCGATGCGAGAAAGAATCGCTCCATCCGCACCGGTAGGCTTGCGGGGGACGGCTGCAGTTTCGGGTCCCGACCCCGTGTGAACCCGCACCACAAGCATGCAAGATACAGCAGAAAATAAAGACCGTCATGCCGCACCGAGGCCTCTGAGACCACGAAATGAAACAACAGCATCAATCCGGTCCCGAACAAGTACCACGCGAGGGCCATTGGGCTCCGCCGAAGTGTCCAAACCGACAGCGCCAGCAAGCCGAGAGATACGGTCGCACCCAATGCCAATTTTTGAGGTGCAGGATCCAACAGGAAATTCGATCCCCATAACAGCTTCCTAAAATGAGCGAAGTGAGGGAATGGTCTGGGGATTGGGACATAGCCGCGCCACACGTCGCCGAGCGCCACGACAAAAGTTGAGCCTGACATGGCGCGCGGCCAATGCTGGAAGGCCGTCGCGTCTTTGGGCGGCTTGATCGACTGAAGCGCGTCGCCGATCAGGGCCGCGCCCAGAATCACGCCACCGAGGATCAACGCTCGTTTCCGCGTGGCCCACAACTCTCCCACGTCTCGGCGACGGATGTGCTCCACCACCGATGCCGCCACAAACGAGACGGCGATGATCGTCGCCAGCGCGTTGATGTTGGAGAGCAGGAACAGGATCACCGCTTGGGCAAGGAAGCTGTCGTTGCGACGGTCGCGCACGGCGCACAAACTGAATAGTAACAGCCCGATGCAGACGTATTCCCGCGCGACCAGGCAGTACTCGAACATCGCGAAATATCCAAAACAATACAGGGCCTTTTGCACCCGGGTAAACGGGCTGAACCGAATCAGTACCCAGACGCTGCCAGTCGCCAGCGCGAGATGCATCCATTGCATCGACTGGCAGTTGTGGGTGAATCTCGACAGAATCCACAGCACAACGTGCCAGAGCATGAAATGGTTGTCGTATCGTGCCGTCAGGTATAGATCGCGCAAGGAGTCGCTGAATCTGGCCATCAGCCACGGATTGACCTCATCGCGCCACATCGCATGATGCAAGACGCCGATTACTCCCAGCGCCACGAATGCGGCCATCAGCGAGTAGCAAAACAGCGCCTCGCCCCTGACCACAGCCTGCGGATTGGATGGTCTCGACTCCACGCAGCCGACTTCGGTTGCTCGAAGTAGAACACACTTCATTAAGACCAGCAAGAATCTCGGAAAAACGGCTGTGTCTGGATCTGAGGGTGGACGCCTCATTCGCGACTGTTTTCCTTCCGGTTATCAACTTGCGGCTTCGACGGCGCGCGCCCCTCGATCTAAAATCGGAACAGGGAGGACTACCCAAACGCGGAAAAGGCTGCTAGAGTATGCGGCTCATGGATTTGGGCCACATACGAAATTTTTGCATCATCGCGCACATCGACCACGGCAAGACGACGTTGTCGGACCGGTTGCTGGAGACAACGGGGGCGCTGGAAAAACGCGAGATGCGCGAACAGGTGCTGGACTCGATGGACCTCGAACGCGAGCGCGGCATCACCATCAAGGCGCATCCGGTCTCCATGTCGTACCGCGCCGACGATGGCCAGGTGTATGAGTTGAACCTGATCGACACCCCCGGGCACGTGGATTTCGCGTACGAAGTGTCGCGCAGCCTGGCGGCGTGCGAGGGCGCGTTGCTGATCGTGGACGCGGCGCAAGGTGTCGAGGCGCAGACGGTGGCCAACGTGCACATGGCCTCCAAGCAAAACCTCACAATCGTGCCCGTGATCAACAAGATCGATCTGCCCAGCGCCAACGTCGAGGAGACGAAGCGCCAGCTTGAGGAGATTCTCGCGATTCCCGGCGACACGGCGATTTTGGCCAGCGCCAAGACGGGTGTTGGTGTCCATGAGGTTTTGAAGGCGGTGATTGAGCGAATCCCGCCCCCGAAGGTTTTTGCCGAAAATACACTTCAAGCGCTCGTCTTTGATTCGATGTTCGATACGTACCGGGGCGTGGTGACGCATGTGCGGTTGTTTGCGGGTGAAATCGTGCCCGGCATGATGGTCCAGCTCATGAGCACGGGGCTTAAGTATGAGGTCAAGGACGTCGGCGTGTTCACCCCGAAGCCCGAACCGCGCAAGAAACTGTCCGCCGGCAGCACGGGATACGTCATCGCCAACATCAAGACCACGTCTGAAGTGAAGATCGGCGACACGATGACCGATGCGCGGCAACCCGCCCACGCGCCGCTGCACGGATTCCAGCAGGTGCACCCGATGGTCTTCAGCGGGTTGTACCCGATCGACTCGGCGGATTACGAGCACCTGAAGGCGGCGCTGGCGAAGCTGCAGCTGAACGACTCGGCGTTCCAATACCAATCCGAAAGCTCGGCGGCGCTGGGGTTCGGGTTCCGCTGCGGATTCCTCGGGCTGCTCCACATGGAGATCGTCCAGGAGCGCCTGCGCCGGCAGTGGGACATGGACATTATCGCCACCTATCCGAGTGTGATTTACAAGGTTCTGAAGACTGATGGGGAAGTGCTCGACGTTGACAATCCGGTGTACCTGCCGGATCCGTCGGTGATCGACCATATCGAGGAACCGTACGTGAAGGCGTTTATTATTTGTCCGAATGAAAACATCGGCGACATGCTTTCCTTGGTCATGGAAAAGCGGGGGAGTGTTGCCAAGACGGACTCGATCGACACGCGGCGAGTGATGTTGACCGCCGGGTTGCCGCTCAACGAGATTCTGGTGGATTTTCACGACAAGATCAAAAGCGTCACACGAGGGTATGGGTCCATGGACTACGAGCCGCAAGGCTACCGCGAGGGCGACCTGGTGAAGCTCGACATTTTGGTGAACAGCGAACCCGTGGACGCGTTTTCGAGCATCGTGCACCGCACGAAGGCCGAGACGCGCGGGCGGGCGCTGGCGCTGAAACTCAAGGAAGTGATCCCGCAGCAGATGTTCCAGGTGGCGATCCAGGCCGCCATCGGCGGCAAGATCATCGCGCGCGAAACCGTCAAGGCGTTGTCGAAAAACGTCACGGCGAAATGCTACGGTGGTGACATCACCCGCAAACGCAAGCTCTGGGAGAAGCAAAAGGAAGGCAAGAAACGCATGAAAGCCATCGGCAAGGTGAACATACCGCAGGAAGCATTCATCTCGGTGTTGAGGGCGGGGTAGGGGAACCAACGATGATCAATTGGAAAGATCGCCAGACACGGAAGTATGCCCGCGAGATACTTCGCGGCGGCCAGAAATGGTTGCGCATTAACCGCGACCTGCTGGCGGCGAGGCAACAGTCCGAGATCGAGGTGAAGTTGGGGGAACTGGAGCAGGCGCTGCAAGGGGGCAGGGCCACGGAAGCTGCGGCCCGGGCCGACGAGGTGGAGCGGAAAATCCAGGGGGTGCTGCCGGCGCAAAAGCATTCCGCAATTCGCGAAAATGTCGAGGTGCTGCTGGTGGCGGCCATCCTCGCGATGGCGGTGCGCACGTTTTTTATCCAGCCGTTCAAGATCCCCACGGGCTCGATGCAGCCGACGTTGTACGGGATTTACCCGCCACCGGAAACATCGCCGCCGGCACCCTACGCGACGCTGCAAGGGCCGTCGCTCCTCGAACGCATTGTCGGGATGCTGTTTCAGGGCAACATGTACGAGGAATACGGCTACCGCAGCCGCGGCGATCACATCTTCGTGGACAAGATCAGCTACCACTTCCGCAAACCCCACCGCGGTGAGGTCATCGTGTTCGACACGTCCCATATCACCGAGCTCAGCGGCGCGGCGCGCGGCCGGTTCTACATCAAGCGGCTGATTGGGCTGGAGAACGATGTCATTCAAATCCAGCCGCCGCATGTGCTGGTCAACGGACAGGTTTTGGACTCCCGTCCGGCCTTCGAGCGGATCTATTCGCGCCAGAACGGCTACAACGGGTACGTCATTATCAATACATTCTCGGGATCGTCGAGATACCTGAACTCGCCAGACGCGACGTACACCGTGCCGCCCCGGCACCTCTTCGTCATGGGCGACAACAGCCGAAGCAGTCTGGACGGTCGCTTCTGGGGGTCGCTGCCGCAGAAAGACCTCGTTGGCAGGGCCGTGTTCGTGTACTGGCCGTTTACCAGGCGGTTCGGCCCGATTGATTAGTAGTCCGAGCGCAGTTTCTTCATGCTACTGGAAGTTGTGTCGGAACATCGGAACGAACGCCCACCGCAACGTCGCATCCACCACGTAGAGCCTGCCGCATCGGTAGTCGATACTGTGGAACGGTCAGCGTCGCGTGGCGATGGCTCGGCGGCGCCACCACTGATCAAATTCCCAAAATTCCAGAGCCGGGGCTCACGATTCGACTCCATCTGGCGCGAGGTCTACAATCGACACCACCACCGCCGAAGCGAAACGGAGTTTAACGAAGAACGCACCTTGAAAGTACCGTTGCTTGCGTTTCGCGAAATCTGTGACATCCTTAGCTACGATTCAAAATTCACGGCTCGGATTGGCCAGAAGTGGGATGATAAGCAAGCCGAGCTTCGCAGGAGGAAGACTTGCTTTCTCCAAAACCTCGAAAAGAATCTGTGGTTCTTCCCAATTTAGGTGCGTGCACGGGAGCTACATCATTTGTCAAACGTCAACCGATTTTGAGCGGCAGACGTACCCCTTGAAGGCCGAGCCAACACTCTGCGACCGACTTTTTAGCGAAGAGATTCCTTTGACGGGGGACGGAGAGCCGTCCTAGTGTTCGTTTCGCGATTTAGTTTCTACAGTATTGTCGCTCGCGCTTATTACAGGAGGCACACGAATTCCCGTGTCCGGTAAAACAGGGGGATTGCGATACGATACACGCGTTATACTTTGTTCCCACTTGAAACCACAGAACTTGCAGTGACAGTAAAAGGTGTAAAAGCGTGTCAAAGTATGAAAGGTACGGTGTGAAGACCGCCAGGATTTGTCGGAGGGACGTCAGCCCCTGTAAGACCGCCGGGATAGGTAGGACGGTCGTAGACCTCCTTAGTTTTCACCCCCCAACGGCTTCCAATTAGGCGCTTCTCGTCTATCACTCTCGCCCAGAATTTCTTGCAAGAAGGACACCGACGCGATTCTATAAATCCTATAATGCGCCGCCATAGCAACCAGAGCAATAGATAGACAAACGCAGGCGCGGCGACACAAAGCAGCAGCCCCGGGCCTACAATCACAAGAGCGATAGCGAGCCATAGAATAGCTCTACGGTATTTGGTCTGACCTCTCTCAGACCAGCCCCTCAACAGCGCCCACGCCACCCAGCCACAAACACAGCGCAGAAAAAGAGCCGGCAATGAAAAGTCAGCCCCGCGCCAAAGTTCCGTTAAGAGCGATGCAGCCACAAGTGCCTAGGCTTGTTGTCCGCCGTTTGTCCTACGGATGATTCCTGCGATAATCTGGCGGCAAATAGTCAAAATCAATGATTATCGTGTAATCGTCTGTGAACCTCTTCAGGTGACCCGCTTATCGAGTCCAGCAGTTCCAATTCTCTCCGAGCCGTGACCCGAAGTGTTCGGCGAAGCTCTTCCGCTTTCCGCCAGACCACAATCCAGTTGTCTTGCGCCGTCATTTACCATCCTCAATTAATCTGCGCCCGACCGAGTCGGAGAATGTTGGCTGCCATCAGCGCTCCGTGTTCAGTGAATGCCCACGGGCGATAGGTGGCCCCGCGCCGCCGGCTCGATCTCCTGGCAAATTGCGATGACATGGCTTCATCACGTCGGATGTCGACAAGGGGTTCCGTTGAACTCATCGCAATTTGCGATGAGCTCGGCGACGCAAGCCGTTCGCCTCTGTGGCGTGACGTGGAATCGGTGGGCGCTTCGTCCGTTCGGCTTGGCTGGGGTGATACGGGGGGCGTCGTCGCGTCCGGCATGGTTGTCTCCTTCGGTTTTGAAACGTTTCCTCGCCAACTGGGCCACGTCCTTTGTATGTGACCAACATCGACTTGTAAAGCCAATCCGCGGAATCCGCGCTTGAACGTCTTGCAATCACCAACGTCGCACAATATAGATTATGTCTAATATCGGCAGCAATCGGACTACGCCAGTTCGGCTTGGAATTGGTCGTTCGTGGTATCCACGACTGTCCCTGGACCCAGTATGTCCAATGCCAAAGGCAGATGATTCGGGTTGCCATTCATTCTGTCACGAGTGGTGAGCTGACCCCGGCGAGTGGTGATGTGGTCATTCCTTGTAGTGCCAGGCACCGATCAGGGCCGCGACGATCATTTCCGGAAGGGATACCGCGGAAAGTGGTAGAAGTGCTTTGATCGGAACCAGTCCGAACGATCCCCAGGTGGCGTCGGCCAGACTGCTTACAACCCACCAGGAAAATCCGGCCACAGCCGCAGTCTTGGCAGTTGCTCCGTAACGAGGGCGGATCGCGGCATAAAGCCACATGGACCAAATGCCGCCCGCAAGATTGACGGCGAACAGGAACGCGGCCAAACCGGCGCTCGGCGCAAATATCCTGTTGCCGGGAACGGCGGAGTTGAACTGAGCGCCGAGATACCGAGTGCTTATTGCAGAGAGCACGCTCCAGACGACTCCCGTCACAATTCCGCAAACCAACACGCGCCTCCAGTTGATTGTTGTCATAATCTGACACTTGTGTAAGCGGCCACCCCCGCAACGAAACCGGCCACCACCAAGCCTGGCGAGTACCACACTAAACTGTTTTCGATCCGATCTCGAAGGGTTGGCCTCATGTTCTGTGACAAAACCACTTACCTCAAGTTCGCACTGGGTAATTATAGCAATTACTCGGGCAGCCGTGCAACAGTAACCCCACCACGCCGTAACGACCACCACTTCCTGACTTCCACCCCGTCTTGTCGCGGTTCGCCGCGTTATGTCGAATGAGTGGTGGCGAAATGGATGGCATCCGTTAAGGAGAAATTGTTTCGGTACGCGAGCGCGCACTTCAGGAGAACGGCTCTTGAGGGGAAGCGACCTCCAAGGCGTGATTTACAACGTTGTAAAAAACGGGATTCCCTAGAGTGGACGGTGATGTCGTGGGAGCGGACTAAGCGGCGATCCGCGCACCGCAACGCTGCCGTTCAGACCCACCAATTCTCGGCGGTGAACAAATCATCGGGCACGGGCATGTTCAACGTGCCGATGTCGGGGTGGCGCTCCAGTTCCACGTCGTTTTCCAGGAGTTGCACAAAGAAGGACGCTTGCTTCCGCTGTTTCCACCCCAAATCCGCCAGCGGGACGCCCACCTCCAGAATCTTCTCGAACTTGATCAGCCGCACATCAATCAATTTCCGGTAGGTCGCATCGGGATCGGTCAACCACAACTCGGCGCAGTCCAGATCGGGTGTGAGCCGCGGCACAATCAGCGCCCGATGCGTCGGCTCCACAAAGTTCACCCGTAACGTCGCCTTGGCGGGAATCTCGACCCCTTTGCGGAAATCCACCCGCAGATAAAACGTCGTCAAATCCGATCCGAAATGCACGGTCTCCACGCAATGCTCGCTGCGGTACATCGCGCCCATGTTGCGGCCCGCTTCGTACACGCCCGCGCCGGCCCATTCATAATACGACGTCATCAACCCGTCGATCACGGGCGTAATCAGGTCGGTCGGCTTGCGCGCTTCGCGGGCCACCTCGGACCGGCAGATATTCGTCTTCAACACGTCGGGAATCGGCGCGCCGCAAATGCGGTACACGTTTTGCAGGTGCGTCCGAAACAGCTCGTCGAAAATCAAATCATTATCCGTCACGAAATCCCCGCCGTACCACCAAAACCAGTCGCTGCCCTCCGCCGCGTAAATTTCCGGCATGGCCTTCTTGAATTGATCGGGCGTGATCTCGTGGCGGGCGGCGCGGGCCTGCAAGAAGTCCCGCGTCTGCCCCAGCAACTCCCAGCCGCGGTTCTCTTCGGGGTCACCGATCCAGATGTCGAAATCCCCGCGAACCCACGACCCCGTGTGCAACGTGCTCAATGTCGCGCTCGGGGGATGCGCCGAGAAATAATCGTGGAACGTCGTCGTCGCTATCCCGGGATTCGAGGACAATCGCTGGTACATCTCCCGCAGAAACGCCTGGCCGCCGTCGGCGAAATTTTCCCAGGCGTTTTCGCCGTCGAGGATGACCGCGCACAGCGGATCGGCCGTGTGCGACCCGCGCGCGATCTGCTCGATCTGGTCCACCATGAAATCAGCCGCCCGATGCGGGTCGTTGTGCGAGGCGGTGAACCCGACAAAATCGCTCAGCGTCCGCTCCCGAAACGCCAGGCACGCACTGGCGTCGCCAAACTGCGCCCGCCAGCCCTGGAACAGCATGTTGTGGTCGAGAACCTTGCCCGGGTGCACCACCGCCAGGCTGCGCCACAGGATTTCCTCGTCGGTGGCGAACCATTCGTATCCCAGTTCCTGCAGGATCGGGATCAACTCCGGGCACACGGAACCTTCCGACGGCCAGACGCCGTGTGGCAGCGCGCCGAACACCTGCGCGTGCAAATCGCGGGCCATCGCCAGTTGCGCGCGCACGTCCTCGGGATGCGAAAACGGCGGTGGCAACTCGCGCCCCGGCATGCAGCGCCGCGCGAATTCCGTATTGTAGACCAGCGGCAGGATCGGATGAAAAAACGGCGTGGTGCTGATCTCGATCTGGCCGCGCTGGGCCAGCGCCTTGTAAAAGCTGAGCACGTTCTTCAGGACGTCCTGTTGCTGGTCGAACACCGCTTGCTTATCCGCCTCGGTGAATCCCCCACCCTTCCGTTTCAGGACCGCGATCTCGGGATACAGCCGCTCGGCCGCGTAGCCGAACCACGTGAGGTTGAACCACACCTGCAAATCGCGAAACTCCTGGTCGCTGAAACTGCGGGCAACATGTTCGAGATTGACCTTGGCCGCGTTGAGCCCGCGCTTCTGCAACAACGCCCAGTAACGCGGGAACGGTTTGACCATGTTGTCCCAGTTCGCCTTGAAGAAATGTTCGAGAATGCCCGCCTTCTGTCCGGGCGTCAGCGTCTCGGGAGCCGGCGCGGCCAGCTCGTGCCACAAATCGTGCACCTCATCGTTGGCGAGTTGCTGGATCTGTTTCACCAGCACGGGCGTGATGTTGAACGTGCAGTGAAACTCGGGACATTGGTCCGCCAGCCAGACCATGTCGAGGTAGCCCTTCGTCGCGTGCAGCCGCACCCACGGCATCAACGCCGCCCCGCGCACCGGGTCGACGTAATACGGCTGGTGCATGTGCCAGAGGAAGGCGACGTGGAGCGGCATGGCGCGGTCCCTTCGCCGTCCTCAGACCAGGATCTCGCGCAGGTACTTGGCCGCTTCCTCGGGCGGCGTCGGGTTGATATAGAAACCGGTGCCGACCTCGAAACCCGCGATCAACGTCAGCCGCGGTAGAATCTCGATGTGCCAGCGGAAATCCTGGTCGATGGTGGACCAATAGCCATGGTGGGCGTAGCGCGCCGGCCCCGTGCTGACCAGAAAGTTGTACTGCGGCTGGTTCAGCGCCTTCGCCAACTTCGTCAGCGTCACCTTCAGGCAATCGGCCAACAACAAAATTTCGTCGGGATGAATGTCCTGGAAGTACGCCGACTGCCGGCGCGGCAGGATTGTCACCTCGAACGGGAACCGCGACGCAAACGGGCAGAACCCCACAAACCCGGCGTTCTCGTATACCAGCCGCGAGCCTTCCTTGATCTCCTGCTTGAGGATGTCCTCGTACAGACTACGGTCTTTGTAGGCATAGTACTGCATCGCGCCGACGAGCTTCTCTTTCATCCGCTTCGGGGTCACGGGCATGGCGATCAACTGCGAATGCGGATGGCCGATCGTCGCGCCGGCCTGTTTGCCGAAGTTTTTGAAGATCAGGATAAAGCGGAACCGTGGGTCGCGCAGCAGATCGGTCACGCGGATCTTGAACGTCTCAATCACGCGCCCGATGCCCTCGACGGTCTGCTCTTCCAGTTGCAGGGACGGGTTCGGCGTCTCGATGATGACCTCGTGCGCGCCGATGCCGTTCATCTTGTCGTACATCCCCTGCCCTTCCTTGTCGAGTTCGCCCTCGATGCGCAACGCCGGAAACTTGTTCGGCACCACCCGCACCTGCCAGCCGGTCCCGTTCGCTTTGCTCTTCGGGTCGCGGAACGCGAAAATCTCCGGCGGCGTCATGTGTTCGTTGCCCTCGGCAAACGGGTTCTTCGCCTGCTCGGGCACGTCCACAGGTTGCGACACAAAATCGCTCGGACGTTTCCCGCGTTCGGTCGCGATGATGACCCAACGACCTACAACTGGATCCTTGCGCAGTTCTGGCATATTCGGTTGTCCCCACTCTTCCGACGCCGCGCGTCAGGGCGCGGCGTACAATTTTTCATATTCAAGCGCGCTGGCCCGCCACGAAAAATCGCCGGCCATCGCGTGACCCATCAACTTCTGCCATTTCTTCGGCTGTTTGTGGAGCAAAATCGCCTGGCGCACGGCCCCCACCAATGCCGCAGACGTATAGGGAGCAAATTTGAAGCCGGTTCCACGGCCCGTCCGCGGGTCGTACGCCTGGACCGTGTCGTCCAGGCCGCCTGTCGCCCGCACCACGGGGATCGTCCCGTACTTGAGCGCGTACAACTGCGTCAACCCGCACGGCTCGTAATGCGACGGCACCAACAGCATGTCCGCGCCCCCCTGAATCTGGTGGGCCAGTTCTTCGTCGTGGGCGATCCGCACCGCCACCCGGCCCGGGAACCGTCTGGGCGCGTCCGTCAACATCTCTTCATAGGCGCGCTCCCCTTTTCCCAAAATTGCGATGGTCAGTCCGGACTCCACGAGGTCCTCCAGCGCGCCCGCCAGGATCTCGACGCCCTTCTGCGCGGTCAATCGCGACACGAACCCGGCCACGGGCTCGGTCGCACCGGCCCGGATCCTGAGCGTCTTCAGCAGGTCCGCGCGGCAGGCGTGTTTGCCGCTCAAATCTCCCGGCCCGTACCGCTGACGCAGGTGCGGATCGGTTTCGGGATTCCACCGCGCGTAATCCACGCCGTTGATGATCCCGTGCAGGTTCGCGCCCCGCGTCGCGACCACCGTGTCGAGTCCGAACCCGCCTTCGGTGGTCTGGATCTCCTCGGCGTACGTCGGGCTGACCGTGGTAATACCATCGGCGAAAACGATGCCGCCCTTGAGCAGGTTCATCTGGCCGTAGAACTCGAGCGTGTCCGGCGTGAAAAACTCGCCGGGCAAATTCGTCAGCGGAAAATCCAGGCTCCAGAACATTCCCTGGTAGGCGATGTTGTGGATCGTCAACACCGTTTTGGGCAATGGTGGCGCAAGCGTCCCGGCTTGCGTCTTGTGACTCAGTTGCACCGGGACGAACGCCGTCTGCCAGTCGTGGCAATGCACCACATCCGGGCGGAAGCGCGTGTAGCCGAGCAATTCCACCACCGCTTTCGAGAAAAACAAGAATCGTTCCGCGTTGTCCTCGTAGTCGTGGACGCTGGTGGTATACAACTCCGAGCGGTCGAAAAATTCATCGCGGCGGATAAACAACACGCGCACGCCATCGGGCTGCGTCCATTCGAGCACGTCGCCCGTCACCGCCCGGCTGCCGAGCGGGACGCTCAAGGTGAGTCCGATCGGCTTCGCCCCGGGCGCGGCCTCGCGAGCGCAGCGGTAGAATGGCAGACAACACGTGACCTCGTGTCCGCGTTCGCGCAGCGCGCTCGCCAGCCCGCCCACCACGTCGCCCAGCCCGCCCGTCTTGGCGTACGGCGTCATCTCGCTTGCGACCAAAAGAATTTTCATCAGCACCCTGTCAATCTTCGTTGGAAGGCCACGCTGGTCCCGAAACCGTTTCGGGGCTTCATCGCGGCGGTTGAATTCAGCTTCTCTCCTCTCAACTACTAACAGACCATCGTCTTGCAACACAACTGTCCTTTCCCTGTGCCAAGCGGCGGCGAAGCTCCGCGGCGTTATCGGAATCGGACCATCTGGGCAAGGCGGTTCTGTCTATTCGTAATGGTGACATGCTATTATCGGCTCGATGACACAGCCGAACCCCAGCGATGATGCTCCGCATCAGGAGACGGCAGCGTCGTCCCCGGCAACGAAAACCCGCTTCGCGCGCCGCCCCTGGCTTCTGGCTTTGGTCTTGGTGATCGTCACATTTCTGGCTTACTTTCCGGCACTGCGGGGCGGCTTTGTCTTTGACGACGTCCTGATCATCAACAGTCCGCTGATTCACGCGAGCAACGGGCTTTCTCGGATTTGGTTCAAGGCGGAAGCGCAAGATTACTATCCGCTGACGGAGAGCCTGTGGTGGCTGGAGTGGCGATGGTGGGGCGACCACGCGGCGGGCTACCACGTGGTCAACATGTTGCTGCACGCCGCCAACGCCGTGCTGGTCTGGATGGTCTTGCGGCGCCTCAAGAGTCCGGGGGCCTGGCTGGCGGCCCTGGTGTTTGCGGTCCATCCGGTCAACGTGGCCACGGTGGCGTGGATCAGCGAACAAAAGAACACACTGTCGATGTTGTTCTACCTGGTGGCGATTCTGCTGTATTTGCGATTCGACGAGAAAAGCCGTTGGGGCTGGTACGGTTTGTCGTTGGCGGCATTTGTATTGGCCCTGCTGAGCAAGACGGCGGTGGTGATGCTGCCGGTGGTGTTGTTGGGCCTTGTCTGGTGGTTGCATCGCACCGTGCGGGTGAGAGACGTCCTCTCCAGCATACCGTTTTTTGTCCTTTCCCTGGTCATGGGATTGGTGAACATCTCGTGTGAGTATTATCGGTCAATGGGAGGACACCCGTTTCGCACGGTGGGTGTCCCCTTTCGTCTCGCCGCGGCGGGCTGGGTACCCTGGTTCTACCTGTACAAGGCCCTGCTGCCAGCCAACCTGATGGTGATTTATCCCCAGGGGGAGATCGATGCTTCGCGCTGGGTGTCGTACGTGCCCGGAATGGTTTTGATCGGCAGTCTCGCACTCTTCTGGTGGAAGCGCCACACGTGGGGAAGACCATGGTTCTTTGGGCTGGGCTATTTTGTCGTGACGCTTTTCCCGGTGTTGGGATTCTTAGAACAAAGTTTTTACCGCTTCTCGTTGGTGGCCGATCACTGGCAATATTACTCCATCATCGGCGCCATCGCCCTGGCGGTCGCCGCCGGCGAATCGGTTTGCCGCCGCATGGGCGAACCAGGGCGGTATGCCGGAACCGTGGCTTGCGTGGCGGTATTGCTGGTGCTGGGGGCCGCCACGTGGAGACGGAGCGGTGTGTATGCTGGCGAAGAAACACTTTGGCGAGACAACGTGGCCAAGAGTCCTGGCGCCTGGCAGGCGCACACCAGCCTGGGGATTGCCCTGTTGCAAATCGGTAAGATCCAGGAAGCCATGCAACACTTCGAGCAGGCCCTGCGAATCAAGCCGGACTACGCCGAGGCGCGCTACAATTTGGGAGATGCGCTGGCGCAACTCGGCCGGACGCAGGAGGCGATTGCGCAGTACCAGCAGGTGTTGCGGATCAAGCCCGATTTCGCCATGGCGCACTACAATTGGGGAGTTGCTTTGGAGCAAGCGGGCAAGATTGAGGAAGCCATCGCCCACTACGAGCAGGCCCTGCGGATCAGCCCCGATTACGCCGAGGCGCACAACAATCTGGGAGAGGCTCTGGCGCGAACGGGCAGGATCGAGGAAGCCATCGCCCACTTCGAGCAGGCGCTGCGGATCAAGCCCGATGACTTTGTTGTGCACGGCAACCTTGGGTCGGCCTTGGAGCAAGCGGGCAAGATTGAGGAAGCCATCGCCCACTACGAGCAGGCCCTGCGGATCAACCCCAATTACGCCGTGGCGCACAACAGTCTGGGGGCCGCTTTGGGGCAAACGGGCAAGATCGAGGAAGCCATCACCCACTTCGAGCAGGCGTTGCGGATCAAGCCCGACTACGATGACGCGCACAACAATCTGGGACTCATTTTGAAGAATCAGGGAAAGGTGACGGAGGCGATTGCGCACTACGAGCAGGCCTTGCGGATCAACCCCGATAACGCGGAGGCGCACAACAATCTGGGAGTCGCCCTGGCACGACTGGGCCGGATGCAGGAGGCAGTGGGGCAGTGGGAACAAGCACTGCGGATCAAGCCCGATGACGCCACGACGCACTACAATTTGGGAGCTGCCTTGGCACAACTCGGCCGCACGCAGGAGGCGATTGTGCAGTACCAGCAGGCGCTGGAGATTACCCCCAAGAATGCCAGCGCACAGAGCGAGTTGGGCGCTGGTCTCATCGCGACCGGCAACTCTCAAGAAGCAGTGACGCACTTGGAACAAGCCCTGCAGATAATACCGGATTTGGTCGAGGCGCAGAACAATCTGGCTTGGGTCCTCGCCACTCTCCCGCCAACAGAAGGAGGCGACCCAATTCGCGCCATCAGTTTGGCGCAGCGAGCCTGCCAATTGACCGCCAACAAATCGGCCGTGTGCGTGGACACCCTCGCATCGGCCTACGCGGCGGCTGGCTGTTTTGGCGATGCCATCGCCACCGCCCAGAAAGCCGTCGATCTGGCCCGCGCTGACGGACAAGCAGAATTGGTGAAAGAAATCGAGGACCGGCTGGAGTTGTATCGTCACGGACATGCTTACAGTCCGTCCACGGGAGTGACGAGTCCCAGCACCCGCTGATCCAGTGGCGTGTACCCCTGTCGGTCGGCCTGTGGCCAGCGAGGAAGCCGCCATTGACGCGCGATCCTTGTCTAACCGTTCGTGAAACACTATGATGGAATCGATGGCGGCATGGAGGCCAAACAATGACGCTTCGCATCAACGGGCGGCGGCGTTGACTTCCGCCCCGCACGTCCGGCTCGCGCGTCGATCCCGGCTCCTGGCTTTGGTATTGGTAATCGTCACGTTTGCAGTTTATTTTCCGGTTCTACGCGGCGGGTTTGTCTTTGATGATGACATCCTGATTACGGGCAACTCGATGGTTAAAGCTAGCGACGGCCTGTATCGGTTCTGGTTTACGACCGAAGCGCCCGATTACTATCCGCTGACATCAAGCTTGTGGTGGCTCGAGTGGCGATGGTGGGGCACCAACCCGACGGGCTACCACGTGGTCAACGTGTTGCTGCACGCCGTCAACGCTATCCTGGTGTGGACGATCCTGCGGCGCCTCAAGATTCCGGGGGCTTGGCTGGCGGGACTCGTGTTTGCCATTCATCCGGTCAACGTCGCCACCGTCGCTTGGATCAGCGAGCAGAAAAACACGCTGTCCATGCTCTTTTACGCCTTGGCGATCCTGCTCTACTTGCAGTTTGACGAAACGCGCGACTGGCGCTGGTACGCTGGTTCGTTGGGCGCATTCTGTCTGGCCCTGCTCAGCAAAACCGCCGTGGTCATGCTCCCGGTGGTGCTGTGGGGTTGCGTGTGGTGGACGCGAGGACGGGTCACCCGGAAGGATGTCCTGCGTAACATGCCGTTTTTTGCCCTTTCCCTGGTCATGGGATTGGTCACCATGTGGTACCAGTACCGCCTGCCTTGGGGAAAACCTGTGCCCGGGACGGATGGCTTTGCGTTTCGCCTTGCCGCAGCCGGATGCGCCCCTTGGTTTTACCTGGGCAAGGCGCTTTGGCCGGTCAATCTGATGACCGCTTATCCGAAGTGGCAGATCGATACGTCGCGGTGGGTTTCCTACCTGCCGGGTGCGGCGCTGATAGCGTGTTTCCTGGTTTTTTGGTGGAAGCGACGGACGTGGGGACGTCCGCTGTTGTTTGGGTTCGGGTATTTTGTCGTAATGCTGTTCCCGGTATTGGGACTGTTGAAACAAGGACCTTATCGGCTGACGTTCGTCGCCGATCGTTGGGACCATTGGCAGTACTTCTCCATGGTGGGAGTGATTGCACTGGCCGTCGCCGCCGTGGATGAGGTCCGCCACCGGGCGGGCGAACGACGCGGGTACTGGACAGCGGCGGCCGGAACCGCGTTACTCATGGCGCTGGCGGCGACGACGTGGAGTCGGAACTGCGTGTATGCTGGCAATGAAACACTCTGGCGAGACAACGTGGCAAAGAATTCGGGTGCGTGGCTGGCGTACAACAATCTGGGAAACGCTCTGGCACGGGCGGGCCGGGTGCCGGAGGCAATTGTCCAGTACGAGCAGGCCCTGCGGATCAATCCCGATCTTGCCGAGGCGCACAACAACCTCGGCAATCTCTTGATGAGATCGGGACGGATGCCGGAAGCCAGGGAGCATTTGGAGCGGGCGCTGCGGATCGACCCCAATCTTGCTGAGGCGCACAACAATCTCGGGACCGCGTTGGCGCAGACGGGTGAGATCACGGACGCCATCGCCCACTACCAGCAGGCGTTGCGGATCCAGCCCAGGTACGCCGAGGCGCATTACAATCTCGGGATCGCCCTGGAGCGAGCGGGCAAGCGCGAGGACGCCATCGCCCAGTTCGAGCAGGCGCTACGGATCGAGCCCGATTTTGCCGAGGCACACTACAACCTCGGGACCGTCCTGGGCCAGGCGGGCAGAATGCCGGAGGCAATCGAGCACTTGGAGCAGGCGCTACGGATTGAGCCCGACTTTGCCGAGGCGCACGCCAATCTGGGAAACGCGCTGGCGCAGGTGGGCCGGGTGCCGGAGGCGGTTGCACAGTACAAGCTGGCGCTGCGGCTCAAGCCTGATTTCGCCGAGGCGCGGACCGCGCTCGCGCGACTGCAGGCCCGCCAGTAAGAGGAGACGCCGCTCTGTTTTTTTGTAATGGCGACATGCTACTATCGGATCGATGACAAGACGGAAATCAAACGTTGATGTTCCGCATCAAGAGACGGCGGTGGTGTCGTCCCCTGCACTGGAAACTCACTTCGGGCGCTAAGGATCGCCCGACCGATGAAGAATGATTGGAAAGTATTGGGCGGAGTATGTGCCCTGGTCATCGGGGTGTACGCGTATGTGGTTCAACCGGGCATGGTCGAACTGGGGAGTTCGAATGCGGCCGATGCGTACTACAATTTGTTGGTGCAGGGCTTTCGCGCCGGCCAGCTCAGCGTGAAAAAAGAGGCGCCGCCCGCACTCGCGAAACTCGCCGACCCGTACGTTCTGTCCACGTCTCTTCGAAATCCTGGGGTACTCGACCTCAGTTACTACAAGGGCCGGCTCTACCTGTATTTTGGGGTTACGCCCGCGTTGATATTATTCTGGCCATTCGCCGCGCTGACCGGTCACTACTTGTTTAACCGGCAGGCGGTGGCGATCTTCTGTAGCGTGGGTTTTCTGGCCAGCGTGGGTCTGCTGCGCGCGTTGTGGCGGCGCTATTTTGCGGACGTGAGCCTTGGGGTGGTCGTGGTCTGCGTGCTGGCGCAGGGCCTGGCGACAGGCGTGCCGGTGCTGTTGTCGCAGTCCGATGTCTGGGAAGTGCCGATCAGTTGCGGGTATATGCTGACGATGGTGGCGCTGGGGGCGATCTGGTGCGCCTTGCACGAGACGGATCGGAGGGGCTGGTGGCTGATGGCGGCGAGTGCGGCCTACGGGCTGGCGGTTGGCGCGCGGCCCTCGTTGCTGTTCGGCGCGATGATCCTGCTGGTGCCGGTGGTCCAAGCATGGCGTGAACGCCGGAGGATTTTGGCTCTGCTGATGGCGGCGACCGGTCCGATCGTGCTCATCGGGTTGGGGCTGATGCTGTACAACGCCCTGCGGTTCAACAATCCGTTTGAATTTGGGCAACATTACCAGTTGCACGCCGAGCGGCAGATGGCGCGGCACTTCTTCAGCCTGCATTATCTCTGGTTCAATTTCCGGGTCTACTTTCTGGAGCCGGTGCGCTGGACGGCTCGCTCGCCGTTCGTGCAGGGAATCGTCATGCCGCCCGCTCCGGCGGGTCATAGCGTTCCGGAACGCCCGTTCGGCGTCCTGACCAACATCCCGTTGGTATGGCTGGCGCTGGCGGTGCCGCTGGCGTGGCGGAGTCGATCCGAGCCGGCGGGCGAGGTCTCGCGCTGGTTTGTGACGGCGGTGGCCCTGCTTTCGGGGATTTGCGCCTTGACCGTGGGCCTCTTCTACGGTGCGTGTGCCCGCTATGAGGTGGACTTCCTGCCTGGGTTGGTGCTGCTGGCGGTGATTGGCATCTTGGGTTTGGAGCGCGCACTGGCCCCGACCTCGGAGTCGGGGCAGGCTGAGCGGCCGGTCCGGCGGCGTGCGGTGCGCTGGGGTTGGGGCCTGCTGCTGGGTTTCTCGGTGGCGTTCAACCTGTTGGCGGGCGTTGAGCACGCTGCCGAGCGACAGACCGGTTTGGGCAATCAACTGCTCCAGGCAGGCAAAGCCTCCGAGGCGTCCGGGCACTACCAGCAGGCGTTGCGGATTGATCCGGAGTACGCTAACGCGCACGAGAGCTTGGGGAATGCCTTGGTCCAGCTCGGCCGGCTGCCGGAGGCGAAAGTGCAGTACCAGCAAGCGCTACGGATCAAGCCCGATGACGCTGAGACGCACTACAATCTGGGAACTGCCTTCTCGTTGGAGGGGAAGGTCAGCGATGCCATCGGGCAATATGAACAGGCGCTGCGGATCAAGCCGGATTTCGCTGAGGCGCACTACAACTGTGGGGTTGCCCTGGAGCAGGTGGGCCGGGTGCAAGATGCGATCGCCCACTACGAGGAAGCGTTGCGGATCAATCCCGATCTTGCCGAGGCACACAACAACCTCGGAACCGCGTTGGCGCACGCGGGTAAGGTCGAGGAAGCCATCGCCTCCTTCAAACAGGCGCTGCGGATCAAGCCGGATTTCGCTGAGGCGCACTACAACTATGGGGTTGCCTTGGAGCAGGTGGGCCGGGTGCAAGATGCGATCACCCACTACGAGGAGGCGCTGCGGATCAAACCCGATATTGCCGAAGCGCGGTCCGCGCTCGCGCGACTGCATGCTGGCCAGTAAGGGGAAACGCCGTTCTATTTTTTCGTAATGGCGCCATGCTAGTATCGACTCGATGACAAGACGGAAGTCAAACGGTGATGTTCCGCATCAAGAGACGGCGATGTCGTCCCCCGCACCGGAAGCGTACTTCGCGCGCCGCCCCTGGCTCCTGGCGTTGGTCTTGGTGGTCGTCACCTTCGTGGCGTACCAGCCCACATGGCATGCCGGCTTCATCTGGGATGACGACGATCACCTGACCGCCAACCCGGCCATGACCGCACCCCATGGCCTGAAGATGATTTGGTCATCGTTGGCCGTTGGCCGATACTACCCATTGACCCTGACAACCTTCTGGGTCCATCGGCGGCTCTGGGGACTGCATCCGATGCCGTATCACCTGGTGAATGTCCTGCTTCATGCCGGGAACGGTGTGTTGGTCTTTTTCATCTTGCGCCGCTTGGGAATACCCGCGGCATGGCTGGCCGCGATGGTGTGGGCGCTCCACCCGGTCAACGTCGAATCGGTGGCGTGGATCACCGAACTCAAGAACACGCAATCGGGATTGTTCTTTTTTCTGGCTGTGTGGTGTTTTCTGCGGTTCGACA
>JBKQMH010000120.1:0-15034 GCA_052146795.1 Verrucomicrobiia bacterium
CCCCTGGTCGAAAAACCCCAGCACCGGGAACAGCATCACGACAAAGTACCCGAACCCAAACAATAGCGGACGGCCCCAGCCGTTGCGCTTCCACCACAGCAGCGCAAAACCTCCCGCCAACGCGATCCCCGGTAGCCAGCCGCTCCAACCCCACGTTTCCGGGTACCACTGGCGGTAGATCAGGCAAAGATCCAGCGGCAGGACCGCTTTGGAGAGATAAAACCACGGCGCTACACCGGCGACCGCCACACGGGTAAACAACCCGCCGGGCCGGACGTCCTGTCCATTCAGGGCCCGATGATACTGAAACCACAGAGTCGTCAGTCCCAGGAGGACGGAGAGGGTAAAGAACGGCGCGGTGCGCCGCCAGTCCTTGGATCGCAGCCGGCCATGCAACCACCAGACGCATCCCAGCAGCACCACCGGCAGCATCACCACCGCCGTCTTGCTGAGCAGGGCCAGCAGAAACGCAACCAACGACCAGCCGTACCACCGCCAGCCACCGCCTTCGTCAAACCGCAAATACAGCAGGACCGCCACCGCGCAGAACAGCATCGAGAGTGTGTTCTTCTGCTCGCTGATCTGGGCCACGGTGGACACGTTCACCGGATGGACAGCGAACAACAGCGCCGCCAGCCAGGCGCCTGGAATTCTCAGGCGCCGAAGGACCATCCAGACCAGCACGACATTGGCCGCGTGCAACAGGACGTTGACCGTGTGCCAGCCCGCAGTGTTTTTTCCCCACAGCCGCCACTGTATCCACCAGAAACTCGATGTGAGCGGGTAGTAATCCCGGGCCTCCGCCGTAAACCAAAACCGATACAGCCCGTCGCGTGCCTGGACCATCCGATTGCCCGTAAGCAGCAGTTCGTCATCCCAGACGAATCCGCCGCGCAGCGCCGGAAGGTAAACGGCAACCGTGGCGACCACCAATGCCAGCGCCAGGAGCCAGGGCTGATGCGCGAAGTCGACATGCACAGCAACGTCATTGTTTGCCGTCGGTGCTGCCATCGGTTCAATCATAGCGTTTCACGCCCGGTCAGACAAGCACCCCAGCCCCCGCTACCCCGGCCGCCCCCCTTCCGCATTGTAGGGCTGGATGCCCCATGTCGTGTCGGGGTATCCAGCCGTCCCCGGTAGTGCCCGGTCGCTCACCGTGCCGTGCCGCCGTCTTTGTAGCCGCACCTTTTAAGGTGCGCGTGTGGCTTTTCCGCCTTGTATCAGGGGTTGTGTGTTTCGGCTTCATCAACAGCCTGGCGGTAAGCGTGTCCGCTTCGGTACAACTCGAGCCGCGCCTCGATTTCCTTTACCAACTCAGCCTGCCCGGCCGAGCGGGCCCGATCGATGGCCTTCTGGGCGGTGGCGATCGCGGCATCGAATCGACCGGTCGCGGCATAGGCGACCGCCAATGTGTCAAGATAGTTGGCCGCTGGATTGTCAGTGTGCTGGCATGCCCGCTCGGCCAACGCCACCGCCCGAACGGGGTCGCCTCCTCGCGCCGGCGGGAGGGTGGCCAACACCCAGGCAAGGTTGTTTTGCGCCTCGCCGTCGTCGGGTTTGATCCGTAGCGCCTGGTCGTATTGCTCGATCGCCTCCGGCAGCTTGCCCAGCTCTTCCAGGGCAAACCCCAGTGCTGTGTGCGACTCACACAGTTGCGGCATGATTTTGGCATACCGCCGTGCGTATTCGAGTGCCTCGCTTGCTCGGTGTTGGTTCAACAAGATCGCCGACATCGCCTTATTGGCAACTGCCGAGTCCGGGAAGTTCGACTGCACTGCTCGCCACCAAGTCTCATCATTGTGCCAAACCGGTATCAGCCTGCGAGTGCACGCTCCGAAGACGCACAGTTGGACTGCAAGCAGGCCAATCAGCGCGACGCGTGCGATTGTCCTCGAACACCGCCACGCCCACATCGCCGCTCCACCCACCGCCATCAGTAGTGGCAGTATCGCCACATAGGCAAACCGCATCGCCACGACCTGCACGCCCAACGGCACCAACCCGGAGACCGGAAGTACCAGCATCACGTACGCCCCCCATGCCGCCGCCAGCATCGGCACCCGTCGTCTTTCAGCTACGACCACTGCAGTGATCATGACGACGCTGAGCACCGACCCTAACACCGGCCACTGGTCGAAAGAGAGGTCGAAACTTGTATGATATACGGGGAACAAATGCGACGGCCAGACCAGTTTCAATGCATAAAACGTCAGGCTCTCGGACGCTAGGAGCACACGTTGGGAGAGCGGGACCGTCGCCAATGGAATCACCTGACCTCTGTGTGACTTGGTGACCATCGTCGCCAACCCCACCGCTCCAGCGATGGCGATCCACCCCGCCTTCTCCCACGCCAACCGGCCCCAGCCGAGCCGCTCGTGGCGCCGTAGTGGGTAGTAATCGATCGCCAGCATGACAAAGGGCAACGATATCGCCATGGGTTTGCACAATACAGCCAGCACGAAGAAACCCCACACCACCCAACGACGCGACCTTGCGGCGTAGGCCCACAAGCAGGCGATTCCGAACGTCGTGCACAACACCTGCGTCCGTCCCGAAATCCACGTCACCGACTCCACTTGCAACGGATGAATCGCAAATACCACCGCCACCCACAAGGCTACCATCAACCGCTCGCCAGTGCTCAACGCCGCCGCCCCCAAGAGCGTCCAGAGGAAGCCGAACACGAGCACCGCATTGAGCGCGTGTACCACTACACAGGCCGCATGGTGACCCGCTGCATTCTTTCTCCACATCTGGTAGTCCGCAGCGTGGGATAGCCGCACCAAGGGTTGATAGTAATCGTCCGTGCACGTAAACGCCCATTTCACGGCGTTCCACGTCAGGCCGTTCCATCGCTCCGACTGCCGCAGGTACTCAATGTCATCCCCTGCCAAGTACTCGCCGTGGACGCTCGGCCAAAACAGCCAGATGGTGGCTGCAAAAATCACCAGGGCTATTCCGACCGGTTTTGTCCGGCTGATCTTCATGCAAATGAATCCAACCACAAACGGCGTCCACTCTCAATCGAGAACGCGATCGGAGAGGATCTCTCTAGGGCCCACAGGCCACAGACTGATTGTTACCGGTTGGACGGCTGGTCTAACGCACCCGCCTTGTATCAAGGGTTATGTGGTTCGGCTTCGTCAACAGGCCGGCGGTAAGCGTGTCCGCTTCGGTACAACTCGAGCCGCGCCTCGATTTCCTTCACGAATGCAGCTTGCCCGTCAGCCCGTGCCAGATCGATGGCTTTCTGGGCCGTGGCGACGGCGGCATCGAATCGACCGGCGGCGGCATAGGCGACAGCCAATGTATCAAGATAACCCGGCACACGATTACCGGAAAGCTCGCAGGCTCGCTGCGCCGAAACCACCGCCCGAACAGAGTCGCCGCCTTCCGCTGGTGGAAGCGTTGCCAGCACCCAGGCAAGGTTGTTTTGGGCTTCCACCAGATCAGGTTTTATCCGCAGCGCCTGTTCGTAGTGCCCGATCGCCTCTGGCAGCTTGCCCATCTCCGCCAGGGCAAACCCGAGGTTGTCTTGCGCCTTGGCGTCGTCGGGTCTGAGCCGCAACGCGCGTTCGTATTGTTCAATTGCCTCGGGCACCTTGCCGGCGTGGAACAAGACATTTCCCAGATTGTAGTGGGCCTTGGCGCGAGACCCGACACTCGCGAACAGGTTGAAAGCCACCGAGAACACTAGGAGCATGCCCCAACCGCAGCGCGCGACCCGCCGCCAGACCAGCCGGTCAGCCAGACCCGACTCCGAGACCTGCCCCGACTCAGAAGTCGGGGTCGGGGCCAGCGCGCGCTCCAATCCGAGAATGCCGACCACGGCCAGCAGTACCAGTGCCGGCAGAAACTCCACCTCGTAGCGGCAAGTTGCCTGGCAAAAGAAGCAAATGGTCAACGCGCAAATCCCAAAAAACAGGGCCACTCCCGTCGTGAACGCGCCCAAGGCGGAACGCACCTCTGCGGAACGACCACGCCAGGCCAGTGGTACGGCCAGCGCCAGCCACACGAGCGGAATGTTGGTCAGGATGCCGAAGGGACTCTCAACCGGCCAGTGGCCGGATGGCTGGGCCGGCAGGGCGACCTCCTCGACGAAAGGGAAACGACTGCTCCAGTGCGCGGGCTCCAGAAAGACGGCCCGAAAATTGAACCAGAAATAACGCGGACTGAAAAACTGCTGGGTAGCCTGGCGGATTTCGCGCAATACGTAGTGCTTGCCAAACTCGAACGGATTGTCGAATCGCAGTTCGTTGTAGATCATCAGCCCCAACCCGATGAGTACGATCGGGCCCATCGCCGCCACGAGCACAGTCCAAATCTGCCGGCGCTCCCGCCACGCTTGAACCACCGGCACCAGCAGGATGACCGCACCGAAGAGTAAGTTGGGTCGCGCCCCCACCGCCAGACCGTACGCCACGCTCGCCGCCGCCAACCACCGGCCACTCCGCTCCGGCTCGTGCAACGACTTCCAAATCGCCGCCAAGGCCAGCATCGTCAGCATATACCCGCAACTGATCGCCACTTCGTAAACATCGGAGGCCGGCAATATCACCGGCGCGAGCGTCGCCAAGCCGAGCGGCAGCGCGCCTGCCGCAACCACCCGGATGCTCACTTTGGGGAAGTAGCGCTGCCACAACGCGCGCAGCAGCCCCGCAGTGGTCAGGAAACCGATCGTGCAGAAGATCGCCACGGCTTGTCCGTCAAAAATGTAGCGACCGGTCAGTGCGACGAACGGCCAGAACAGGATCAGGACGGGTGTAACCCCAAAGTCGAGATAAAGCCGCCCCTTGTAATACGCCAGGTCGTGCAGCCGGTTGGACGCGAGCCGATAGGGTCTGTTGGTGATCGGGTCGTATGGGTCGGCGAGCTGCGCGAAACCGGGCGGCGCCTCTTTTTTCAGGCTGAGTTGGCCGGCGCGAAAACCCTGGACCAATAAATTGTAGTAACCGTCAGCCGCATTCAGGCTCAGCGATTCCAATAAGCCCGAATGGGCCGTGCCAGCGTACACCGCGATGACCAGCGCGCACACGGCCCCAAGGACCCCAAACCTCATCCACTGAGAATTCCCTCCGAGCGCCTCCGGCTTTCGCTGGATTTCAAAGGGCATGCGACAGATAGAAGTATCACTCTGGCAGGGATGTCGAGCTTATTCCGCCCGGTAGCGCAAGCGTCCCTGCTTGCGGTCGCGATGGCACAGTGCCTCCCGCCGCCCCTCCCGTAGCCGCACCTTTCAAGGTGCGCTTCTCGCCGCGCCGTTTTCTATTCCCCTCCTTGGAGGGGCTGGGGGTGGGTACGCCCCACCCTCAGTCTTGTCTTTTCCACCGCTCGTCAATACAGTTCGTTTCGTGGCTTCAGCAGAAGGCAAACTCACCATCGCCGCGATGCCCATGGGCAACACGGAGGACGTGCCGTGGCGGACGTTTATCCTGAAGGCCGGTCTGATGGTTCTGATAACCGTCGCCGCCTACCTGCCCGCCCTGCGCGCCGGGTTTGTCTTCGATGATGGCACCCTCATACTGAGGAACCGGATGCTCAAAGCGCCCGACGGGCTGTACCGGTTCTGGTTCACGACGGAGGCCTCGGACTATTATCCGCTGAGTTGGACCTTGTTATGGTCCGAGTGGCATTGGTGGGGCGACCACCCGGCGGGATACCACGTGGTCAACCTGCTGTTGCATGGCGCCAATGCCGTTCTGGTCTGGTTGATCCTGCAACGGCTGCGGATTCGCGGCGCGTGGGTCGCCGCCGCCCTGTTCGCGGTCCATCCGGTCAACGTCGCGACCGTCGCCTGGGTCAGTGAGCAGAAAAACACGCTGGCCATGCTGTTGTATGCGCTATCCATCCTCTGGTACTTGAGGTTCGACGAAGACGATTGCTGGCGTTGGTATGCCCTTTCGCTGGTGGCGTTTCTGCTGGCGTTGCTGAGCAAGACTGCGGTCGTGATGCTGCCTTTTGTCCTGCTGAGCTGCGCCTGGTGGCGCCGGGGCCGGCTGCGATGGAAGGATTTCTGCCGCGCCGGGCCGTACGTCGCCCTCGGGCTGGCTCTCGGGTTGACGACCGTCTGGTTTCAGCAGTATCGGGCGTTGGGAGGAAACACGCTCCGCACCGAAGGCTTCCTGCCTCGCCTGGCCGCGGCTGGCTGGGTACCGTGGTTTTACCTGACCAAGGTTCTGTTGCCCCTGAATCTGGTCGTCGTGTATCCGAAATGGCAGATCGCTGCGTCGCGCTGGCTTTCCTGGGTGTCGGGAATCATGCTTGTCGCCTGCTTTGCCCTCTTCTGGCGGAAGCGCGGGAGTTGGGGGCGCCCCTGCCTCTTCGGTCTCGGCTATTTTGTGGTGACGCTCTTTCCCGTGCTGGGTTTCTTCGATCAGGGCTTCTATCACTATTCGTTGGTGGCTGATCACTGGCAGTACTTCTCCATGGTGGGAGCGGTCGCCCTGGCCGTCGCTGCTGTGGATACGATCGGCCGGCGGGCGGGCGAACGATGGCGATGCCTGCGAACTGCCGTCGGGACCGCGGTGCTCGTCGCGCTGGCGGCGGCGACGTGGAGCCGGAGCACGGTGTATGCGGATAATGAAACGCTCTGGCGGGATAACCTGGCGAAGAACCCGAATGCGTACGTGGCGCACGAGAATCTGGGCGTGGCCCTGGTGGAAGCGGGTCAGCCGGATGCCGGGATGAAGGAGTTCCAGCAGGCACTGCGGATTGCTCCCGACGAACCGTCTGTGCATAACAGCATCGCCCTTATTCTGGCCGATCGAGGACGGACCCAGGAGGCGCTGGCTCACTACCAGGAGGCGCTGCGGCTCCGGCCGAATTATTCCGACGCGCACTGCGGTCTGGCGGTTCTGCTGGCGTCGCAGGGGCGGATCAGTGAGGCGATGGCTCACGACAGGGAGGCGCTCCGGCTGAATCCCTGGCACGCCGATGCGTGCAACAACCTTGCCTGGCTTTTGGCGACACGCGAGGAATCGACGCCGCAAGACCGCGCTTGGGCTGTGCAACTCGCGTCGCGCGCGTTACAATCCGTGGGTCACCCACAGGCTTCCTACCTGGACACGCTGGCCGCCGCCTGCGCGGCCACGGGTCGCTTTCAGGAAGCGCTCGCCGATGCCCAGAAGGCCATCGATTTGGCCCGTGCGGCTGGCCAGGCGGCGTTGGCCGACCAGATCGAGGCGCGCGCCCGGTTGTATCGAGATGGGAAGGCCTATCGCGAGCCCATCCACCAGACGGATCACGCGGCGACCGGCCCCGCTTTCGCTCGCTAGGATCATATGTCAGGCAAACTCTCCATCGCCCCGATGCCTGTGGGCAATACCAAGCGCAGAACGTGCTCGCGCGACTGCAAGCTTGCCCGTGAGCCGAAGCGAGGGTAGCGCTGGAGCCGAGTCCGCGAGACGCAACCACGTCGTGCCCAGGTTGCAAACGAGGCCGTGTCGTTGCGACACCCGAAGGGCGACGCGAACGGGCGTGAGCGTCGTCAACCGAGTCTTGGACACGCGCCGAAGATTTGCCGACGGCGCAACGGCATCCCCCGGAAGTTTAAACCGCAAGGTTTGCAAACCATCCAAAGCGGGGAGAGGCGTATAGCAGTAAACACTGGTCGCACAAGGCAAGCTGAGGTAACCTCTTGGACGATTGAAACTGCGCCAGTTCATCCCGGTGTTGGTAATTGCCGCTGGCATTTTGGCGTATCACAACAGTTTCACGGGCCCATTCATCTTTGATGACGTGCATTGGATCCCGGAAAACCCGGTCATCCGTCATCTGTGGCCGATCTGGGATGTGCTGTCGCCGTCGTCCTCGGCGTTGATTAATGCCCGACCAGCCGTCAACTTCTCTCTGGCCGTCAATTATGCGCTCGGCGGCTACAACGTGTGGGGCTATCATGCGCTGAACCTGGCCATTCACATCCTGGCAGGCTTGACCCTGTTTGGCATCGTCCGACAAACGCTGCGGCAGCCGGCTCTGCGCGAACGATTCGGTGCGGCGGCCGACGGATTGGCTTTGGCCGCGGCCCTTATCTGGACCGTGCATCCTCTGCAGACCGAGTCGGTGACGTATGTCATCCAACGGGCCGAATCGATCATGGGGTTGTTCTATCTGCTCACGCTGTACTGCTTCATCCGCGGAGCGGCATCCCCCCGTCCCCGCCTGTGGTACGGGCTCTGCCTGGGCGCCTGCGCGCTGGGGATGGCCAGCAAAGAGGTCATGGTGTCCGCCCCGCTGATGGTGATGCTCTATGACCGCGCGTTTGTTTCGGGGTCGTTCCGCGAGGCGTGGCGGCGGCGTTGGCCCCTGTATCTCGGGCTGTCAGCCACTTGGATCCTGCAGGGTTTTATGGTGGTTTCGGCAGGCACCTTCGCCAATGCATCCGTAATGGCACAACACGTATGGGGCGTCACTTGGTGGGCGTATCTGCTGACCGAGCCCGGGGTGATCCTGTATTATCTGCGACTGGCCGCGTGGCCGTACCCATTATGTTTTGACTACTACGGGTGGCCCATCGCCGTCACCGGGCTGAGCATCCTGCTGCCAACGTTGGTGATTGTGATTCTGCTGGGGGCAACTGCTTGGACGTGCAAAAAAAACACCGCCTGGGGGGTTTTGGGTGCCTGGTTCTTTCTCATCCTGGCGCCGAGTTCGAGCATCATTCCGCTGGACAGCCCGGCGTTTGAACATCGCATGTACTTGCCGCTGGCGGCCATCGTGACGGGGGTGGTGGTCGTCGCGTTTGTGCTCGGGAAACGGCTTCTCCGCATCCAATCCAGCTCCGTTCTCGGATGGGTGGCCTGCGGGTTCGTGGTGGTGCCGTTGACCGTCCTCACCATCCAACGCAACCGTGATTACATCTCAGAGCTCACCATTTGGCAGGACACGGTGGCGAAGTGTCCCCAAAACCCACGCGCACAGTACAACCTTGCGGTCACCTTGTGGCATGCGGGCAGGATCGGGGACGCAATCCCGTATTACGAACGGGCCCTGAGGATCAAACCCAATTATGCTGAGGCCTGTAACAACCTTGGTGTGGCATGGATGCAAACGGGCAGGTTGTCGCAGGCGATTGACTGCTTGGAACAAGCCTTGCGTCTCAAGCCCGATTTCGCCGAGGCACACAACAATCTGGCAAATGCCTTGTTGCAGGCGGGCAGGATGCGGGAAGCTATCGGGCACTTCGAACAGGCCCTGCGTTTCAACCCCAACTACGCTGAGGTGCATTACAAACTGGGGGAGGTGTTGGAGCAAACCGGTCAGGCCGAAGATGCCATCGGGCATTTCGATCAGGCATTGCGGCTCAAGCCCGATTTCGCCGACGCGCACTGCGACTTGGGGATTGCCTTGTGCCGATTGGGCAAGGTGCCGGAAGCCACCGCACACTTCGAACAGGCGCTGCAAATCGAGCCCCAGAACGCTCAGATACACTACAATTTCGGACTTGCCCTGGAGCTGATGGGCAGGCCCGCCGCGGCCATCGGGCAATACGATCTGGCGTTGCGGATCAAACCGGGTTATGCCGAGGTTCATAACAATTTGGCAGTAAGCCTCTGGCGGGTGGGCAGGCGGCAGGAGGCAATCGGGCATTGGGAACAGGCGTTGCGCATCAGACCGGATTTCGCCGCCGCCCACGGCAGTCTCGGGGATGCGCTGCTTCTGGCAGGCAAACCGCGGGAGGCCATGGGACAGTACGAGCAGGCGCTGGCGATCCAGCCCGGGGCCGCCGACATGCAAAACCGTCTCGCGTGGCAGTTGGCCACGCTCGCACCGGCGGAAGGCGGCGACCCGGCCGGCGCCCTGGCCTTGGCGCAACGCGCTTGTGAACTCACGAATTACAGGAATGCGGAGTACGTGGACACGCTGGCCGCCGCCTACGCCGCCAACGGACTGTTCGACGATGCTGTCGCGACGGCCCAAACCGCCATCGAACTGGCCCGCATCGCCGGCCAAACACAGTTGGTCTGTGACGCCGAGGCGCGGCTTGAACTGTATCGCGAAGGGCTTGCCTACCACCCCAAATCTTTGTGAACCCCGCAAGCAAACCCATCACGAATAGACCCGGGAGCGTTGCGGCTCGCGGACCACAGACTCATGTTACCATCAGCATCTGCCTCCTGCTCGCGGTAGCTGTGTTCGTGGTTTACGGCCAGACACTTCACCATGAGTTCGTCAATTTTGATGACGAAGATTATGTATACGAAAACTCGGAAGTCATCAGTGGTCTGACATGGCACGGGGTCACTTGGGCGTTCACTCAGTGTTCCGTGAGCAATTGGCACCCCGTGACTTGGATTTCGCACATGCTGGACTGTCAGGTGTATGGGTTGAACCCCGCCGGCCATCACCTGACCAGTGTGTTGCTCCATGCCGCAACGACAATCCTGCTGTTTCTGGTGCTCCGGCAGATGACAGGGGCTCTGTGGCCCAGCGCCTTCGTGGCTGTGGTGTTCGCGGTTCACCCGCTGCGGGTAGAATCGGTCGCCTGGGTGTCAGAGCGCAAAGACGTGCTCAGTGGGTTGTTTTTCATGCTGACGCTCGCGGCGTATGTGCGGTATGCCCGGAACGCGTTCTCGCTCGGCCGCTATCTGTTGGTGGTGCTCTGCTTCGCGATGGGGCTGATGTCCAAGCCGATGCTGGTGACGCTGCCGTTTGTATTGTTGCTGCTGGACTACTGGCCGTTGGGTCGCATTCCACCAACGGCTCCCCGCCCGGTACTCAGTGCGCTCCGGCCGCTGGTCGTCGAAAAGATCCCCCTGTTTGTGTTGTCCATTGCCTCCTGTGCGGTGACAATTCGTGCGCAGGGAGAAGCGGTCGCCACGATCTCGAAGGCGCCCGTCGCCTTGCGGATCGGCAACGCCGCCGTCTCCTATGTCGCCTACCTGGGACAAATGGCGTGGCCAGTGCGGCTCGCGCCCTTCTATCCACTCTTCGCCAACGATCTGCCCATTTGGAAAATCGGCTCGGCGCTGGTTCTCTTGGTCGGTATCTCCGTCGCGGTCTTCTCGCTGCGACAGAAGCGTCCCTGGTTATTGGTCGGCTGGTTGTGGTACGTGGGAATGCTGGCGCCGGTGATCGGGCTTCTCCAGGTGGGAAATCAGGCGCGGGCGGATCGATATACCTACCTGCCACAGATTGGTGTCTGCTTGCTGGTGGCGTGGACGGCACGGGATGCGTTTTCTTCCCGGCGGCGCGGCCATCTGATTTTGGGCGCCGCTTCGCTGTGTGTGATCGCAGCCTTGATGGCGCTGGCGACGATACAAACATCGTATTGGCGCAACAGTATGTCACTCTGGACTCACGCGCTCTCCTGTACCTCCCGGAATTACGCTGCCTGTAACAACCTGGGCGGCGTGCTTTTCGAGCGAGGCCAGGCTGCTCAGGCAATCGACGAGTACCAGAAAGCCTTGGAGATCAAGCCCGACTTCCTGGAGGCCCGCTTCAACCTGGCCAATGCATTGGCCAGCTTGGGCCGGTCCGCTGAGGCCATCGAACAGTACCAGAAGGCCTTTGAAATCAACCCGGACAATGCGAATGCGCACAACAGTCTGGGTACGGTGCTTTTGCAGCAAGGCCGGACGGCCGACGCCATCGAACAGTACCAGCAGGCGTTGCGGATCAAACCGGATTTCGCCCAAGCGCACTACAACCTGGGAAATGCTCTGGTGTCGGCGGGCCGGCTCCACGACGCGATCGACCAGTACCAACAGGCCTTGCGGAGTAAGCCGGACTACACTGAGGCGCTCGGCAACTTGGGAAATGCCTTGCTGGTGGCGGGCAATGTGGAAGATGCAATCGGGCATCTCCGCGAAGTGCTCCGCCTCCAGCCGAATTCCGCCAACGCGCACATCAACCTGGGAAATGCCTTGCTGCGGGCGGGCAACGTCGAGGACGCGGTCGGGCATCTCCGCGAAGCGCTGCGTCTCATGCCGGATTCGGCCGTCGCGCACTACAACCTGGGAAATGCCCTCCTGCAGTCGGGCCGCGCTCCCGAGGCGATCGACCAGTACCAGCAGGCCTTGCGGATTAAGCCGGATTTCACCCAGGCACGGGATAAACTTGCGCGACTGCGACCCGTTCCCTGATCGGTTGCTTGGAACGCAGGAAAAACGGGCGATTCTGGCTACTTCACGCCCATAAACTTGCCCTGCATCCAGGTGCCATCTTCGATCTTGCCGTCGGGATAGGTCATTTTCCCCGGTCCGTCCATCTTCCCGTCCAGAAAATGCCCCGTGTAGGTGCGACCATCCGGCCAGGTCATCGTGCCTGTGCCATCCGGCAAATCGGCCGACCCGGTGACGACCTTCCACTCACCCGTGTACGTGCGCCCATCTTTCCATTTGATCGTCCCTCCGCTGGTCGTTCCCGCGTGGTTCCAGGTCCCTTCTTCTCGGGTGCCATCAGGTGTCACGTATACCCCGGTCACGTGGTACGCGGCGCCGTGACGCCATTCGCCCTCTTGGCGTGTGCCCGTCGGCTGGGTCAGAATCCCCCATTGATTCATCTCTTGATCGTCGATTTCGCCCGTGAAAACTGTCTTATTTGGTAGTGCATAAGTCTTTACGACGTTGGCCCTGTCCCTGTTCTTGGCAAACTCGCCCACCTCTCCCGACCAATCTCTCAGGGCGAGCTTGAATGGTTCGCTGACAAAGCCATTGGTGGATCCGTCGTCCGGCTGGGCTGCGCTGGATACTGTGCCCGTGACCTCGTCAGCAATCTTATCAACCGGCTTCGTTTCGTTGGACCCGGCCCTTCCGCATGCGAATCCGACCAGGCTCAGGGCTGTTATCATCGCGAATAAAAAGCCGCGTCGTTTCATCATGATATTCTATTCTTCCTTCCACGCCGGTCAAGTGTGCACCCCATTAAACCTCTACCGAAACCACGAAGAAAGCACAAAAAGGAGATTCCGGGCCGTATTGTCGGGCGCGCCGTTCGCCCTCAACCCTCCGGCCAAGGAAAAAGTTGGCTTGGCGACAAGAAATGTGTTGACAATTCGCGCGAGATGTCTACCCTAACAACGATTCTTGGGCTGTAACGGCCCGGGAATGTGGGGGGATGTTAAGCAGGAATGTTTGTTGGGATAACATAGTACAAGGAGAAGGGGTATCATACCCTCAGTGGCCACGTCGCCGCTGCTGTTTTGTTGCCACCGCCGTTGTTCTCTTCACCCCGGACGAGCGGAAACGATGCAGTCGTGTGTTAGCGTCTTGTCCAGGGAATGATCCTCTCGATAGCCACGAGATGGAAGGAACAACGTCACAATGAAGTTTCGCCAGGGTTCTTCAGCACGAAGACCAGCCACAATCGCCGTCCTGCTCGCCCTGTGTCTGCCAATCATGGCCAGCCAGGCCCAGAATTTCACGACGAGTGTCCAGGAGAACTCGACACAATCTTGGAATCAGGCCATCTGGGAGCCGGGACCGGTATCTCCCACGGCCGGCAACTCCTACGAAGTGCTCGTTGGCGGTATCATTCAAACCCCATCCTCGGGTTCTATCCACGAGTTCTGGGGTGATTCGCTCACATTGGATTCCGACAGCTTGCTCAAGGTCGCGGGTGTGACAGACGTGGTTTTAAGTTTTCCCAGTGTGAACGGGCAACCCGGCTTGGTTCTCAACGGCGGGAGACTGCACACGGAACAGGAAACCGATGATCAGGTGTTCACAATTGACGGTGATGTCTCAGTAACAGCCCCCTCGTTTATCCGCAATGTCTCGGGACTCGGAGGGATCGTGGTCACGGCACAACTTACGGGCAACGGTGGCCTGGCATTGACAACTGTCAGCCTCCTGTACCCCCTGGATATCCAAAGCACGAATAATTCGTACAGTGGCAGTTGGCAGGTCAGTAGGGGCTATTTGAAAGGATCGGGTGTGGGATCGCTGGGCACGGGTGATATCACGGTCTCGTCCGGGTCCGTTTTCGAAGTCTGCTACGACATCCAGACGCCGGGCGCACTCGAGTTGCAGGGAAGCGACAGCGTGATGATTCTGCATCAGAATTGCCAGTTTAGCGCGGTCGCGATCGACGGCGTGGCATTGGCGCCGGGCACGTACACGTTCAACAATCTGCTGGCCCAGTTCCCCGGCAACTTTGCGCCGGGCGGGTCGGGCAGCATTACGGTGGTCCCGGCTCCGTCGGTCTTGGCTTCCCCACCACCTCCTCCCGCGTCGCCGGGCTACTACGTGGATTACGCTGGCGGCTCGGACTCCAATGCCGGCACAAACCCGGCGTCGGCGTGGCAGCATTGTCCGGGCGACCCGGCCGCGACTGGCGCGGCAGGCAGCACTCCGCTCAATCCCGGCGACACCGTGTTCTTCAAGGGCGGCGTGCAATACGTGCTGACGGGCAATGGAAACCCCGTTTACCAGACCGGCATCGGACTGAATTGGAACGGGGCGGCCGGGCAGCCGATCACCTACGACGCCAACAGCGCCGGGACCTGGGGAACCGGACGAGCCATCTTGACGGACAACTACAGCACCAAGTATATCGCGGCGTTCTACAACGATGGCGCGGTGAACAATCTGGCATTCAACAACCTGGAGATTGGTCCGATTGGCGGGTCGGCGTCACTGCCGCCTGATCCCGGCACGGGCGTGCCGAGCAATCAGGGCTACGGCATCTTCGCCTATGGCACGATGAACAATGTGACGATCCAGAACTGTTACTTCCATGATCTGGGCTACTGGTTCAATCAACAGCCGATGGATGGCAATTCGTTGGGCGGGTCAGACAACCGAATTAGCGGCGGCGGGGTCATCTTCTTTGGGGCGTCTTCGGTGGTGATCACCAATTGCGAATTCACCAAACAGCACACCGCCATCGAATTCGCGTACTCCGTCACCAGTTCCAATCTCACCATCGCTTCCTGCTTATTCCATGATTACATTGTCTGGGGCATCGATCTGGCGGGCGTCTCGGGGAACCTGGATTACACCTACATTCATGACAACACCTTCCAGGACATGGGCTGGGCGTACTCGCCGGCGTACTGGACGGGCTACAACTACGTCCCGGAGAGCTGTACCAG
>JBKQMH010000121.1:0-22770 GCA_052146795.1 Verrucomicrobiia bacterium
CCCTGCGGATCAAGCCCGATTACGCCGGGGCGCATTGCAATCTAGGGCTCCTATTGGTGCAAACGGGCAGGATCGACGAAGCCATCGACCACTTCGCGCAGGCCCTGCGGATCAAGCCCGACTACGCCGAGGCGCACTGCGCCTTGGGGATGGCCTTGGAGCAAACGGGCCGGGTGCGGGAAGCCGTCGGACACTACGAACAGGCATTGCGGGTCAAGCCGGATTTGACGCAAGCGCAGAATGCGCTGGCGCGGCTGCAAGCTCGCTAGTAGGTGTCTGTAGCCGGTTGCCCATCCTGCGCGGCAAAATGTGGTTGCCGCACCCCGCCGAATCTGCGATAAACCGCCCGCTACGTCGAGATCGCGGTGAACGCTGGTAACGCGGTCCAGTTTTTCGGCCTGAATTGAGTGATGTCGTCGAAGTGCGATGACAATTTAAGTCGCCTTCGGCCGGATCCGTCCCGCCAGCAAATCGTCCAGCGTGGCGGATACTCTCAGTTCGTTCGCCCAACGCCGAAGATATTCGACATCCAGATGGTCTTTCTGGACCGTGGCCACGCCCGCCGCATCGCCAACCTGACGCTCCGAGGGTGTTAGACGATTCCAATAAAGTTTGTGCAGGATGACATCCTCCGCGGTGGCGATCCAGGCGGTTTCGCCAAACACGGTCGTTTGCAGGCGCCGGCCAAACATCTCGCGTTCAAACGGCTCAGGTTTGAGCAACCAAAAGTCCACCTTCAGGGGCGAACGCGTATCGATGGCGTTGAACTGGTACGGTGGCCGGTACGCAGCAACGATGGCGGCTTCATCCACGAAAAAGTCGCTGCGGAAGGCACTCACCAGCTTCGATACATCCGAGGGTGGCAATTGAATCACAAAATCCAGGTCGTGGGTCGTGCGAGGTATGCCCCAGTAATTACTGACCATCGAGCCGGTCAGCATGTAGCCGAGGCCGGCTTGGTTGAGCCGTCGCAGGCAATCCACCAAGAGATCGCGCTCAGTCACGGTCGAGTGACCAATTCCAGACGCTGCCGCAGCAATTGTTCAACTTCGGCGTCCGTGATGCCGGGATGTTGATGGCGGATGCCTTCGCGCGCGACATCGCACGAGAGCTCGTGCAAATCCAGCGCCAGCGCGAGCCGCTCCTCACCCGTCATCTGGCGGTACCGAGCGATTTGAGCTTCCAGCGCGGCTTCTGGGGTCATGGTAAGACAACGTATCCAAGGATGACCGTGATGCCAAGACCGAAGTCGGGCGTTGAACGCCAAAATGTGGTTGCCGCACCCCGCCGAATCTGCGATAAACCACCGCTCTGGGAGGGCAGCGGTTTGCTCATTTGCAACGGATTTTCGATTTTGCTGAGTGATTGAGCAATTTGGAAAATCGATTCGGGGCAAACCGGGACAAAACGGGGCAAATCGGCTGGGTTTTGTTTGTAAATGTTTGTAAGACTGAGCATCGGTCACGGAGACCGATGACATTGTTTTCCGCCGCCACTCACCCGATAGGATGCGGGAGGCTCTGCCGCCGAGCAACGCCGCCGAGGAACTGCTGGAGTCCTATCTAAGCCTTTCCGACCTGAGAAGGTTTTCCGGCCTATTCGGGGGTCGTCCACTGGGCGTCCAATGTTCCTCCCGATAGAACTCGACCAAAATTGTGCCGAGACCTTCCTGTTCCTTGTATCGCTGAACCAAGGTAAGGATTTTATCCTGTTGTTGTTTATCGGTGATTGTATAGACAACGACCGTTGGATGTGCCAACCAAGAGCTCATGTCGATGTATATCGGCGGAAGATTTGTCCTCCATGTTGACTTCTGTGTAAAAGAGAAATGGTCTGCGACGAACTCGGGAATCCCGCCCGCCTTTTTACGGTCACTTGGAACCGGCCACAACACTCTCTCTCTTATCATTGCTGCAGCAACCAAGCCCAAGAACGTAAAAGCAACAGTGAAGAATATGACGAGAAATCTTCTAAGGAAGATTTCGTCCGAAGATTTTGTATCGGTGCTCATTCCCCATCATTTGATGATTAGCCAAATCCTGCTCCCTCTCCCGCCATTTCGCAAGCCCAACTCGCCCCCCCTCGACCCGCAATTTTGAACCGCCTTCTGCCGACAAGACCCCTGTCGCCATGAACCTCTTGACTGCCGCCTTCCTCCGACGGGGACAGGCGGGGGTGGAGTTGATGAAGCAGGGCTTTGTTTTGCTATTTCGGGATTATGTCCCATTGCTAACCGATCTGGTTGGTCAATCTGATTACCAGAACCCAACCGCAACGACAACCGAGCCCCCAATTCCCACCATCCCCGAGTTTCTATTGCTCAACTAGAAGATTGGGGCAGGGAACTGCCATACCAGACGCCAGATGTTGTGAATGAAAACTTGCAAGCCCCCGGACTTTCGGGCATATAATCCATTCAGTAATAACATTGGTTTTGGCTCTTGCTGGCTGTGGCTCATCTAAACTGCAACCAGAATTTGTTTGTAAAATGTTCGGGGGCAATTCCGGCGACTGTTTTTGCTTGGCTTGTAAGCCAGTAAAAACAAGGGATGTCTGTTTGTTGGCTATCCAAATGGAGTGGCAGCTTGCTCAATCTACGCTACGATTTCAACAACCTGATGGCCGAGCGTGTCGGCGAGCATGGTGTCGCCGACGCCGAACTCAAGGCGCTCGGGCCGAAGCTCGTCGCCGCCGCGGACGCGGTCGAGAAAGCCGCGCTCGGGTTTCGCAAGCTGCCCTATGACACGAAGCTCGCCGACGAAATCGCCGTTCTCGCCAGCGAAATCCAGGAGCGGTGCGACAATTTCGTCGTCGTCGGCATCGGCGGCTCGGCCTTGGGCAACCTCGCGCTCCACAGCGCGCTGAATCATCCCGAGTACAATCACCTCATCCGGCCGCCCCGGCGCGGCCCGCGATTGTTCGTGCCCGACAATATCGACCCCGACCGCATCGCGGCGTTGTTGGACGCCATCGATCTCGACAACACCGTGTTCAACGTGATCACCAAATCCGGCGGCACCGCCGAGACGATGAGCGAGTTCCTTATCTTCCGCGAGGCGCTCATCAAGAAACTCGGCCCCGAGCGCCACGTCGAACACGTCGTTATCACCACCGATCCGCAACGGGGCGAACTGCGCGAGATCGTGAAACATTTCGGCTACACCTCGCTGCCGATTCCACCCGACGTGGGCGGGCGTTTCTCCGTGCTCAGCGCCGTCGGCCTGCTCAGCGCGGCGGTCACGGGCATCGACATCCACAAACTGCTGCGCGGCGCGGAGGAAATGAACGCGCTCTGCCAGAAATCCAAAAAGCTTTGGGAAAACCCGGCGCTGACGGGCGCGGCCCTCCACTATTTGATGGACAAAGCGAAGGGCAAAAACATCCAGGTGATGATGCCGTACTCGCACGCCTTGCGCGACGTGGCGGATTGGTTCCGTCAACTCTGGGCCGAAAGCCTCGGCAAACGACTTGATCGCGCGGGCCGGATCGTGCACTCCGGCCAGACGCCGGAAAAGGCGCTCGGCGTCACCGACCAGCATTCAGTCATGCAACTGTACATGGAAGGGCCGTTCGACAAGGTCGTCACATTCCTGACGGTGGACGAATTCCACGCGACCGTGCCGATCCCGCCCGCATTTGCCGATTTCGACGCGGTGAAATATCTCGGCGGACAGACGCTCAACGAACTGATCCAGGCCGAGCAGCGGGCCACGGAACTGGCGCTCACCCAGAGCGGCAAACCCAACTGCGCCATCCGCCTCCCGCGCGTGGATGAACAAACCGTCGGCGCGCTGCTCTATCTCCTCGAGATGCAGACCGCTTACGCGGGCGAGTTGTATAACATCAACGCCTTCAACCAGCCCGGCGTCGAACTGGGCAAGGATTACACCTATGGCCTGATGGGCCGCAAGGGGTTCGAGTCGAAGCGCCGCGAGGTCGAGTCGGCCGGCAAACCCAACGCCAAATGGGTGGTGGGCGCGTGACCGAAACGACGGTAAAGTAGATTTTGGCGTACAAGTGGAAAGTCTGCTAAGATGGCAGGTCGAGACATTTGACCCCGACATCCGATGTCGGGGTTGACGCACGGGTCATCCCGGGCGATACGAAAGATTGGTATGGTTAGCTGGATACTGAAAAAATTTCTGGGTTCGAAGAACCAGCGCGAAGTGAAGCGGCTCTGGCCGATGGTGCACCGCGTCAACGAAATCGAAGCGGAATACCAGAAGCTCACCGACGAGCAGCTCCGCGCGAAAACGGACGAATTCCGCAAGCGGCTTGCCGAGGGCGCAACGCTGGACGACCTGTTGCCCGAGGCGTTCGCCGCGGTGAAGAACGCCTGCCGGCGTCTCCTGGGAAAAGAATGGCCCGTGCGCGGCCAACCCTACAAATGGGACATGGTGCCGTTTGACGTGCAGGTGCTCGGCGGGATCGCCTTGCACAACGGCCGGATCGCGGAAATGGCGACGGGCGAAGGCAAGACCCTCGTTGCCACCATGCCGTTGTACCTGAACGCGCTCGCTGGCAACGCCCATCTTGTGACGGTGAACGACTACCTCGCCGCGCGCGACGCGGAGTGGGTCGGCGAAGTGCACAAGTTTCTCGGCCTCACCATCGGTTGCATCCAACACGACCAATCGCCGGCGGTGCGCCGCGCCCAATACGCCTGCGATATCACCTACGGCACGAACGCCGAGTTCGGCTTCGATTATCTCCGCGACAATGGCATGGCCACGAGCTTGGAAACCCAGGTGCAACGCGGCCATTTCTACGCCATCGTGGACGAAGTCGACTCCATTCTCATCGACGAAGCGCGCACGCCGCTCATCATCAGCGGGCCGTCCACAGTATCCACCCACGCCTACGACAAATACAAGCCACAGGTCGCCGAACTCGTCCGTGCGCAGACCATGTTTTGTAACCGGCTGGTGAGCGACGCCAAGCAGTTGCTCGATGGCCGCACCGACGCCGGGAAGACCAACGACGATCTCAACCGCCGGGCCCAAGCTGGCCGCTTGCTGTACGAGGTCAAGCTCGGGATGCCAAAAAACAAGCAACTGCAAAAGATGATGGAAGAGCCGGAGATTCGGCAATTGGTGGACCAGGCGGAACTTGAAGTGCTGAAAGATTCGACCAAGAAAGACATGCTCGCCCTGAAAGAGGAACTCTTCTTTTCGATCGACGAGAAACAGCACGATGCCGACCTGACGGAGAAAGGCCGCAAATACCTCAATCCGAACGACCCCGACGCCTTTGTCATCCCCGACCTCGTCATGGCGTTGCAGGAGGTCGATGGCCGGCAAGTACCGGACGCGGAGCGCGAAAAGGAAAAGCAGCGCATTCAACAGGCCTTCGACGAGCGCAGCGAGAAGATCCACAACATCGCGCAATTGCTGCGCGCCTACTGCCTCTTCGAGCGGGACGTCGAATACGTCGTCCAGGAAAACAAGGTGATGATCGTCGACGAATTCACCGGCCGCCTCATGCCGGGCCGCCGCTGGAGCGATGGCCTGCACCAGGCGGTCGAGGCGAAAGAGGACGTGGCCATCGAGCGCGAGACGCAGACCCTGGCCACCATCACCATCCAGAATTATTTCCGTCTCTACAAAAAACTGGCCGGCATGACCGGTACCGCCGAGACCGAGGCGACCGAATTCGAGAACATCTACAAACTCGGCGTCATCGTGGTCCCGACCAACAAGCCGTGCGTGCGGAAAGACGAGAACGACGTCATCTATAAGACGCGCCGGGAAAAGTACAACGCCATCATCGACGAAATCGTCGAGCGTCATCGCAAGGGGCAACCGATGCTCGTCGGCACGGTGAGCGTCGAAGCCAGTGAAGTGCTCTCGCGCATGTTGGGCCGCCAGCGGATCCCGCACAATGTCCTCAACGCCAAATACCACCAGCGCGAAGCCGAAATCGTGGCGCGCGCGGGCCAGCCTGGTTCCGTCACGATCGCCACCAACATGGCGGGCCGCGGCACCGACATCAAGCTCGGCGAAGGCGTGCCCGGCCTCGGCGGCTTGCACGTGATCGGCAGCGAACGCCACGAAGCCCGGCGCATCGACCGCCAGCTCCGCGGCCGTTGCGCGCGGCAGGGCGACCCGGGCAGCAGCCGATTTTACGTGTCGTTGGAAGACGATCTCATGCGGCTGTTTGGTGGGGGACGGATCGGCAACGTCATGGAAAAGCTGGGGATGAAGGAAGGCGAGGCGCTCGTCCATGGCTTGCTCAATCGGTCCATTGAAACCGCCCAGCGCCGCGTCGAAGAGCATCACTTCTCCATCCGCAAGCGCACCCTTGAGTATGACGACGTGATGAACAAGCAGCGCGAGGTGCTGTACGGCTTCCGCAATGACATCATCCACACGGAAAACCCGCGCGAGGCGATTTTCGACATCATCGAGGAGGTCGTCGAAGCGCGGGTCATCGAGTATTGCCCCGAGGACAAGCCCGTCGATGAATGGGAACTCGATGCCTTGCTGCGGTGGGTGAACCAGGCGTTCCCCATCGGCCTGCGAAAAGAGCACGTGGATGGCAAGACGTCCGCGGAACTGCGCGATGTCATCCTCGAAAAGGTCAAGCGCGCCTACGAAGCGAAGGCGGCCAACGAAAATCCCGACGCGCTCAAGGCCATTGAACGGCTCATCGTTCTCAACGCGCTGGATCGGCTCTGGCAGGAACATCTGTACAACATGGACCAACTCCGCGACGGCATCGGGCTGCGCGCCTACGGCCAGAAGGACCCGTTGGTCGAGTACAAGACCGAGGCGTTCGCCATGTTCGACGAGATGCAGGACAACGTGAAGAACGAGATCGCCAACAACGTCTTCCGCTCGGCCAGTTCGCTGGCGGCCTTCGAGAATTTCTTGCGGGCGCTGCCCACGCAACTCAGCGGGCCGGATTTGTCGACGGGGTCCGCCTACAAACAACCGCCCCCGTCCACGCAACAAGGCGCGCCGCCGCCGGGGGGCGGCCAGGACGTCGTCCACGACGCCATTGAGAAAGCCACCGCGCCGATTCGTCGCGACATGCCGAAGGTTGGCCGCAACGAACCGTGTCCCTGCGGCAGCGGCAAGAAATACAAGAACTGCTGCGGAAGAAATGCCTGAACGTTCCCCGCCCAACCGTGAACCTTCCACGGCCAATCAGTTGTTCCGGCACTCGAAAGGTTGACGGTTGAGCGACGGAAATTGGAACCGGAAAGTTGTGTTGGGTCGTTGGCTGCTGCCCGTCATCACCGGCGTTTCGACGGCGTGGGCGTTTCCACCCTTCAACATGGGGCAACTGGCCTGGCTCTCCCTGGTGCCGCTCTTGTTCGCCGTCGAGAACTGTTCGTGGGGTGAAGCGTTCCGTCGCGGCTATATCGCCGGGCTGGCGTTCTTCGGAATGACGACCTGGTGGGTCGTTCATGTCAGCGTGCCCGGCGCCGTGGCGACCATCGCATTTCTCGCCTTGTATTTCGGCGCGGCGGCGGTCGTCTTCGCCGTGGTGCGCGCGCGAATCGTCGGAACAGACGCCGCGGCGCCGAGTGGCATCGATGACTCCGTTGTTCGAAACGTTGGCGCCGCGGTGGTTGGCTCGGCCTGTTGGACAACGCTTGAATGGGTGCGCGGATGGTTCCTGTTGGGCGGATTTCCGTGGAACTTTCTCGGCGTGAGTCAATGGCAGGCCGGCCCGTTTATCCAATTTGCCAGCGTGACGGGTGTGTACGGCGTCTCCGCGCTGTTGTGTTTCGTGAACTACGCCTTCTATTTCACGATTCGCCGGCTCGTCCGGCAAATCAGCAAACGCACACCCGTGCGTCGCTTGAGCTGGGAGTTTTACATCGCGATGGTGCTGGTGGCTCTAGCCTTCATGCACGGGATCGGGGAGATCAGGTCGGGCCAGGAACAGAAGACCCGCACCCTGCGCCTGGGGCTCGTACAACCCGATATTCCCCAGTCGCTGAAGTTCGAGCCCGGCGAGAAACAGATGATTCTCAGCCGACTGAGCGATCAGACGGAGGTGTTACTGGCCGATCGCCCGGATTTGATCATCTGGCCGGAAACCGCCATGCCTTGGATCATCCAGAACGACCGGGAATCCGTCGAATTGGTCACCAACATCCTCGCGAAATCGAAGGCTTATCTGCTGACCGGCTACTTTGACGATCGCTACCCCAAGCTATACAATGCGGCAATTCTGTTCACTCCTCAGGCCACCATCGCGGGCGTCTACCGCAAGATTCACCTCGTTCCGTTCGGCGAATACGTCCCGCTGCGGTCGATCTGGGCGCCCTTGTTGAAGAGGGTCGGGCCCAAGGACTACAACGTGGACGATTTCTTCGACATGAGCACCGGCGATGACTACACCATTCTCGTAGCGAACGGATTTCGTTTCGGCGCCGTCATCTGCTACGAGGACACGGTGCCGGGTTTGTATCGGAAGTTCGTGCAACGCGACGTCGACTTCATGGTCAACCTCACCAACGACGCGTGGTTCAAAACCTCGCCCGAATTGGAGATGCATCTCGCCAACGCCGTCTTCCGCGCCGTGGAAAACCGCCGCCCGCTGGTGCGCGCCACGAACAACGGCGTCACCTGCGTTGTGGGCGAGCACGGTTTCATTCGGTCTCGGTGCCTGCCGTTCGTGCAAGGCAGCCTGAGTTGCGAGTTGTCCCTGCCCGCCGACCGCACGCAAACGTTCTACACCCGGCACGGGGACGTGTTCGTAGCCGCTTGCGCGGCGATCGCGGTGCTTGGAATCGGGCTTGCCGCGTTTCGCGGCAATCGGCTAGAGTCCCGCGCATGACGTGGCTCATATTCGCCGGGAGCGCGGTCGGTTCGTATTTTCTCGGTTCGATTCCTACGGGGTTTTTGTGGGGGAAATCACGCGGGATCGACATCCGCAAGGTCGGCAGCGGCAATATCGGCGCGACGAACGTCATGCGCACGCTCGGGAAGGGGCCGGGCATCGCCGTGCTGGTCATTGACGCCCTCAAAGGTTTCCTGCCGGTCTGGATCGCACCCCTCGTGTTTTCGAATGTCGACCGCCTGTGGCTGCAGATTACCTGCTGCGTGTTCGTCATCGCGGGTCACAACTGGACGTGCTGGCTCAAGTTCAAAGGCGGCAAGGGCGTTGCGACGAGCGCGGGCGCGCTGCTGGCGTTTCTGACGCTGCCGCTGTTGTGCGGCCTTGGCGTGTGGCTCATCGTGTTCGGCATCTGGCGCTATGTGTCGCTGGCATCGATCAGCGCGGCGGTGGTGGTACCGGTCGCCACGTGGTTTCTGCAGCGTGACCCGAGACTTTTCATGTTCACGGTGGTCGTGTGCGGGGTGGTCATTTACAAGCACAAGTCGAATATCCAACGGCTGTTGGCCGGAACCGAGAATCGAATTGGCGGACACAAACCAGAAGGCGGAAAGGGCGCGGTGGCATGAACGTCACGGTCATCGGCACGGGCGGGTGGGGGACGGCGCTGGCGGTCTTGCTCCATGGGAACGGGCATCAGGTGGCGTTGTGGGGCCGGCTTCCCGCGGAAGTTGATCCGATCCTGGCGGCGCGTGAGAACAAAGCCTTCCTGCCGGGGGTGAAGATCCCCAAGGAAATCGTGGTCACCCTCGACACCAAGTCCGCGCTTCGCGGGGCCGAACTGGTGGTGCTTGCCGTTCCCTCGCACGGGATGCGCTCCATCTGCGAGAAGTTGAAACAATTCCTCACACCCGGTCTGCCGGTGGTCAGCGTCGCCAAGGGAATCGAGAATGAAACCGGGGCGCGCATGAGTGAGGTGGTCGCCGACGTGCTGAAGACGGACCGGGTCATCGCGCTCTCGGGTCCGAGCCACGCCGAAGAAGTCGCACGGGGCATCCCCACGGCCGTGGTCGTGGCCGCCAAGGATCCGACACTGGCGACGACCGCCCAAAAAGTTTTTATGAATGAGCGGTTCCGCATTTACACGCACGACGACATCATTGGCGTCGAACTGGGCGGCGCGCTCAAGAACGTCATTGCCATCGCCGCCGGTGCCTGCGACGGGATTGGCTTCGGCGACAACACCAAGGCGGCGTTGTGCACGCGCGGCTTGGCGGAGATGAACCGGCTCGGGGTGGCATTGGGTGCGCGCCGGGACACATTTTTCGGATTGAGCGGCGTGGGCGATCTGATCGTCACGGCCTTCAGCCGCCACAGCCGCAACCGCGGGTTCGGCGAACGGCTGGGCAGGGGCGAAACAGCCGAGCAGATTGCCGGGAGCACGCAAATGGTTGCCGAAGGCGTCAAAACCGCCAAATCAGCCTGGCAAGTGGCACGCCGTCTGGATGTCGACGTGCCCATCACATCCCAGGTGCGCGCAATTATTTACGAGGGCAAGGCCCCCAAACAGGCCGTACGGGACCTGATGACGCGGGAAGCCAAACCGGAATTTGGTTCGTAATGAGCCCGGGCCGGGGCTCGAACAGGCATGGCTTGTGCGTCGTCTAATGTAGGGAACTTTTCGCCATGGAGCGTGTCATACAACCGGACGCTGAGAAAACGGCCAGCGACCACGAGTTGCTGGACCGCTGCCGGGCCGGCGATGAAGAGGCGTTCGATGATCTGGTGCGGCGTCACCAGCAGCGGGCGTTCAACGTCGCTTTTCAGGTTCTGCGCGACCGGGAAGACGCCACCGAGGTGGCCCAGGACGCGTTTGTGAGGGTTTATCGGAGCGTGGAAAATTTTCGTGGCGAATGCGAGTTCACCACCTGGCTGCACCAGATCGTGGTGAATCTTGCCCGCAACCGGTATCGCTGGTGGAAACGGCGCGGCCGCCAATCGAGCGTGTCCCTGGACAGCCCGGTGGAGATGGGGGAGGGCGCCGTGCCGATGCAACTGGCGGCGAGCGGCGACGCGCCGGACGTGGAAACGGTGAAAGCCGAGTTTGTGGAACTGCTCAGCCGCCGGATGGAGGAACTGCCGCGCAAACTCTGCGAGGTGCTGGTGCTTCGCAACGTCGAAAACCTCAGCTACGAACAAATCGCCGTCGTGCTGGATTGTTCCATCGGCACGGTGAAATCCCGGATCGCGCGGGCGCGGGAGGCATTGCGGCAACGCATGCAGGATGAAACATGAGGGCCAACGGATGAAAGACTGCGACGTCGTCAGGCCGGAATTGTCGGCGTATCTGGACGGAGAATTGGCTCCGCACCGACGAGAACTGGTCGGGGCGCATCTGGCATCGTGCCCACAGTGCCAGGAGGCACTCGCCGAATTGAAGACCCTCGCCACCGGCGTGGCGGCGCTACCGAAGCTGCAACCGTCACCGCGATTCCTCGCCGAGGTACGCCGCAAGATCGCGCGCGGCGACCACCCCGAGGCACTGACATGGCGCGACGCCCTGTTCCGGCCATTCTGGATCAAGGTGCCGCTGGAAATTGCGGCGCTGGTCGCCGTCGCGGTTTTCATGATGCGGTTGGAGGAGCAGCAACCCCTCGAGACGGTTGCCAGCGGCCGGTTCGCGCAGGCGGAGAACTCCGGGAACGATCAGTCGCCCTCACCGGAAATGGAAGCGAAGAGCGAGCAGCCAGCCGCGACGGAGTCGGCGCCGGCGCCTTCGCCGGCACCGCCCGCAGCAGCCCCGGAAAACGAGGTAGTGACTGCTCCCGCAGGCGGATCCATGCCGTCACAAGAATTGCAGGCCACAGCGGAGAGCGGAGATGGATCAACGGCAAATGTTGCGTCCGAAGCCCCGTCGGGAAGCTACCAATTGCCAAGCTCGCAGACCAAGTCGGCAGTCGTAGCGAGCGGAGGTGGCATCAAGTCGGCCGTCCCATCAAAACGAAGGGTGGCTGCGGTTAATCGGGGGACCGGTAGTCTTGGAATCACACCGACGCCGTCTGCCGCCGAGGTTGCCACGTTGGCACGAAGCGTCGGAATCGAGCCCTCCAGAGTCAGCGGAGTCGTCGTGGTCCAGTCCAGGGATCTCAAGAACGTGCAGGGACGGGCGGAGCAACTGGCGGACCGATGCAATGGCAAAGTCATTTCGGTTCCGCCATCGATGGGGTCGACCGACCAGATCTTCTTCGTGGAGGTGCCGCGGGAATTTGCGGCGTCCTTCAAACTGGATATGGAGCAGAATACCGCCTCCTCCACACTGTCAACGAATTTACTGGTTGCCGGGGTCGCGGTCGTCACCACCAATGCCTCGCTGTTGACGGCAACCTCCACCGCGCGAGTCGTGGGTGTCCTAACCGGCGGTTTTGAAGGGAAACGACCGTTGGAGACGAACGCTGTTTTCGACAGTGCCGCTCAACTCACGCTGGCCAATAACCCCGCGACGACGGTCTTGGAAATTCTGGTAGTGCCGCCGCCCAGCCTGGCCCAGACGAATGCAACGCCCGTCCGGGCGACGCCGGCACATTAGTGCGCGGCGGACTGATTGCCCTTCAACTGCTGGAGCCTCTCCGAAATGTCCTTGTTGCCGGGCTCCAGTTTGGTGGCTTCGCGCAGCACGCCGATGGCTTCGTCCGTCTTGCCAAGTTTCAGGAGGACCTCTGCCAAATGGTCGAGGACGACCGCGTCATCCTTCATGTACTCGACGGCGCGCCGCATTTGCACCAACGCCTCGTCATTCCGCCCCAGTTTGAACAACACCCAGCCGAGGCTGTCCAGATACGCGCCGTTGTTCGGGTCCAGCTTGACGGCCCTCTGGATCAACCCGAGCGCCTCGTCCAGATGGGTGCCTTTCTCGGCCCACATGTAGCCGAGGTAGTTGGCGGCGGTGTGGTCCTCGGGATCAAGCTGCAGGCACTTGCGAAAGAGCGTGACGGCCTTGTCCACATCGCCGGCTCGTTCGCAGGCCGCGCCGTAGGCAAAGTAAAACTTGCTGGAGAGATTCGAGTTTTCGGGCGATTCCCGCGCGAGCGTTTCCGCATCGGCGAATGACGCCACCGCGGCCGGAAACTCCTTTCGGTCCGTTTGGATCAGGCCCGTGAAATAGGCCACACGAAAATCCGTCGGGAACTTTTCCTTCCAGGTGGCCAGCGTTTTCAACGCTTCATCGACCTGCTTGGAATCCAACTGCAGGGCGGCGATTTGCGCATAGTTTTCCGGTTGGTTGGGTTTGATGACCAACGACTGTTGGAAATTCGAGATGGCCTTCTCGGTGTTGTTCAATTCCCCGTAGAGTTCGCCCAGATCATTATAAATCGCATACGCCAACGGATTGCGCTTGATAATGTCTTCCAGGACAGCGACCGCTTTGTCCTTCTGGTCGGCGCGGATATAATTGGCCGCGAGCCGTTCGCGAACCAGCGGCGCATCGGGGTTCTTTTCCAGCAATTTCGCATACAGCTCGGCGGACTTCTGGTAATCGCCACTGTCCGTGTACGCGTCGGCTAGGCGAAATTCGATGTCCATGTCGCCCGGATCGAAGGTGAGCGCTTTCTCGTAGCATTGCTGGATTCGTTTCCGGTCGGTCTTCTGTCCCCACGACGGTTTTTGGCGGAACACGACGGAATAGAAGTCGCCCAGCCGCGACCAGTAACTGCCCACCTCGATCTTCTCGTGGAACGCGCGGTCCAGCGCTTTGAGGGCCTCTTTGTCGGCGTCCTGCAAGACGAGGATTTCGAGCAAGCCACGGAGCGCGTCCACCCGGCTCGGCTCGGACTTCACGGCCTGACGGAACGCCGCGGCCGCCTTGTCGTTCTGGCCGTCGGTGCGATAGACGAACCCGAGCCAGTACGCCACCTCGCCGTCGTTCGGGTTGGCTTTGAGGGCCGACTCCAGCACGTTCACCGCATTGGTGACGTTGCGCTCGGTGACATAAATCTGGCCGATACGAATGGCCAGTGTCGTGTCGTTCGGGTCGCATTCGATCACGCGCCCGTAGTGTTCGAGCGCTTGATCGAGGTCGCCGCGAATCTCGAAGGAATAGCCGGTCGCGTATTCGGCCAGGGCTTCGGCCTTGCGGTCCTCGGTGGGGGTCAACCCGATGGGCGCGCCGGCACCGGCCTGGCCGCCGCGATTCCCAGACGGACCCGTCGCGCAGCCGGAGATGCACAGTGCAATAGCCAGCGCAGCCGCGTAGCCGCGCGCGCTTGCCTTCGGACGAAACATAGACCCGATGTAAAGCTCCTAACGATTTCTCTTCTTGTGACGCATCGCTTTCAAGCGCTTACGGCGCTTGTGCTTGTTGATCTTCTGCTTGCGTCGTTTCCTCAATGAGCCCATGCGGGCCTCCTTGTTGGTTGCAAAGCCGGACCTTGGGCCACCATTAGTAAATCACCTTGTTCAAGGGATACTCTATAATACCCTCAGCCCCGGCATCTTTCAACTGCGGGATGATTTCGCGGACAATTCGTTCGTCGATGATCGTTTCCACCGCCACCCAATCCTCGCGGGACAACGCCGAGATCGTCGGGTTGCGCAACGCGGGCAATTCCTTCAACAACGCGGGCAGCTTCGCGCGGGCGATGTTCATTTTGAGGCCAACCTTTTCCTCGGCGGCGAGCGCGCCGCGCAGCATGAGGGCGATCGTCTCGATCTTCTTGCGCTTCCATTTGTCGTCCCAGGCCTTGTTGTTGGCGATGAGTTGTGGGTAACTGGACACGATGGTCTCGACGATGCGCAGGTTGTTGGCCCTCAGCGACGAGCCCGTCTCGGTCAACTCGACAATCGCATCGACCAGTTCGGGCGCTTTGACTTCCGTCGCGCCCCAGGAGAATTCGACTTCCGCCGTCACGCCGTTTTTCTTCAACCAGCGGCGCGTCATCTCGACCAACTCGGTCGCGACGCGTTTGCCCTGCAAATCCTTGACCGATTGGATCGGAGAATCATTCGGGACGGCCAACACCCAGCGGGCGGGATTGGTGGTCTGCTTGCTGTAGGCGATTTCGCCGACGACATGCACGTCGCTGGCGTTCTCGGCGATCCAGTCCGCGCCCGTCAGGCCCACGTCGAGAAACCCGTGCTCGACGTAACGGCTGATTTCCTGGGCGCGGATGAGCCGCAACGCCAGGTCCGCGTCGTCGGTTCGCGGCACGTAGCTGCGGCTGCCCGTGGAGACCTTCCAGCCCGCCTTTGCCATCAAGGCGAGGGTAGATTCCTGCAGGCTGCCTTTGGGCAACCCGAATCGCAACGTTCTCTTCGGTTTGTCGCTCATATCTTAAATCCTGTCACTAATTCTCGCACCCTAAAGGGTGCGGCTACAACATCTCGATCCAACGCACCTTAAAAGGTGCGGCTACAATTTCTCAATCCAAAATCCTGACCACGCGGCCTTCGATTTTCAGTTTGCCCTCGGCGACCAACCGGATCGCCTCGGGATAAACATTATGCTCCGCCAACTGGATCCGCCGATGCAACGACTGCGGCGTATCATTCGCAAAAATCGGCACCGGCTGCTGCAGGATGATCGGTCCCGAATCCACGCCGTCATCCACAAAATGCACCGTGCAGCCCGTCACCTTCGCGCCGTGTTGCAGAGCCTGTTCCCACGCGCGGAGCCCCGGGAACGCCGGCAACAACGACGGATGGACGTTGACGACCCGTCCCGCGAACGCGCGCAGCATCGGCGGTTTCACCATGCGCATGTACCCCGCCAGCGCGACCAGTTCGACGCCCGCGTCGCGCAACATTGTCACCGCCCGCTCTTCCAGTTCGGGCTCAAGCTTCGTCTTGAACCGGCTCGGGCCGATGAACTGGGCCTCGATGCCGCGTTTCCGGGCCCGTTCGAGGATTGGCGCATCGGCCACGTCGCTCAATACGAGCGCGACGCGCCCGGGAATCCGTCCCTTGGCGCACGCTTCGAGGATCGCCTCGCAATTGGAGCCAGTCCCCGAGCCGAGCACCCCGATACGGAAATCCGTCCCAGTCACTGACTGTTTCTAGTCGATGCTGCGGGAAAACACAAGTGCTGAGAGGGGAGGGCAACGAGAGGCGGAGAGCGGGGACCGCCGATCACGCCAAGAGGCGGGGATCAAAGGTGAAAGGCTTCGGCTTGCCGAAAACGATCTTCGAAAAGTCCGGGTGCGCCGGGTTCAGAACGTAGTTGAGTCCAGAAGGGATGATGACGCTCGGTACGGCGAGGATGGCTGACCGCGCACCTGTTACCCACGCGTCACCTAATTGTTTGGTGGCCGGTCCGGGAGGCTCGGACTTCCAATTCGGCGACAAGGCAGAAAGCGCAAGGGTTTCCACCATGGCTTTATCGAAGTCGAGACGGATGACGCTAAATCGGATTCTGCTGCCCGTGCCGATGTGAACCAGCGTTTCCAGCGCGGCCAGCGATTCGCTCTCGCTGGTGTAGATGACGGCGGCGGCGGCGGCAACGATGTTCGGCATGGACGGGTGCGCGGCCACCTCGTGGACATCGAACATGACGGGAACGGTCGATGTCCAGGTGTCGCCTCGATCCGAGGAGCGTGGGATGCCGCCGACATGCACCGCCGCCAGGAGGGCAGCGCCATCGGCAGTTGCGGTCAAGGATCGAACGCCCAAGGGTGGACCATTGCCAAACCACTTGCCACGTCCGGGAACATTGTCGAAGCCTTTGAGGCGTTCTGGTTTCCCGTTCGGCGGGATGCGCACCATCACGGCCTCATCCATCCCGCCGCCAAATATAATGCCATCGACGGACGTGATGGATTGCAGGTTGATACCAGACGTCGCGACTCGGGACCATATACCGCTGGCACCGCGTCGCCAAATTTCCTGTCCATCGACCACAGCGAGGCAGGTACCGCCAACCTCAGGCGCGACGGCGGAAACGTGCCGGCCAGCGAGTTCCGTCCTGCCTTCGCCAGCGTCGGTGAATGCTCGACATCCCGAGCCGGTTGCGACCAGAATTACATCCATTGACGGCAGACTTTACTGTAACGGCCCGGGTTTTTCAATCGAGAGGTACAAGGCAGCCAAGGCAACCGGCGGGACTGATTCATTTTATTTACAGTGGAGTGATGGCGGGATGGTACGCCTCAAGGATCGCCTCGCCATGGGAGCCAATCCCAGATGCGGACATTGCTCCGCCCGGAGGCGCGCATTCATATATTCAGCCGGATACGCCACTTACTGGCGAGCTTGCAGTCGCGCCAACGCGTTTCGCGCCGGGGCAAAATCCGGTCGGAGCTTCAGGGCCTGCTGGTACTGTGCAATCGCCTCCGGCACCCGGCCCACCTGCGCCAGAGCGGTCCCTAGATTGGCGTGCGCCTCGGCGTAATCCGGTTTGATCCGCAGTGCCTGTTCGAAGTGTGCGATGGCTTCCTCGATCTTACCCGTTTGCGCCAGGGCAGCCCCGAGGTCGTTGTGCACCTCGGCGTAATCGGGCTTGATCCGTAGGGCCTGCTCGAAGTGTTCCGCCGCTTCGGGCACCTTGCCCAACTTCATCATGGCCACTCCAAAATTGTAGTGCGCCTCGGCGGCATTGGGATTCATTCGCAGCGCTTGCTCGTCCTGCGCCATGGCCTCCTGTAGTCGGCCCAACCGACCCAGCACACGGCCCAGCGTCAAATGCGGCAGGCCTTGCTGTGGCGCAACTTGGACAGCCCGCTGCGCGTATTCGAGCGCCTCGCTGGCCCTCCCATGATCCAGCAAGAACATCGCGAACAACCGGTTGGCCTCCTCCGAGTCGGGGAGCGCCACCACTTCGGCTCGCTGCCTGGTTTCGTCGCTGTGCCAAACCGGTATTAGGCCGCGACTGCGCGCCGCGAAGACGCCTAGTTGGCCGGCCACCAAGCCGGCCATCACAACACGCGCGACCGTCGACAAGCGCCGCCACACCCACACCCCCGCTCCACCGGCCAACAATAGCAGCGGCAGCATCGCTACATATGCGTGTCGCAGCGCCACCGATCGCGCAGCCGTCAGCACCAGCCCGGAGACAGGAAGAACCAACACCACGTACGCCCCCCACGCCGCTGCCAGCATCGGCCTGCGTTGTCTTTCAATTACGACCGCTGCCGTGATCATCACAACACTGAGCACTGCTGCCAACACCGGCCACTGGTAGAGCGACAGGCCCCAAGGAATCGGATAGCTGGGGGACAAATGCGCCGGCCAAACCAGTTTCAACGGATAAAACGTCAGGCTCTCAGACATCAGGAACACACGTAGTGACAGCGGGACCCGTGCGGATAGAGCCATTATACCAGCTTCCCGTGACTTGGCGATCACCGTCGCCAGCCCCACCACCCCGGCGATGGCGATCATCACCGCCTTCTCCCACAGCGACCGGCCCCAGCCCAATTGCTCGTGACGCCGCAGCGGATAATAATCCATCGCCAGCATGACAAACGGAAAGGATACCGCCATCGGTTTGCACAACAGCGCCGCCACATACAACCCCCACACCACCCACCGACGCGACCCTGCGGCGTATGCCCACAGGCATACGATTCCGAACGTCGTGCACAACACCTGCGTCCGTCCCGAAATCCAGGCAACCGACTCCACTTGCAGCGGATGAATCGCGAATACCACCGCAACCCACACGGCCACCGTCAACCGCTCGCCAGTGCTCAACGACGCCCCCAGCAGCGTCCAGAGGAAGCCGAACACGAGTGCGGCATTGAGTGCGTGCAAGAACACACTCGTTGCATGGTGACCCGTCGCATTCTTTCCCCAAATCTGGTAGTCCAAGACATGGGAGAGCCGCACCAAGGGGTGATAGTACGAGTCGGTGGACGTGAACGCCCATTTCACGGCGTTCCACGTCAGGCCGTTCAACCGCTCGGCCGGCCGCAAGTAGGTCTCAATATCGTCTCCAGCCAAGAACTCGCCGTCGACGCTCGGCCAAAACAGCCAGCCAGTGGCCGCAAAAATCAGCAGAGCGATTCCGACCAACTTTGCCCGGCTGACAGTCATGCAAACGAATCCAACCACATCGTGCCTCCACACACAATCGAGAACGCGATATGGTTCATCTGAGGACTGCTCCTCACCTTTGTCCTTTGCCGCCTCGGCACGACTGGCGGCGTCTCGTCTGACTCGGCTCCCGCCGAAGGGGAGAAGAACCTCCCATCTTTGTAGTTATGCAAGGGTGACAGTTCTTCCTGCTGGCCGGTAATCCGCGATCGAATCAAGCATGTCGCCGTTGGAAATCTGGCCGGAATATGGCGCGGGGTGATGCTTGGCGAACCAGGTCAGGGCGGTAGATTCGGTGGCGCGAATCCGGGCGGATTTCTCGTCCGTGCAGGCATGGGAATCGGTGAGGTGGAGGTTGCGGGCGCGGTGTTCCTCGGTCTCGTAGGCGCGGGCGGGTGTTCCACCGCCACTACCACCGGTGCCAACCGGGCCCATAGTAGAAGCCGTAATTGACGAAGAACGGGTCGTAGTAATAGGAATCCTGGCGGCGTTGCGCAGCCATGGCCGCTCGTGTGTAGGTGTCCAGCATGAAGGTGACGAGACGGTCCGACAGGCCCTCGTTGCGCAGACGAACCACGTCGTCGGACGATAGACGGAACACGGTGCGCGTGCCGTCGATGCGGCGGATGATGTCCTCGTCAGACCAACCCGATTTCACCATCGATATCACATCCGCCTGGGTCAGGGGCGGTGGTGGCGGCGGTGGAGGAGTGGTCGCGCACCCGGTCAAGAGCAAAGCGCCCAGAACGAAAATCAGTCCCCGTTTCATAACGCTGTCAATGTATCGATTCCACTCCTGAATGCAACCTGCACCGTCATTTGGCCTTCACATTCACGGTGCCGGTCTCGGTGAACTGATATTGTTTGTCGCTGAAGCGGCTGCAATTCACGTCGTAATGGATCTGGACGCTGCCATCTTCTAACGCGGCAAACGCGACATCGTTGAAGGCGGTGAGATCCAGCGGCACATTGTTGGCGATTACGAACCTGCCGAACTCCGTAGATGTTTGCGGCCAGCGGCCAACCGAAGTGCGGAACGTCCTGGTCGCGGCGACCAGCTGCTTCACATTGGCCCGGGCAAAGGCAGCCGCATTGGCCTCGCTCCGCTTGTAATCTTTGACCGCTTGCTGATAAGCCTTCTCACGGGGCGAAGCGCACGCTGTGGCAATGAGAAGGGTGATGCCCGCGAGCCAGCGTCTCGCATGCACCTCAGCACCCGACCTTGCGAATCCTGGCGATCAGCCGCGTCGTCGAGAACCCTTTGACGAATGGAAGGATGCAAATCTTGCTTCCCAAGTTGGTCAACACGGCACGCTCCCGGGCGTCCAGCGTCTCGAACCGGTAATCGCCGCCTTTGACGTAAATGTCAGGCCGCACGATGGCCAGGAACCGGTGGGCGCGCTTTTGAGGGAAAATGACGACGGCATCGACGCAAGCCAGCGCGGCGAGGACAGCGGCACGTTGCCGTTGAGGGACGAGGGGTCGCCCGGGTCCCTTCAGTTCACGGACCGAGCGGTCTCCGTTGAGGCCGACGACGAGGAGGTCGCCCAGCTTGCGGGCGCGCTGCAAGTAGCTAACGTGGCCGAAGTGAAGGAGGTCGAAACAGCCGTTGGTGGCGACAACCCGGCGACCGGCTCGGCGCGCCGAGGCCAGCCATCCGGTGGCCTGCGCGAGGTTCAAGACTTTGTGGGAAACGGATTGAGACATTGGTTCTTGGGCTTGATTATATAAGTAGCATAATTATCTGCGCGAGAGGGGAAAGTCACGCGAGAAAGCACGCTGAAGGGGATTTTCCCTGCTGTCGGGTACCTGAAAAAGCCAGTTTTACGGGCAACCGTCTCGACTTGCCATGGGCCGGAATGCTATTTGTAGGAGCATGGCCCCGAAACCCGGCGTGCATTCGAGTCCGCCAGCCCACCGGCTTTTCGCAAGGCTGTCATGGCTGGGAATTCTTCTCTGGCTACTGTTGGCGGGTCAAGGGTGCGGGAACGGCCAGGCAGACAGAGCCTTTGCAAGAGGCATGGAAGCGGGTCGCAGGCATGATTATGACCTCGCCATCGCTGAGTTCAGCGAAGCGATCCGACTCAATCCGGATAATTCCATGGCCTATTTCCACAGAGCCAACGCCTACAGACAAAAAGGTGACTATGACAGGGCCATTGCCAATTACAACGAGGTGATCCGTCTTAACCCGGATTATGCGGAGGCCTACAACAACCGTGGATTTGCCTACGTGCAGGAAGGCGATTACAACAAGGCCATCGCTGATTTCAACGAGGCCATCCGGCTGAGCCCGACAAACGCCGTGGCCTACAACAACCTTGGCCGACTACTGGCCGTCTGCCCCGATGCCAATGTTCGGAATGGGGAAAAGGCCGTCGCGTATGCGAAGAAGGCATGTGAACTGTCCGAATGGGAGACTCCGCCCTATCTCGATACGCTGGCGGCGGCCTACGCTGAGGCTGGGGACTTTGATAACGCCGTCAAATGGCAGAACAAGTTCTTGGAGTCCGATTATCTGAAAAACTATGAGTTAATGGGGTCCGATTATCTGAAATCCCATCGGTTGGACGATACCTTGGGAAAGGCTCGCCAGCGGCTCAGTCTCTACGAACAGAAGAAGCCGTACCATGAAGAGAAACTGTGAGGTTTCAGGTGAATCCTCGGCGGGCTCCACTGACGACTCACTCGAAACTGCTAGTTTCTATGTCGTTTAGCCAGCGCGGCAACCCTGGGAATCTCCAACCGCAAGGTTCGCAAACCGTCCAAAGCGGGACGGGGTCACGGACAGCGCGATGTGAGCGGGTTACGTGGGTGGTGTAGGAGGGTCATCGTTGCCTAGTCAGCAAAGAATACGCAGCTTGTTTGTGGCGACAACACGGCGACCGGCTCGGCGCGCCGAGGCCAGCCATCCGGTGGCCTGCGCGAGGGTTAAGACTTTGGGGGAAACGGATTTAGACATTGGTTTTTGGGCTTGATTCCGTGTCACGCTCTGACATGATGACCGCACGTGAGGATGGCTCACCAGAGGAAGATCGGTCAGGTGTGATTTTGGGCGGCGGGCCGCCGGGGGTGCCAAGGACAGCGGTCGCAGCTGCAGGGCTTAATGTTAGGAGGCTATGCAAGCGCTTCATTTGGTTGGAACGATAATCTATTTTGCAGTTCTGGTTTGCCTGTCATGCTACGGCATTCACCGGTACTGGATGATTTTTCTCTACTTTCGCCATCGTCGAGAGGTGCCGCAACCACTGGGTCACCTCGCCGAACTCCCCCGGGTCACCGTCCAGTTGCCTCTGTACAACGAGATGTACGTCGCGGAGCGGTTACTCGAGGCGGTCACGTCCCTCGATTACCCGCAGGATAAAATCGAAGTGCAAGTGCTTGACGATTCGACCGATGAAACGACCGAGATCGTTGCCCGTAAGGCCGCGCAATTGCGCGCGCGCGGTTTCAAAGTAGACCACATCCACCGCTCGAACCGCATGGGCTACAAGGCCGGTGCGCTGGAAAACGGTTTGCACCAGGCCACGGGCGAATTCATCGCGATTTTCGACGCCGACTTTGTTCCGCAACCTGACCTACTCCAAAAAACGATTCAGTACTTCTCGGACCCCGGTATCGGCATGATCCAAACCCGATGGGGGCACCTCAACGAACAGTACTCCTTGTTGACAAAAATCCAGTCGATGCTTCTGGACGGTCACTTCCTGATCGAGCAGACTGCGCGCGCCCGCTCGGGCCGCTTCTTCAATTTCAACGGGACGGCCGGCATCTGGCGGCGCACCTGTATCCAAAGCTCCGGCGGCTGGCAACACGACACCTTGGCCGAGGACCTCGACTTGAGTTATCGCGCACAGATCAAAGGCTGGCAGTTTCTGTTCCTGCCCGAGATTGTGACGCCCGCCGAATTGCCCGTCGAGATGAACGCCTTCAAATCGCAGCAACACCGCTGGG
>JBKQMH010000122.1:0-4461 GCA_052146795.1 Verrucomicrobiia bacterium
ATGCGAACACCTCCGAGCCGTATCCCTTGATACGTGACGAACCGAGAGGCCGTTGGATCAGTACATAACCATGCGATCTTCTCAGCGGCGATTGAGCGGTCTGCGGACCAGTTCTGAGCATTTGACGGATCGTCTTCCGTGTCGGACGCGGTGCTAAAGACTGTCGGTTGACCATTCGCTGCTGCTTGGAAAAGCAATTCTTCGGCGTGAGAAAGTTTGTTTGTGAACGTTTGTCTGGCAAGTGTCAGGAGATGTTCGCCTTGGTCGGTTCCTGAATCGGGTTCGGTTTTGGTCGGCAGGCTAGCAGGTTGCGCATTAGCGGACAGCGGTGAAGCAGAACTCGTAGCAACGGGGAACAAAAGGAGGCAGGCGACTGCAGCGACTAACCGGATAGAGCGGCGCGTCAGGAGAGGCTGTCTGCTGGTCCCCATGCCGAAGGCTATAGCACGGGGGAAGTTTAAGGGCAACAGATTGCTAGGCCGCGTAGTGAATCAAGTGCAACTCGTCGTCACGGGCGAACTGCGGCGGGCGTAGCGGTTGGAGAAATTGGGGTCACGTCCAATGGGCCTGTTGCCCAAATGCTCTACACACCACAAGAGGCTCCCTATTCGTATTCTGACACCCCGAGTTTCCTTGGAAATCGAGGGCTCCAGATCGCGAAAAACATTTGAAAAACACAATTCAGTGATTTGGGCAACAGCCTCTCAACATTGTAACATTTGACCGCCGCCCACCGCCTCACAATTCACGGACCGCCGAGCTTGTCCGCCTTTGGCGGATTCCCACCCGTCGCCCGCCCGCCTCCGGCGTGGTCCTTGTTCGCCTAGGCTACTGGCTACTGGATCCTCTCCTCTGCGCCCTCAGCGCCTTTTATCCCGATTCTCTACCCCGAATGCCTTTCGGGGCGAGTCGGGGCTGCGTGAGACAGGACGGTCAGCTCGCACATTGCCTCCGACCCACCGCGGCACCGTAAGCCCAATGCTGGGAATGGCTACCGATAGTTTCGGTAGTGTACTAATTTGAAATCACGGGTGACGACTTGTTCCCAGATTCTGGGATGCGGGTCGGGTGGCTGACCACCAGCGTCGTACCGCAACACAAGACCAGATTGCTTCGACCACCCCGAACGGCCAGGCGCCTTGAACAAATCCGTAGATTGACCCGAGAACACAGGCAACGGCAAACGCCAAAATGAACCACGGACTGCGACCTTCAAGTGCGTAACACACGAGCATCGCGGTAACGGCGAACAAGCCAAAAAGTGTAACCCGATCCATGTTTGCCGAAGTCAGGCGAACGCTACTTCTGCGCTTCGCTGGCTGTATAAACCCGTCCTGCGGCTTCGGCAATTCAAATTACGACACTACCATGGTTTCGTGGCAGTTGTGGCGGAGGGATCAGACGGCAAAGTTCAGGCAGGGAAACCGAAAAAGGATTCGACCCTCAACTCCCCATCGTCAAATCCGCGGAACCCGCAGGAGCCGGTGCGGCGGCTTTTCGTCGCAACAAGGAGCGAATCGTTCGACGCACAACGGGAGGCTTGTTGAACCGAAGCATCTCGTTGATCGAGTCGCGAAACTGTTCCAAGCCCGGCTCGGGGATAATGATGCTGTTGTAATGATCGTGTCCACTTTCGGTAATCCGCAAGAACGAGCCCTTCACATTCTCTCTCAGATCAAATGTGAACTGCTTCCGCTCGATTTGAAGATGGGCCTTGTATAATTGCGTATCCATAGCCGACACGTCGACCGTCCGAACGGCACCGGTCTATCTGGCAACTCCTCCTTGTCCCCCGTCTTTCGGCTGGAGACTACGCCCAATCGCCGGAATTGCAACTGGTTTCGGTCGTGGTTTTTGCGGCGGGGGATTTGGCCGGGGGAAACGAAAGGAGAGTCGAGGCACATCTCTCGCTTTTAAACCCCCGAGCCGTTCCCAGGGGTGGGTATTTCTCCCTCAAACCACCTGACTTGACGAAAGGGTCGCTCAACTCTCCAATGCATCGTATGCCCAATCGCAGGATTAGCAACTTATTTACGTGCTCGTTTTGGCGGCGGGAACTGGCAGTGGAAACAAAAGGAGAGTCGAGGCTCAACTCTCATATTACAACCCCGAGCCGCGCCCAGATGCGGCTTAACGCCCTTGCCCTGCGAGAGAGCTTCTCGACTCTCCACCGCAACGTACGCCCAATCGCGGGAATAGCAACTGGTTTTGGTGGCGGAAAAACCGGATGACAATACTACCCGAAGCCCGCTCTCTTGAGCACTCGTTCGGCGGCGACAATGTTGGAAACATGGATGATGACCAGGGTTTCCATCCCGACCTTGGGAGCGCAACCGTACAGGTAATCGATGTTGACGGCTCGCTCGGCGAGAGCGTCGATGATCTTTGCCAGCTGCCCTTGCTTAACGATGGGGCGAAGACCGAGGACGGTTGCCGTCGTAACGGCGAAGCCGTTGCGCGTGAGAAGTTTTCTGGCTGCTTCTGGATCGGACACAACCAACCGCACCGTGTTCAGGTCGAAGCCCGGCGATGAATTTATCGCGCGGATAAAAATCCCCCGGCGGGCGATCGCGTCCAGCACCCGCGCCAGGTTGGCCGGTTCGTTGGGTGTAACAATTGTCAGTTCTTTCAACCGCTGCAGCATTCGTTCCTGGACGGGCTTGGTCACTCGCAAGCTCCTGTCCCGCTCGGGTGGCTCCTCGAATCTTCGGCGGTCGGCATGACGACAGCAATCTACGACTTGCGGCAGGAAATGCAACCGCAGCTCCGAACCAGTTGAGTTGAGCCATCAGTTTCTTGGGGACCAACACGACTGCAGCGAGTCATTTCCTGGTCTCGCGCCGCGCAAACACGGCCAGATGCAGCGTGTGCAGGAGGCGCATCTGGGCGAAATCTTCCACAAGCCGGGACCCCGCATGACGGAAATAACCTTCCACTTCGGCCAGTGACGTCGCGAACCGGTCCGTATCCTTGCCGCTGAGCTTGCGGCGAACCGATTGCACAGAACAGGGACTGAAATACGAGAGCACCACGAATTGGCCGGCCACGCGGCACAGTTCGCTGACCACGCGCTGCCGGATTTCCGCGTTGGGGAAATGATGAAACAACCGGAAGCACACGATCGTGTCGAACTGTCCGTCGGTGTAGGTCAGCTTCTCCAGGTCCTGCCGCTCCACATGGCACGATAAATTCGCCTCGAAAGCGCGCTCCCGGGCAATCGCCAGCATCGATTCCGACAGGTCCGCGCCGCTGGCGAAATACCCCTTTTTCGCAAGGTGCAACATCACCCGCCCGCCGCCGCACGGGATATCGAGAACGCGGTGGTTCTTGGGTATCCGTTTGAAGGCGCGGTCGATCAACCGCATCTCGGCCTTGTGCTTGTGCGGTTTGCGCTGCTGGTATTTGCCCGACTGTTTGTCGTCGTACTTGACGCGTCCGGCATAAGCGGCTGTGGGCTTGGTCGTGGTCATGTCGCCAAGACGCAAGAATAGTTGTCCGCCTGTCCCCGCGTCAAGCGGCTAGGCGAGTCTGGCGTCCCGCCTACCGTTGCGCTCGACAACGGGTTCGTTTGATTTACAATCCGCGAACAGGATGACGCCAACTTCTCCCGCCTCCAGTCCCGTCGCCACGCCACCGGCTCCGTGTTCGCAGCCGGCGTGGCTCCGGCCATTTCTCTTTGGAGTCGCCCTCATTTTGATCGTCGTCCTCGGCATCAGCACGGTCTATCGCGCCGGGCCGTACACCATCGGCGGAAAACGTTGGGGGTCGCGCGTCCATCGGTGCGATTTTACGGTGGACACCGCCGCGGGGCAGGCGGTGTGGAACGGCACGGACATCTATCAAGCGCACAACATCCGTGGCTGGTATTACATCTACCCGCCCCTGTTCGCGATTCTGATGGTCCCGTTCGGATTGATCCCAACCTTCTGGGCCGCGCTCGCGTGGTACGTGCTCTCGGTGCTTCTGGTGGCGTGGACAGTCAAAATGTGCGCGGCCCTCGTGACCGACGCGCTACAATTCGACGGGGCCCCGCTCTGGCTGTACGCGCTTCCGCCCTTGCTGGCGCTATTCCCATTGATGTCCGCTTTGGCCCGTGGCCAGACATCGCCGGTTCTGCTGTGGTTGGTCACGGCGGGGCTGTTCTACGGTTGGAACCGACAGGATTGGCGCGGGGGAATCTGTTTTGCCGGTGGAATCCTGCTGAAAGTGTTTCCGATTGTTCTGCTGGCCTATTTCGTCTGGCGGAAACGCTGGCGGTTTATGCTGGTCACGCTGACAGCCACGGCGATTGGCGCCGTCGTCATTCCCGCCGCCGTGTTCGGCTGGCAACGGAACATCGACTACCTGCGGGAGTGGGTGGACGTGATCGGCAAGCCCGCCCTCGAAGCCGAGTCAGAACGCGCCGATAACCCACTCTACGGTCAGTTGCTCAGCTCGCAGTTGCCGCGCAATCAATCATTG
>JBKQMH010000123.1:0-49955 GCA_052146795.1 Verrucomicrobiia bacterium
ATCTGGCGGGCGTCTCGGGGAACCTGGATTACACCTACATTCATGACAACACCTTCCAGGACATGGGCTGGGCGTACTCGCCGGCGTACTGGACGGGCTACAACTACGTCCCGGAGAGCTGTACCAGTTGCTTTGCGGGCCCACCCCATCAAGACCCGATCTTCCATCGAACCGGCAACGCCAACGTCACCAATGGCAGCCACATCGACATTTACAACAACACCTTCGACGAGACTCACCTCTACGAGGTGTACACCGCCTGCATCTTCCTGGAGTATGCCCCCAGCGCCAATGTCTACAACAATCTGTTCAACATCCCCAACGCCGGCATCCCCAACGGGGCCGTGCCCTCCGATACGGGCGGCGCCGGGGCGCCACCGATCACCATTTCCTACGAGTTGAACCAGCCCTCCACGCTGCGGGTGCTGAACAATACCTTCATCATCAACACGGCGGCCAACGTCCAGAACGCGGCCATTAACTGGGGGGCCTGTTGTGTGAATCCTCCCTTGATTTGGCCCGCCAATGGCACCCTTCAGGTTGAGAACAACCTGGGCTACAGCTTCTATACGGGGGGCGATGAGGCCGTCCTCCTGCTGCTTGGGGACGTCACCAACCAGTATCCGGTGGCCCAATGGACGGTCGATTACAACGACTGGCACTCGCAGGGCACCGCCGACACCTGGTTCTGGTGGAACAACCAACCCGGATTCAACATCCAAGGCGGTCTGGCGGCTGCCCAAAGTGTCGGCTTCGAGGCGCACGGGATCACCAGCAACCCGCAGTTTGTGAGTCTGGCCTCGAATTCCAGCACCAACTCCGTCAACAACGACTACCATCTGCAGTCCGGCTCGCCGGCCATCGCCGCGGGAGTCAACCTCGGTAGTCTGAACTTGCCGGGGCTGAATACCGACAAGGATGGGAATCCTCGACCCGCCTCCGGCCCGTGGGCCATCGGCGCTTACCAGCAGTAGAAGTTGGCCTCTCGTTAAGGAGCATGCAACCTTGGGGCTTCCGGGTGTGCATCGGCTTGTTTTTTTGGCCACTCCTCAATAGAGTCGGCGCATGCCCCCCGGAACAGGCAAACTCTACATCGTTGGCACGCCGATTGGGAACATGGAGGACATCACCCTCCGCGCCCTCCGCGTCCTGCACGAGGCCGATCTCATTGCCGCCGAGGACACCCGCCACACGGGCATCCTGCTCGCCCGCCATGGCCTGAAGAAGCCGTTTGTCAGCTACCACGAGTTCAACGAGGCCAGGCGGACGCCGGAACTGCTGCGGGAACTCCAGCAAGGCCGCCAGATCGCCCTTGTCTCCGATGCGGGTATGCCAACCCTCTCCGACCCCGGACAGCGCCTGATTCGGGCTGCCATCGACGCCGGAATCGCCATCGAGGTCGTTCCAGGAGTCTCCGCTGTGACGGCGGCACTGGCGGGGTGCGGGTGTGGCGGTCCGTTTATGTTTTTTGGTTTTCTTCCACACAAATCGGGGCAGCGCTGCACCTCCCTCACCCGTCTCGCTCCCCTGCCCTGTACGCTGGTCTTCTTCGAATCCCCTTATCGCCTGTTGAAAAGCCTCGGGGACATGCGGGACGTGCTGGGAAACCGCGGCGTGGTCGTCGCCCGCGAGTTGACCAAGAAATTCGAGGAGTTCCTCCGCGGCGATATCGAGTCCGTCCTGAAAAAGCTTGAGAACCGCTCGATCAAGGGCGAAATTACCGTGATCGTCGAGGGCCGACAGGAATGAATACGCCGCGTCATCCAGCGTTCCGTGAACTGTTTCGCTTGCTAGACCTCGCTCCGGCGTGGTCGCGCACCGCCCTTTGTTCCGCCTTGTTCTGCCTTATTTCGGCTTGTTCCGCCTATACCGGGCCGCGCGTGCTCGAGGTCACCAACTGCACCCGCCTCCAAGACGTGGACTTCGCCGACCGCCAGTATTTCATCGAGGACCAAGCGTCGCTCATTCGCTACGAACCGCAGGATCTGAGCATTAATGACCAGCGCGAGGAATTCTACGTCCGCTGGACGCCCCGGACCATCAGCTTGGTAAAACTCGAATATCGCCAGGTGGCCAAACCCGGTGAGGTGTTTGAGGAGACTTACGTTCCGCACGGAGACGCACGGAAGCTTTTTGAAGTGCGCGGGGAACAATTTCGCTCGGGCGGCGTGGTTTCCGCGTGGCGCGTGACTTTGTGGGACGGCGACAAGATTGTCGCAGAAGAGAAATCGGTTCTCTGGTAGGAGGCATTCACGCGTCGACATGACAGAGCCAACCGTCATTGCGCAGTTTGATGAGGTCGTGGCGAGGCAGCCACGCAAGGTCTGCATCTACTGGGGCGGTGACCGATTTACGAATGCGGACTTGGCCGGGCACATCCAGCGGTACGGGGCGCGGTTGCAGGCCGGTTACGGCGTCAGTCGCGGCGACCGCGTGGGCATCTTGCTGAAAAACTGTCCCGAGTTCATCTTCGCGTTGTATGCCGTGCTGAAATCGGGCGCGACCGTCGTGCCGATCAACAATTTTCTCAAAGCCCCCGAAATCCAGCACATCGTCGACGACTGTCAGATCAAATGTCTGATTACATCGGCGGATTTCGACGAGACGATCGCGAAGCTCCGGGGCATTACCGCGGTTCCACTGTCCGAACTCGAGCAGGGTGCGGCAACGGTAGCACCGACGTGGCCGCCGGTAGCGCCGGACGATCTGGCGGTGATCATTTACACGTCCGGTACGACCGGCAAATCCAAGGGCGCGATGCTCTCGCACAGGAACATCGCATCCAACGTCCGCAGTTGCATCAAGGCATTGGAGGAGACCTCAGACGATCGCCTCACGCTGCTGCTGCCGATGTTCCACAGTTTCATGTTGACGGTGTGCATTTTTACGCCGCTATCGATGGGCGCGGGCATCGTGCTCATCAAGTCCATCCAGCCGTTCAAGGCTGCCATGCGCGAGATCATTCGCAACCGCGCCACGATCCTGGTCGGGATCCCGCAGCTGTTCCAGGCGCTGGCCGACGCCAAAATCCCGTTCTGGTTGCATTGGCTGCTGAAGCTGCGGCTGGCGATCTCGGGGGCCGCTCCTCTTCCCGGCGAGACGCTCGGAAAGTTCGACCGGAAATTCCGCTTCCCGCTGCTGGAAGGATATGGCCTGAGTGAAGCGTCGCCGGTGGTGTCCTTCAATCCCATCCGCGGCGTCCAAAAGCCGGGCTCGGTCGGGCTGCCGTTGCCCGACATCGAGGTGAAGATTCTCGACGATCAGGGGCGCGAGCTGCCGCCGGGTCAGGTTGGCGAAATCGCCGTGCGCGGCCCGAACGTGATGCGCGGGTACTACAACCACGCCGAGGAAACCGCCGCGACGCTGCGGGACAATTGGCTGCACACGGGTGACATGGGCAAGAAGGACGACGATGGTTACATCTATATTGTCGACCGCCGCAAAGAGATGTTGCTGGTGCGCGGGATGAATGTGTACCCGCGGGAGATCGAAGAAGTCTTGCACCAGTTCCCGAACGTGCGGGAGGCAGCGGTCGTGGCGAAGCCCGACGAAAAACGCGGTGAGGTGCCGATTGCGTTCGTCAGCGCGGTCAACGGCGCGAAACTGGAACCGGACGAAATTCTGCGGTTTTGTCGCGATCAGCTCGCCGATTATAAAATCCCGCGTGAAGTCCATGTTATGGACTCCCTGCCCTGCACGGCGACCGGCAAGATCGCCAAGCTGGAGCTGAAGAAAAGCTTGTAGCCCGACGGGCCGCTACCACCGCTTGCAGGCTTCGCGGTAGCTGGCCACGTTGCGTTTGAGTTCGCGGACGCTGTCGCCGCCGAACTTGTCGAGGAGCGCTTTGGCCAGTTCGAATGCCACCACCGCTTCGCCAATGACCGCCGCGGCGGGCGTGGCGCATACATCGGAGCGTTCGACAGTGGCTTTCACTTCCTGGCCGGTCTGAATGTCCACCGACCGCATCGGTTTCATCAATGTGGACAGCGGCTTCATCGCCACACGGACGACGACCGGTTGGCCGTTGGTCATCCCACCTTCAAACCCGCCCGCGTTGTTGCCGGCGCGCGTCAGGATGCCGTCCTGCGCTGGTAGGATTTCATCATGCACCTGCGAGCCGAATCGTCGCGCGGCTTCAAAGCCAAGCCCGACCTCCACGCCTTTCATGGCCTGAATGCTCATCAAGCCCCGCGCCAGATTGGCATCAAGTTTCCGGTCCCATTGGACGTGGCTCCCCAGCCCGATCGGAACACCAACGGCGATCACTTCAAACACGCCGCCAATCGTATCGCCCTGCGCTTTGGCCGCATCAATGGCCTCAATCATTTGCTTCTCGGCCACCGGATCAGCGCAACGCACCTCGCTGGCTTCGCTCCGCTCGCGGATTTGCGCAAACGCCAGGCCATCCGTCTTCGCCGTTACCACGCCGAGGCTGACGATATGCCCGACGATGTCAATGCCGACCTCCGCCAGAAGAAGTTTGCAGGCACCGCCAATGGCCACGCGCATTGTCGTTTCCCGCGCACTGGATCGCTCGAGAATGTCGCGCGCATCCTGGCGGTCATACTTGATCACGCCCGCCAGGTCCGCATGGCCGGGGCGCGGCTTCGTCACCGCCGGCAATTCGTCAATTTTGAAGTCGCGGTTCTTGACCGTGAACGTGACGGGCGAACCAATGGTCTCTCCGCGCCGCACGCCGGACAGCACTTCCGCCTGGTCGGTTTCGATCTTCATGCGGCCACCGCGACCGTAGCCTAGCTGACGGCGCGCCAGATCGCGGTTGATGGTCGCCATGTCGATCTTGAGACCGGCCGGCAATCCTTCCACCACGCCAATCAAACATGGGCCGTGGGATTCGCCCGCCGTGAAGTAACGTAATTGTGGCATCCTATCCTCGAATGAAACTCAGGTACCAATTGATAATTTCATGCCCGCAGAACATCCACAGCACCGCCCCGAACGCGATGTACGGCCCGTACGGGATGCGACTTTCCCAGCCCTTCCGTCTTCCCAGGACGAGGACCAGCCCGACCATGCCTCCGAGCAACGACGAAATCAGGATCGTAAATAACGTCGATTGCCAGCCAAACAACGCACCGATGGCCGCCAGAAGCTTCACATCACCCATGCCCATCGCCTCTTTTCGAAAAATCAATTTACCGACCACCGCCACGGTCAACAAAGACAACCCACCGACGACTGCCCCGAGCAACGAGCGCATCAATGACAACTTGATCGTGTCCGCCTCCATCAGCGGCGGGTAAACCGCGCTCAACAGTAGCCCAACGATCACTCCACCAAACGTGATTTCGTTGGGGATGATATAGTGCTCAAAGTCGATGAAGGTTGCAACGATTAATCCGGCGATGACCATCCAATAGATCGGGCCTTTCAGAAAGTAGATGCCCTGCACCGGCGGGTGATCCCACTCGGTCAATTTCAGCCACATCAGGAGAAACAGCGCGGCCGTCAGCAGTTCAACCAGGAAATACCGCGGACTGATCCTCGCGCCACAGTGGCGGCACTTGCCCCGGAGTGCAAGGTAGCTGACGAGTGGAATGTTGTCAGACCAGCGGATACGCTCATTGCAGTGCGGACAGTGCGACGGGGGCGTGACAATCGATTGTTCGAGCGGCATGCGATGCACACACACGTTCAGGAAGCTGCCAATCACGGCCCCAAACGCGAACACGACGAAATCAAGATAGAGCCGCAACCCGGTCACGTCTTGTCCTCATAGATCGCCGCGCGTAACGCCCGTCGCATGACGGCCAGCGGCGCTTTCCGCTTCGTCCAGATCTCGAATGCTTTCGCGCCCTGATGCAGCAACATGCTCAGTCCGTTCGCCACTTTGGCGCCCGCGCTCTCGGCGACCTGCAGTAATTGAGTTTCCGCAGGACGATAGATCGTGTCGTACACGTGCTGGCGGGGCGAGAACAGTTCGGCGCCGAGTCCCAATGAATCGCCTTCCTTCAGCCCGACCGATGTGGCATTTACCACGAGGTCAACTTCGTGGATCACCTTCTGAATGGCGTCCACCGTGAGCGCCAGCGACTGAAATTCGCTTTTGGTGCCGGCAATCTCACGAGCGATGGGCTCGATCTTGGCCGGCGTGCGATTGGCCACGATGACCTTCGCGGCTCCATCCAGGGCGCATTTCACCGCGATCCCCCGCCCGGCTCCGCCCGCGCCGAGCACGAGCACGCGTTTGCCCTTGATCGAAAGGTTGAAATCTTCTTTGACGGCCTTGAGAAAACCGGAGCCGTCTGTGTTAAATCCGCGCGTCTTGTCTTTCTCGATTACAATGGTGTTGACCGCGCCCACCTTTCGGACTTCGGGGTCGATCTCATCAAGGCAATCCAGGGCAAGGATCTTGTGCGGCACGGTCAGGTTGAGGCCGACCAGGCCCATTTCTCTCGCGCCTTGGAGCGCCGTGCGCAGGTTGCGCGGGTCGACATGGAATGCCAGATAGACCCAATTCATCCCCAGCGCTTTAAACGCGGCGTTGTGCATCGCGGGTGACGCCGTGTGGGTGATCGGCGCCCCGAAGACTCCAACAATTGTCGTTGAGCCGTCGATATGCATTTGACTGTGATTCGGGCTTGCGTGCGCCGGTGGCGCGTTAGTGTACCAACCCGGCAAAGACAGAGTAGCTGAAGCTGTTCAGAAGCTCAAGAATCGGCTTCGGATAGACGCCGAGCGCGATCACGGCCAATGCCACAAGGCCCAGCGCGACATTGAGATACGTCGGGGTGACAATCGGACTCTGGTCGGAGCCATCGATGACGTAAATATGTTTGAGGAGAATGAGATAGTAGTAGAGCGACACCGCGCTCATGACGATCCCCAGAACCACCAGCCACAGCAGACCAAAGTGTTGCGCGTCCCGCTGCACGGCGGAGGCAAACAGGTAAAACTTGCCAAAGAACCCGCCCAACGGAGGAATCCCCGCCAACGACAACAGGAAGATCAACATCAATAGCGAGAGGAACGGCGCCCGCCTGGCCATGCCGTCGAAGTTCCGCATTTCATCTCCTCCGGCCCGACTGGACAGGGCGGCGACAACTCCGAACGCGCCGAGATTCGTCAGGGCGTACACGATGATGTAAAACAACACTGACGTCGCGCCCATTCTCGTGGCGGCGACGAGGCCGATGAAAATGTAGCCCGCGTGCGCGATGCTGGAATACGCCAACAGGCGCTTCACGTTGTGCTGCACGATCGCGGCGCAGTTGCCCAGGACCATGCTCAACGCCGCCGTGACCGCGAGAAGCATTGTCCATCCCGAAGCAAAGTTGCCCCAGTACGCCGATCCTTGCAGACCCGCAAACCCAATGAACAAGACTTTCAACAGAATGAAGAAGCTGGCCACCTTCGAGCCCGTCGCAATATAAGCGGTGACCGGCGTCGGTGCGCCTTCATACGCATCCGGCGCCCACAAGTGGAATGGAACGATCGCGACCTTGAACCCAAAGCCGATAATCGTAAACAGCAACCCCGTCGCCAGCAGCGGGCTCATCCGCATCCCGGCCGTATTTTTCACGGCGTCCTGGATCGCTTGCAGGCCCGTCGTGCCCGTCACCCCGAATACGTAGCTCAAACCAAACAGCAGAAATGCCGACGAAATCGCCCCGAACATAAAGTATTTGACCGCCGCCTCCTGCGACCGCAACTCGCCCTTGTGAAATGCGGTGAGAATGTACAACGAGACACTCGTCAGTTCGAGCGCCACGAAAATCGTTATCAATTCCTCCGCGCTGATCAGCAGCATCATCCCGATCGCGCCGAACAGCAACACGGCGTAATACTCGCCAACGTGGCGCCCGACGTCGTAGTCCATGGAAATCAACACGGTAATCACCGCCAGCGCCACGATCACCAGTTTGAAAAACATAATCAACCCATCCACGGCCAGCGTGCCGCCCAAGAGCACCATGCGCGGGCTGTTGAGTTGCTGCCACAGGGGAAGAATCGACGCCAGCAGGCCAACAACGGTGGCCGTGCCGATGGTTCGCGACCGCACGGTCATCTCCGCACGGCGCACCGACACTAGATCCAGTGTCAACGCGACCAGCGCGGTTAGAGTCAGGATCACTTCTGCGCCCAGTCCCTTCAGGACATCGAAATAAGGCACGGGCATCACGGCGCACCTCGCAGGAACAATTGTACGTTCGCCTTGATCATGTTCAACATGATGGATGGGTAAACGCCCACAATCACCAGCAAGGCCATCAAAATGATCGCCGCCACACGTTCGGGCAGGGTGATCGGGGGCAGGGGCGGATGCGACTCACCGCTACCCGGCTTGTGGTCATGGCCATGTCCGCCGTCACCCGCGGGTTGATCCTGATCCATAAACACCTTGTCGTTGGCGTTCATGATATAGGCAACGGTAATCGGAATGCTCAATCCTGCCGCGAGCGCCAGTAGCGGGTGCATGTGGAACGCACCGACAAGAATCTGGAATTCGGCCACAAATCCACTGAACCCCGGCATGCCCATGGAAGCCGCGCCCGCCACCATAAACGTCACCCAAGCAAACGGAATGACCTTGGCCAGTCCGCCCAATTCATCCAACTGGCGGGTATGGGTCCGGTCATAGACCATGCGACCGACAACGGCAAACAGCAGGCTCGCGACGATGCCGTGAGAGAACATCTGCAGGATCGCTCCCGACATGCCAATCAGGTTGAGCGTTGCCAGGCCCAGTAACACAAAGCCCATGTGACTGACGCTCGAGTAACCGATGATGAACTTGAAATCTTTCTGGACCAACGCCACCGCCGCGCCGTACACGATCCCAATCACCGCGATCCACGCGATCCACCATCTCCAGTGTTCGAGACCCTGGGGGAACAGCAACATTGCGCCGCGGAAGCATCCGTACGAGCCGAGTTTCATCACCACACCCGCCAACAGCATGGACGCGGCAGTCGGCGCGGCGACATGGCCTGTCGGCGCCCACGTGTGAAACGGCCACATGCCGGCCAGTACGCCGAACCCGACAAAAATCAGCGGGAACACCCACACCTGCACGTTGGGCGCAATGGGGTGCTTGGCTAGTTCGAGAATGTCGAAAGTTTGTCCGCCGGCGCTGAAATAAACGGCCAGGATGCCGATGAACACGAGCGCGCTGCCCACGAACGAGTACAACACGAGCTTCATCGCGCCGTACTCCTTGCGCGTCGAGCCCCAAATCGCGATGACGAAGTACTTCGGAATGATCGCCAATTCGTAAAACACGAACAGCAGGAACAAATCCATCGCCATAAACACGCCGTAAACGCCGGCGATCAGGGTCAGGAAGAACGCAAAAAATTCTTTCACGCGGTTTTCAATGTTCCAACTGAACAGGATGCCTGTCACGCACACAAAACCGTTCAGCACGATGAGCGGGTAGCTGATGCCGTCCACCGCGAGATGGTAGTTCGTATTAATCGCGGGAATCCACGGCACGTTCACAATCTGGATGAAGCCATCCTGTAGCGCGCCATGAGCGCTGATCTGGGCGTTGACCCAATCGTTGTAGTTGAAATAATCCTTGAGCGCGACCAGCAGGGCCGCCACACCCGTCAATAACGCGACCCAGCGAATCAGGGTCTTCGAGTCACGCGGCAGCAGCAGGATCAGCCCCACACCGAGGAACGTCAGGTAAATTGTCCAATCAACTTGCATGGTTCCGTCAGAATTTCGCGACCGTCATCGTTTGGAAAATATCGACGAGCTGCCTCACTGCCGTGTTGGAGGCGTTAATCATCGGCCCCGGGTAAATCCCGATCCAGAACATGAAAAACATCAGTACCGCCCCAATGAAAATCTCCCGCCCCGTCACGTCGCGCAGACCAGCCCACTTCATGTTCAGCGGGCCAAAACAGACTTTTTGTATCATGCCGAGCAGGAACACGGCGGTAATGACCAATCCGATCGTCGCCAGCGACGTGACCAGCGTGACGATGGGGAACGCGCCTTTGAACACGAGGAATTCACCCACAAACCCGTTGAGCCCGGGCAATCCCAGGGATGAGAACATCGAGATGCCCAGGATGCCCGTGTAAATCGGCATGATCTTGCGCAGACCGCCGTATTCCTCGAGCTTGCGCGTGTGTGTCCGCTCGTAAATCACTCCCACCAGGAAGAACAGCGCGGCGGAGCTGATGCCATGGTTGAACATCTGCAACATCGCGCCGTTGAGCGCCGCGGATTTTTCATTCGCGATGTTGGCCACGTTTGGCGCCGAGGCGACCGTGGCGAAAATGCCCAGCATCGCGTAGCCCATGTGATTGACTGACGAATATGCCACGAGCCTCTTGAAGTCCGTCTGCGCCAGCGCCGCGTAGGCGCCGAACACAATACTGGCCAGGGCCAGGAACAGCAGCACGTTCACATGCGCGTGGACTTGGTCGGGGAAAATCGGCAGGATAATTCGCAGGAAGCCGTACACACCCATCTTCAACAGAATCGCCGCCAGCAACATCGAGCCGCCGGTCGGCGCCTGCGTATGCGCGTCGGGCAGCCACGTGTGAAACGGCCAGATGGGCACCTTGATCGCGAAACCGAGGAACGCAGCCCAAAACAGCAACGATCCGAAGCACGAGGCGCTGATGTGGAAACCAGTCCGCTCCTGGATGCTGGCCACAAGCCTGAAGATGGCCGCGCCCAATTCTCCCGAAGCCGCCTTTTGACGCAAGTCGAGGAAGTCGAGGGAATTTGTCGCCAGATAGATAAACGCAAACGCCAGGAGCATCCCGACGCTGCCAGCCAGGGTGTAGACAAAGAACTTGAACGAGGCGTACGTCCGGTCCTCGGCTCCCCAGATTTTGATGAGGAAATACATCGGGATCAGTCCGAGTTCCCAGAAGATGAACCAATGGAAGAAATTCAGGGCGGTAAACACGCCGAACATACCGGTTTGCAGGAGCAGGAACAAAATGAAAAATAGCTTCACATTCCGGTCCTGCTTCCAATGCGCCAGCAACGCCAGCGGTGTGACGATTGCCGTCAGCAGGACCATCGTCATGCTGAGGCCATCGACACCCAGGCGATAATCAACATTGAGCGTGGGGATCCACGACCAGCGTTCTTCGAACACCAGCCCCGCGTTCGGATCAAACCGGCTCCAGACGCAAAGAGTTGTCAGAAGCGAGATAATGCTCGCGCCCAGCGCGATCAGTTTGATTTCGCGGTCGCTACTCTTTGGCACCAACAAGATCAGCGCCACGCCGACCAGCGGCATAAACGTGATGAGCGACAACAACGGGATCGAGGAGTGGGTCATTTGAAGAAGTAAATCAGCAAGAGAACTGCTGCCCCCAGGCTCAACACGCGGAAATAGTTTTGGATGCGACCATTCTCCAGCTTCGAGAACTCCTCGCCGCCCAGTTGCACACTCTCGCAGCCGGCGTCAAAGCCGCCGTTGATGAAGAACTCGTCGCCGATCCAACGAAAGACCTGGGAGATGCCCCACGCCGTCCAGGCAATCGCGTGCAGGGCGCCATCGACAACCAATTTGTCCACCAACCGGAAAAACGTGCCGCACGTAGCCGTGAATCGGATGATTGTCACGTCATACAATTCATCGATGTACCACTTGTGATTCAGGAACGTGAACAGACTCCCCAACGCCGCCGAAAGCGGGTCTTCATCGGTCGCGTGTTCCATCGTCTTGCGTCCGTAAACCGCCCAACCCAGCAACAAACCCAGCGCCACCACGCCCAGCGAGGCACCCATGACGACAGCTTTTCCTTCCTCCGATTCAGCCCCCTCGACGCCGAGGTACTCCCCGTATTTGTGGCCAAAGAAACCGAGGCCAATGGCGAACAAACTCAACACAGCGATCGGCAGCCACATGTTCCACGAGACCTCGTGCGGTTCGCCGCCGTGATGACCATGCCCGAGATCGTCGGGCGCTTTCTCGTCGTGACCGTGTCCGTGGTCTTTGTCTCCGCCGCGCCATTTGCCGGCGAAAACCATGTACATCTGGCGCGTCATGTAAAACGCCGTGAGAAACGCGGCGAACGTTCCGAGACCCCACGCATACTTGTTGCGATGGAACGTTGACAGCAGGATTTCATCTTTGGAAAAGAATCCCGCAAATGGCGGCACACCGGACAATGCCAGCATGCCGATGAGATAACACCAAAACGTGATGGGCATGTATTTCTTGAGGCCGCCCATTTTTCGCATGTCCTGCTCGTGGTGTGTGCCGATGATGACGCAGCCGGATCCGAGGAAGAGCAGCGCCTTGAAAAACGCGTGTGTCAGCAGGTGAAACTGTCCGGCTACCAAACTGCCCGCGCCAAGGCCCATGACCATGAAGCCAAGTTGGGAGCACGTCGAATACGCCAGCACGCGCTTGATGTCGAACTGCGCGACCGCAATCGTCGCGGAAAACACTGCCGTGATGCAGCCGATCCACATGACGAAATCCGGCACCCACGAACCCGGTTCCGCTGTGAAGAGCGGATACATACGTCCCACCATAAACACGCCGGCCGCGACCATCGTCGCCGCATGAATGAGCGCGCTGACGGGCGTGGGGCCTTCCATTGCGTCCGGCAACCACACATGCAGCGGGAACTGCGCGCTCTTGCCCATTGCGCCAATAAAGAGGAGAAACGCAATCGTGCTCGCCGCCGATAGGCCCCACCAGCCGTTTCGCAGAGCCAGCGCGCTGACCTGCTCCAACGCGCCGGGGTGAAGCGCGTCGTGCGTGTACATAGTCAGCGTGCCCGTCTTCCAATACAACATCACGATGCCGAGCAGGAAGCCGACGTCGCCGATGCGGGTCGTGATAAACGCCTTCTTCATGGCGGCGGCCGCCGCTGGCTTGAAATACCAGAAGCCGATCAGTAGATAGCTGCACAAGCCGACCAGTTCCCAGCACATGAACAGCAACAGCAGATTGTTTGAGACGACCAAGCCCAGCATCGAGGCCGCGAACAATGACAGGAAACAGAAGAACCGCGTGAAATTCTCATCGTCGGCCATGTAGCCCGTCGCGTTGACGAAAATCCAGAACCCGACGAACGCGACCATCACCGCCATCGCCGCCGTCAGTGGGTCGAGAATGAACCCGAGATCGAGGCTCGTGGTCCCGAATTTGAGCCAGGTAAAGTTAAAGATCGCCCGCTCAACCTCGTGGTGCTCGCCGCCGCCGATGGTCGCGAAGAACGCCCGAAGCGCGAAGATGCAAGAGAGGCCCATCGCGATGATGGTCAGCGCGCCCGACAGTTTGCGCGTCGGGCGTTTCAGCAACGACTGGATGGCCGCGGCCACCAGAGGGAAGACCGGAATCAGCCACTGCTGCTGCGCGAGATGCTGAAGGTATTCGCCGTGTTCCATCTTATCCCTTCAGGCTCGTCATCTCGTCAACATCGACGGATTTGTTCTGCCGATAGATGGCGATGACCAGGGCCAGGCCGACAGCCGACTCCGCCGCGGCAATCGAGATGGCGAAAATGGCGAACATGTAGGCAGTCGGTGTGGCGAAATACTTGTAGTGCCAGTATACGATCAGGTTGAGGATGCCGGCGTTGAACATGATTTCAATACCCATCAACACGATGATGGCGTTCTTGCGGGACAGCGCGCCGCACAAACCGATGGCGAACAGGAACGCCGAAAGCATGAGATAATGCCCGAGCGGAATATTCATCGCCTGCGGATGACCTCCTCCAACGCGATGACCACCGCGCCGATGAGCGCGGCGGTCAGCAGCACCGCCATTGCCTCGAATGGCACGACCCAATCCGCGACTAGCGCCTTGCCGATCTCCACGACGGAAGTTTGCGCTCCGCCAGCCGGTAGAATCTGGGCAAGTTGGTCTTTACGGATAATCGCCCACAACAACCCCGCGATGATGATCGCCGTTCCCATACCCGCCCACCATTTGCCGCCTAACACCTCGCGCGGCCCTTCGTCGCCGGTCACATGCCTCGTCAGCATGATCGCGAACAACATCAGCACGGCGACGGCGCCGATGTAGATGAGGATTTGCACAGCGCCGAGAAAGTCAGCGCGCAACAGAAAGTAATGTCCCGCGATTCCCAAGAAAAACAGGATCAACGACAGGACGCAATGCACGAGGTTGCGGAGCGTGATGGCGAACAATGCGCCGAGCACCGTGATGGCGGAAAGAATCCAGAAGATGGCTTCCATAGTGATCAGGAGGCGTAGCGATACGTTCGGGGTGCGACGTTCCCCGTGGCGGCCAGTTTGGTAAGGCTGACGAACCAGAGGACGAGCCACAAGGTCGTTGCCACCCACGCCAAGGGCCGGAACGTCAGGTAATGCCACATGCCCACCGCGACGATGTTGACGATCGACATCGGCAACAGGACTTTCCAGGCAAATCCCAGCAACTGGTCGACGCGCACCCGTGGCCAGGTGCCACGGATCCAGATGTTGAGCACGATCATGAACGCCAGCTTGATGAAAAACCAAAACATGGAGATCAACCCGCCGATCCAGCCAGGGCCGCTGCCGGGGCCGTTGTAGCCACCGAGGAACATCGTCACCGTGATCCCCGCCATGGCGATGGACGCGAGATATTCGCCCATCTGGAAGAGGGCAAATTTGAATCCGCTATACTCGGTATGATAGCCGGCAATGATTTCGGATTCGGCCTCGGGAATATCGAACGGTGTACGGGCCGATTCCGCCATCGCGCCGATCGTGAACAGGACGAACCCAACAAATCCCCACGGTCGGAAGACAAACCAGTTGGTGACGTTGAGGATTCCGCCGCTCTGCGCGCGGGCGATGCGCAGGGTCGAAAGCGAGCCGACGGCCATGACCACCGCCACCGCCGCCAGCACCATCGGGACTTCGTAGGAAACGACCTGCGCCACCGCGCGCATGGCGCCGAGGAGTGAGAACTTGTTGCGCGACGCCCACCCGCCCATGAACAGCGCCAACACGCTTGCCGTGCTGACGGCAAACGCAAACAGAATCCCGATATTCAGGTTGACGGGCACCAGTCCGGCGCCAACCGGCACCACGGAAAAGAGCAGAATCGACGGGATTACGGCGATGACGGGTGCGAGGAAATGGACGAATTGATCGGCGCGCCGCGGCACGATGTCTTCTTTTGTGAGCAACTTCAGACCATCGGCAATCGGCTGGAGAATCCCCCAACGCCCGACGCGGTTTGGGCCGATGCGGTTCTGGATTCGTCCCAGCGCCTTGCGTTCGACGAGTGTCGTGTAAGCGAAAATGCCGGGGAAAACGCTGAGCACGAACACAATGGGAATCGCAATGGATGCCCAGAGCAAGACGCTCTCCGGCGCATTCACGAACCAAGTATGTAGTTGTTGATAAATCGTTTCCAAACCAAATGAATCCCCTACCCCCAAGCTCGCTGGTTATAAGAAAACAGCGAACGCGTGTCAAATCTCACACGACTCTTACGCTTTACCTGCCTCCTCCATTAGCTTCTTGAGCATGTTGGCGGTCTCGGCTTCTCCGGGCAGGCAAAGTGATAAATCGCTCTCCGCGCCGCCGGCGATCGCATCCGCATAACCGCGGCAGTCGTATCCGCACGCATGACAGTCGGTCTGCGCCATCGCGGCCATCAGCTTGTCCGCCAACGGCGCGCTTTTGGCCAAATCGAGGCGTTGCTGCATGCCCATACCCGGGTCGTGCCACGGCCAGTTGCCCGCAGTTGCTTCGGCGGCCGGTGCGCCCGCAGCTGGCGCTTCGGCCGGGGGCGCTGCGGAACCGGCGACGGGCGCGACGCCAACGCTAGCGGCACTGAGAAATTTGCTGAGCCATTGACGTTGCTCGGGCGTGAACGGCGCGTCGTCGGGAATGGTGAGTTTCGCCGCCGGAGCGGCGGCGGCAACTGGCGCGGGTTTGGGGCCCACCGGCGCTGCCGGTTTTGCAGCGGCCACGGGAGCGATTTTCTTCGCCTTCTTTTCCTTTTCCGCCTTGAGCTTCGCATCGACAGCAGTCGCCTCAGTCGGCTTGATCCTGGTGTAGTATTTGTTCGACTTGAGCAGGTCGGGCAGGTGTTCGACCAGTTCGCCGAAGCGGCCGTACTGCGACTTCTCATAGTCGTTGTCCATCTTGATCGCGTCGAACGGGCAGACCTCCACGCAAATCTGGCACTGCATGCAGACGCTGATGTCGATGTCGAAGACTTTCGGGCGCTGCCGCGGTTTGCCCTTCTCGTCACGGTCCATGACGATGTAAATGCATTGCGGCGGACACTCGACCTCGCAAATCTTGCAGGCGACACAGCGCATCGTGTCGACCGGGCTTTTGTCGTCGTCATACACAAGGAACGGGAACGTGCGCGAGTTTTCCGGCGTCTGGACGCGCTCTTCGGGATACTGGACGGTCACGAGCCGCTCCTTGTCGAAGTAGCTGCCGACGAAATTGCGGGCCGTGACGACCATGCCCTCGAACAAACCTTTGCCGATGAAGCCCACTAGCGATCCACCTCCCCCAATACGATATCGACGCTGCCAAGGATGATGACGACGTCCGCCACCTTGTGACCGAGGCACATGTCCTCAAGCGTGGTCAGGTTGATGAAACTCGGCGGACGCACATGGTAGCGGTAGGGCTGTTTGCCGCCTTCGTCGGAGACGAGGTAAAAACCGAGTTCGCCCTTCGGAGCCTCGATGCGGCCATAGCCGTCGCCGGGCGGGATTTTGAAATTGCGGAGCTTCACCTCGGGCGCGACGTGCGGCCCGGCGGGAATATCGCGGAGCGCCTGCTGCAGAATCTTGATGCTCTCGCGCATTTCCAGGACGCGAATGTAATACCGGTCGTACACGTCGCCGACATCGCCGACAGGCACGCGGAAATCGAAACGGCCATAGACGCCATACTTGTCGACCTTGCGGACATCGTATTCCATACCGCTGGCGCGCGCCATCGGGCCGCTGATGCTGGCGTTGATGGCAAGTTCCTTGGGCAGAATGCCGACACGCTGCGTGCGGGCGAGCAGGACTTCGTTGCCCGTGAGCAATTTTTCAAATTCGTCGAGGAAACGCGGGAAGCGGGCGACGATGTCCTTGGCGGCGGCCAAATCTTTTTCCGTCATGTCCACGCGGACGCCGCCGAAGCGCATGTAATTGCACATCATGCGCGAGCCGCTGACGGCTTCAAAGAGGTCGAGAATCCGCTCGCGTTCGCGGAAGGCGTAGAGCAACGGCGTGCCCCACGCGCCGAGGTCTTGCAACATAAACCCGATGACGCAGGAGTGGTTCAGGATACGCGTCAGTTCGGACATGATCACGCGAACGTACTCGGCGTGCTCGGGGACCTTGATGCCGGCAAGCTTTTCGACGGCCAACGCATAAGCCCAGTTGTTGGTCATCGAATTGAAATAGTCGAGGCGGTCAGTGTAAGGCATCGAACCGAGCCAGGCCATGCGCTCGGCCAGCTGCTCGTGGTTGCGGTGCAAATAGCCCATGACCGGCCGGAGCGCGATGACGGTTTCGCCGTCCAACACGCAGTCCATGCGAAAGACACCGTGGGTGCTGGGGTGTTGGGGCCCGATGGAAACCTCGAGCGTCTGGGTATCGATCAAGCCTTCCGACCCGGGCGTCAGCGTGAACCGCTTCTCTTCTGTGAGCGGCTGAATCATTTCTTCTTCGCCTTTTCCAACTCTTCGCGGGCCGTCGGCGGCGTGATGCCACCCGTTTGGACTGTTCGCTCGAGTGTATCGTCGTGCGGGGTCGGCTCCCACTCGTAGTCCGCCGGCGGAACGTAGTCCTTGCGCATGGGATGATCCGTAAATTCGTCCCACATCAGAATGCGGCGCAAATCGGGATGACCGTCGAACTTCACGCCATAGAGATCGTAGGCTTCGCGTTCCTGGAACTCGGCGCCGCGCCAGAGAGGGGTCAGTGACGGCACGCGGCACTGGTCGAGTTCGCGGGGCGCGCGCACTTTGAGAATGATGGGCCCGTGCTTTTGTGCAACGGAATACAGGTGGTAGACGACCTCGATGAAGCCGGGTTTGTCAGCCTTCGCCAGATAATCCACGCCCGTTACACAGGAACAAAAGTCCATCTGGAAACGCGGGTCTTCCTTGAAGAACTTCGCGACGGCGTAGATGTGGTCACGGTCAACGAGCAAGGCCGGTTGCTGGGCGGCGGGCGTCGAGTTGACGATCTCGACCTGCGCGCCGGGAACGGCCTGTGCCGCGACCTCTTTGATTTTCTCGATGGCTTCCATCAGGCTTTCTTGACCTCATCAAGTGTCACGTCGCGGTAGCTACGCGGCGGCTGCCAGACTTCGCGGTTCGCCGGCGGCTGCAAATCATGGTCGCCGTAGGTCGGAATTGGAAATTCGGTCGCGGCGTTCTTGTCGTACCAGCGGAGGCGGTTTTCTTTCTCCAGATGCTGATTCGCGATCTTGCGCTGGAGGGTCATGATGGCATGAATCAACGCCTCGGGACGCGGCGGGCAACCGGGGATATGGACATCGACGGGAATATAGCGGTCGATGCCCTTCAGCACGTTGTAACCGTCCTTGAACGGTCCGCCCGAAATGGCGCAGGCGCCCATGGCGATGCAATACTTCGGTTCAGGCATCTGATTGTAGAGGCGGACGACTTGCGGGGCCATTTTCTTGGTGACGGTGCCCGCGACGATCATCAAATCAGCCTGACGAGGGGTGGCGCGAAAGACTTCGGCGCCAAACCGGGCCAAATCGTAGCGGGACGCGGCGCTGGCGATCATTTCAATGGCGCAACAGGCCAGACCGAACTGCAACGGCCAAATCGAGCTTTTGCGGCCCCAGTTGTAAAGCTGTTCGAACGGGAGAACGAAAATCCCCTGTTTCTGAAGCTCGCTTTTTAGACCTTCGTCGACAGCCATGTTATTTCCAATCCAACGCGCCCTTGGCCCATGCGTACGCCAGCCCTTCCACGAGGAGCAGTACAAACACCATCATGGCCAGGAACCCGCCGAAAGCCATTCCTCCAAAGGCCACCGCCCACGGGTATAGAAAGACCGTCTCGACGGCGAAAATCACGTACACGAGGGCATAGATGTAGTAGCCGACGCGGAATTGGACCCACGCGTCGCCCTTGGAGGTCAGGCCGCACTCATAGGTGTCGTTCTTGGTGGCGGCGGGACGATGCGGGGCGAGGAGCCATGCGATGGCCAGCGGCAGCAGCGGAAACGCCACCGCCACCAGCAGGAATACGACGACAAACAGGTACTGATTTATGTATAAATCTTTCACGCGACCGATCCAAAAACACGACCCAATTGCGACCCTTTGTTCCAATTTTCACAAACTACGTAACAGGATTGGCGAACCTTGTCAAGGCGGTGTCCAGCATGTGGTTGCAGCGGTGACGGCAGTGCCAAACGGGGCCCGGTTTGGCCTGAAATGCCGCCATTTATGGAGCGATACGGTACACGTGGGAGCGAGGGCGGAGATCAGGAGGCGGGAGACGGTGAAGGAAAGCCACAGATTCACACGGATGCGCATGGGTGTTCACCACCCCGAAGGCGTTCGGGGTAAATTGCGGCCTGGGCGCAAGGGCGCGGAGGGGCTTGGGATGTTGCACAGGGATGTTCGCGATGGTACATAAAAGGTGGCCATGCTTAAAATTACCATTTGCCCCACGTGCGGAAGTCGCAAAATCAGGCTGGTCAGGCGCAACTGGACAGATGAATTTGAAGGCCAGCGTTACACCGTGCCCAACCTGGCCTTTCACGAATGCCCCGATTGCGGGGAACGGCTCTATGACCGCGACGCCATGCGCAAGATCGAAGCGCACTCCCCCGCCTACGCCAGGTCCCACGCGGCGCGGTGAGGCCGTCGGCGATACCTGTCAGTGACAGGCATCAATGAGGGCCCGTCCGTGATGGAGTATGGTCTGGTGGCGCTCTGGGCAATTGTTCGGGGGAGAATGCTTCGAAACGAGGAACTCCGAAGGCTCTGACGTTCTCGATACTGTCACTCATAGTGCGCTGCTTACCACAGGCGCGCTATGGATTGCTGCTGTCAGCAACTACCAGACAGTAAATTTAATCAAGGTATCCACGGGGAAATTGGTGTGACTCCACTACAGCTTCGCCCGCCCGCCTCTGGTCTTTGCGTGCGTTGGCTTCTCGCCTTTGGGGAGAAACGGCAAGATCTCACGGAAGTTTTTCAGGGCGCGGCTCCGGGCTGCACTCCACTGGCTGTCTTTCCAGCGGGCATAACAACGCGCTGCTTCCGGACAGCCTCGCGGTGCCGGCAGTGGCATACCGGCGACCGTGCAAAAATTCATCAGCCTCATGACGCCGAGATCACGCAACTTCTTGCGCCAGTCGACTAGCTTGTGTCCGCTCCCGTCGTTGGCTGGGCCCGGAAGTGCCTGCGGTCGGTTACTGTCAACCCAATCGGAAAACGCCTTTTTAATTTTGGCGTTGTTGAAGTGCTCCCAAAGAATCTCGAAGGCGACAACTTCCATGCCGATGTAAATAATGCTTGCATCGGGCGATTCCGGAACCGGCAACTCGGCATCTAGTGCGCGTAGTTGTTTCGGTAGCGATTTTTTGCGCAACTCAGCAGCCTTCTCTCCAAGTGAGATTGTGTCGATGGGGCCTGCTGGTCCCATCGGTTTTCTGACATGTTCCAGCAGTGTAGGGTGAGATCGCTTGGCGCGCTCTGGTCCTGAAAGTGATTGCCATGGATCGGGGAAACTTTTTGTTCGAGGATCGCCGTCCTTCAGGGAATCGGGATTGTAGTTCGTGATGCATTCGCTTAACAGCGTCCGGTGTCTAAGCATCCGTAGTACAAAATTGAGCGCTCGTTTTCTCTGCGTAGGCGTACTTATCTTGCGGGTCTTCTGAAGATGATCGCATAGGGATTTCGACTCGCGCGAGTACTCCCACCAACAGCACGCTACAAGCTCGGAGTCCGGTACGCTGTCAAAATTCCAATCGTGCGGGTGTAGCGGCTCGGCGGGTTTCATCAGTGGGTGGCTCATACCGCATTATTTCGAATACCATCTTTCCGTGTGGTGCTTTTGGTAGTTAACGGACAAATGATTGTAATTTCGAGCTTCTATCAGAATATTGGCGTTTTTCTCTACGAAGTGACCGTCGTGGTAGCTGTTCTCTCGGAGAAGACGCCGCCATTGCTTTTCGGAGAATGCTTCATAAAAGGGATTCTCCAAGCGATTGGCAACGTGGTCGGGCAGTTTGTCTCCTTGGGCAGTGCCAAAGCTCGCGTGGCTGTAGAAGTGGCGATCTCTCAGTCTGTCTGTTAGATGATCAAAGGAGCGAATGGCCACTCCGCGGTTTTGTGAAAGCTGATTTCGTTTGTCCAACCACCGTTTTGAGTTGCCCCGTCTGCCAATTATTATCGTGTACCGTGTATATTTGGACGGGTTATACCGTGCTGCGGGAAAAATCTTGCGGGTTTCCTCCGGATTGAGAGTTAGCCATTTGTCCCAGTCGTCGACCTGTTGCAGCGCGTGGGTAAGTCTTTCGGATGGCTGCCCCGCTTTCGTAAACGGCGCAGCCTGCGGAGTTTCTATCTCGATCAGCTGATAAATGAACCCGTTACTTGCACGACCGTACCCAGCAACAAAATCCGTCGTATACTCCCCGCCCAACCGCACCTTGGAAATCACGATGTGCGTGTGATGATCGCCGAAAAAAAGTCCAGCATGTTGCCGAAGGAACTCATGGTAGTCCAGTTCGTCTTTTTCATCGTCTAGGAGTTTTTCCCACTTCTTCAGAACGCTGTTGATGTAGCGACGCACTTGTTTATTCAAGTAGTCCCAACGCACGCAATCTGGATCGCGTTCTCTCATCAAATTCCCTTTAGGCCAGCTTCTTGGCGATTTGCTCGTCGAGGATTTCTCGGACGGTGAGGGGGATGATGGCTTTGCCGGACTTCTTGAAGAAGTGGTCGATCTCGGTGAGGGCGTCGCTGGAGTAGTCGAACGCGATGAAGAAGCCTTTGGTGCGATCTTCGCGCGTCATGACGGCTTCAAACTGGTCGACATCGGGGCGGCCGACCTTGTCTTTCTGTTTCACCTGGATGGGATACCATACGTCCATGAACTCCAAGTGGCCGGTTTCCTTGCCGACGCGCGCCGGTGCGGCGCTGACGGGATAAATGCGACCGTCGATGCCCATGTCACCGACTTTTGTCACGTTCGGGATGCCGCCGAGGGCGATGACGGCCCAATTCTCGAATTCAAACGGCGGAATCTCGCGGAGCTTCGCTTCCGTCCACGGCAGATCACGCACGACGAAGCCTTTGCCCCCGCGCCAGAGTTGTTCGTCTTCCTTCATGTAGCACACATCGCGCAGTCGCTTCGCCATCACGCGGCAAGCCGTCGGCGAAATGTCGATGCCGATCCACTGTCTTTTCAGCTTCTGCGCCGCGACGAGTGCCGTGCCGCAGCCGCAGAATGCATCGAGGATGATGTCGTTTTCGTTGCTGCTGGCTTGGATGATACGCTCCAGCAGAGCCAGCGGCTTCTGTGTTGGATAACCAAGGCGCTCCTCGCTCCCTGAGATCACAGGCTTGATGTCATCCCAAAATGTTTGGAGCGGGACGCCTGGCATCTCGTCGAGGTAGTGCTTTAGCATCGGCATGCCCGTGGTGCGGTAATAAATCAACCCGGCCTCGTGCATCTGCTGCATCTTCTCTTTGGAGTAAGCCCAAAACCGCCCCTTGTAAGGTTTGACTTTCCGGCCGTCAGGCGTCGTCCATTCGTAGGAAACGTCACCGCCTGGTTTGTTCGCGGTCATGTCGGAGACGCGGAAGGGTCGGCCGGTGTCGTCTTTATACCGGTAGTTTTCCTGAACGTAGTCTTCGGAGTAAGGGGTGAACTGTTTGTTCCAAGTCCACGTCTTGCCTGCGACATAGAAGAAAACCGTGTCATGGTTGGCGCCGTAACTGGTCGAATCGCTATGAGCGCTGCTGCGTTTCCATACAATCTCGTTCTGGAACTGATTCTCCCCGAAAATCTGGTCGAGCATGACCTTGACATAGTGGGAGGCGTGCCAGTCGCAGTGGTAGTAGAAGCTGCCGGTGGGTTTGAGGACGCGGCGGAGTTCGACGCAGCGCGGGCGCATGAATTCGATGTAGGCCTGCGTCGAGGCATGGCGGTCGTCGAAGGAGCGTTTCTCCTTGGTCTCGCCCCAAAAGACTTCGTAGTTGCGGTTGGAATTGAACGGCGGGTCGATGTAGATCAAGTCCACGCAGGCGTCGGGCAGTTTCTTCAGTTGCTCCAGATTGTCGCCGCAATAGATGACGCGCGTGTCCACGAGCGAGGAAGGATTTGCGGGGCCTGCGGCCGGCTTGGGTGCGGGGTCAGGAGACCGGCGCACAACTTCCGGTTTCGGGAGACCTGCGGCCGGGAGGAATCAACGCTCAACGTGGAACATTCAACGCAGAACGTTCAAGGGGCGGGAAGCGAGACGGACGGCGCACCCCTCACCTCAATCCTCTCCCCCAAGGGGCGAGGAGACGCGAAGGGAGCAAACGACGACCCGGAGTGGCGGGATACCTACACGACAGGCATCCCGGCCCTACAATTCGGAAAGTGGCGACCGGACCGCGCTTGGCAAGCGCGGCTACAGTGGAAGGCAGGACGGACCCACCTCAATCCTTTGCTCCGAACTCCGATCCGGAGGGTCGGAGCGTCTCGCGGACTGGGCTCCGGTGCGACCCTCGCACCTCGATTTGGGCTTGACTGGTGTATCGGTAGTCAGATATTACAGGCGGCGAGATTGTTTTGCATTCGCTCGCGCCCGCTCGGCTCACCCTGGCGGGCCGCCTACGGCGTTGCGTCTCCTCCGAACGCCTTCGGAGTCGGCTTTGACATAGGGGACCCGGGGCGTAGTTGGGAGAGTTCTTTGAAAAGTGAAGAAGGCATCAGGGATGGCTAAGACGCGACGGGTTGGCTTGAGGGGGATACCTGTGGCGCGGGTGGATTGTGTCCACGCACAGGGCAGGAAAGGGCGGGCCCCGGAAAAAGTAAAATTGCAAACGAACCCAAGTTTAACCAAGCCGGCGTGGAAATTTCCAAAAAACAAACCCAAAACGAACCCAAATGTGGGGGTCGGTTGGGGGTGTTTTGGACCCGGTTCCGGGGGGTTGGATGGGGTCGTTTGGGTCAGAATTGAGCTTTGATGCGGCGTTGTGTGCGACGCCGTGGGGAGTGATGATTCGGGTTCGCAGGGCCACGCCGGGGTCGAAACTGTGGTACATTACGCCGCTGTTGGCGAGCATTCGGGACACGCAAACCGGGATGAGCAACTTGGGCATGGTGGTTGTGGTTGCGGGACTGGCCGTATCGGTGGGCTGTGCGTCCTACGACGTGTCGGGAACCGCTCGCGCGCCGCTCCCCCTCCCTCCTGACATCCAACGGTATTACCAGTGCCCATCCAGCGAGGTGAAGGTGACGGTCCGCACGACGGAGACGCACCCGGAGTATTCTGTCAAAGAGGTTACGCTGTCGGTCGGGGATTCGAACGAGCCAATCCGGGTCGAGTGGTTCGCGCCAAATGTGACGGGGCGGTGCCCGCTGATTTTGGTTTCTCCCATTCGGGGCAGCGACACCATCGTGGTGGACGGGTGCGCGCGGATGTTTGCCATCTGTGGTTATCACGCGGCGATCGTCAAGCGCGATCGTTTCAACTTCAAACCTGACGGGCCACTCACGCAAATCGAGGATTCGCTTCGTGGTGATGTCATTCGCCACCGGGAAGCACTGGACTGGTTGCTGAAGCAACCGGGTGTGGATGGGGATCGCGTGGCGGCATTTGGCGTCAGCTACGGGGCGATTATCACGTCCGTTATGGCGGCGGTGGACCCGCGGGTGAAGGTCTGCGTCCTTGATCTGGCGGGCGGACCTCTGGCGGGAGTGATGCGGACATCCGTGGAACACAGCGTGCGCCAGAATTGGAGCCGCAGTCGGCGCTGTCATGCGTTGACCGACAAAGAACTTTATGAAGCGATGGGCAACGTCATCCGCACGGACCCGGTCAAGCTGGCTCCCTATCTGGCACGTGACCACGTTCTCATGCTGATCGCGCGGTTCGATAGTTCGGTCCCCACGCGTTATCAGGTCAGGTTATGGCGGGCACTGGGAAAGCCGCGGGCGGATTTCGTTCCGCTGGGACATTACACGTCCATCCTGATGCTGCCGGTGCATCGGGTCAGCGTCATGCATTTCTTCGAGGAGAATCTCGAACGCAACCCGTCCAGCCCCGTGGCCACGGCGATCCAGGCGAAGAACTGAGGTGGTTGTCGGGACGAAGCGTTGTCCCGCTACTTCAGCTTTTGGAATTCGCTGATAGCGCGGAGGAATTGTCGTCCGTTAGTCAGCGGGACGGATAGGGCGCAGTCCGTGAGATTGTCCTTGCCGAGGATGAAACAGCGCTCGCGGCTGACCATGATCCCGACAAGCTTGCCGTCGGAGGCCACCACGTAATCGCCGACGTCAGCGCGGTAAGCGGGGTTCTCGAACCACGCGGCAACGCCGCGCATGGCGCGCTTGATGACCAAATAGCGGGGATCCGCCAGGTCGGGCGCGGTATCAATTTCAAAACTGAGTCCTGCCGCCGTGCTTTTGAAGATGTACAGCCGGTGCTGGTCGCTTTGCACGATGGCATCCGGCCCGGCCAATTCCATGGTGCTCACGCCGGGTGTGGGTTGATTCAATTCGACGGCGACCACGTGCGGGTCGGCGCGTAAGGCGCACGCGGGGCCGGTCAGCGGGCCGGACCAAGGTGTATCGCCTGCCCTGTTGACGATGTATTTCAGTTGGGTGATTTCGCTCTCGCTGTCCAACGCCCACCAGTTGAAACCGAGGGTCCGGCCATTGGCGACCACGAACGAGCGACCGCCCACGTTCACCACCGGGGGATAAGCGGTCGACCGGAAATGGGAGATGGGAGCTCCGTTGGAGGAATTGGCCTCGGCGATTGCGACCTGCAAGCCGAGACGGGCACCTTTGACGGCCTTGTACGGGCCTGGCCCGCGGGCTTTGATCGATTCGATCTGCGCGCCCAGCTTCGCCGTCTGCTGGCGCAAGGCGTCCTGACCGGCCTCGATGGCGTTCAGGCTTTGGGCGATTTGGTCGCCTTGCCCCGATTTCATCAGGGCATCCAACTTGGACTGGAGATCCTGTTGGCCCTTGGCAATGTCCTCCATCGCCTGTCCCAGACCGCCCTTCTCGTCTCCGTTGAGCTCCGACTGCAGGCCCTTCACATTTTCCGCCATGGCCGCCAGGTCCTGCTGCATCGCCTGCTGTTCATCGTGAACGCCGGAAACGTTCTTCTGAATCGTTGCCGGGAGCGTGCGAGCGAACTCATCGAGTTGGGCGAGAGTCGTTCCCATTTCCTGCTGGCCCCTGGCGACATCCGTCAGTTGTGATTCGACCCGCTCTTGTGAAGAGAGCACCTGCTGGCTGAGCGTGTTAATCGTCGACTGCTGGCTGGCGACTGTCTGCCCCAACTGCTGGGCCTGCTGGGTCAATTGGGACCTTTCCTGTTGAAGCCTGGCCTCCTCGCTTTGAAGTTTCGCCAGGTTCTCCTTGGCCGCTTCGCCCTCCTGTTGCGCCTTCTGCCGCTCCTCGCTTACGTGGGCGAGTTGTTGCTGGACGTTGGACAATGCTCTTTCGGTCTGCGCTTTTTCTTCCGTGACGGCTTTGAGGTTCGCCTCCCGCTGGGCGAGGGTCGCGGTCGTTTCATTCAAACGGGTGCGAAGCTGCTGGTTTTCCGAGGAGGCCGAGTTGAGCCGGGTGAGAAGCGACTGCTGCTCATAATCCCGATTCCATTCTTCCTGCTGCGCCTGCATCGCCGCGGGCGTGAATTCTTCGTGGACGCGGGGCGTCTTCGGTGCCGAGGTCTCAAACTGAGTGTGCTCGCCGCCCGTGCCGATGACAAACAGCAACAGCGAACACACCAGGAAATCGAGCATTACGATCAGGATGGACGTCTTCATGCTGTCCCGCGGTTCACTTTGGCAAGATGAGGCGCTCCTTCAGTGGGTACAAGTAGCGGATGCGCAGCGACACCGCCGACAAGATGCCCACGACCGTCGACGTGTAGGCAAAATGGCGGCTCATCCCGGCGTTCAATGTGATGAGAATGAACGCGATGACCGTCAGCGCCAATCCGGTGAACAACGGCAGATCGAAAAACACGTCCATGTTCTCCAGCCGCTTGAGACGCAACTCGGCGCTGGCGCTTTCGTCGTCTTCGACCTGACGAATCTTCCCTCTCACGAAGAACCATACAACCGCATGGACCACCAGTGACAGCAGTACAACCGTTCCCGACAAGAGTGCGCTGTCCGATCCCACTGCGGCGGTTGCTGCGTTGGCAGTTTCTCCAGTCCCCGCGGCGACGGAAGGCGACTCCATCGCGGGACGCATCGCCAACGACAAGAAGTATAGCAACAGGCTCAATACCAGCCCCACGGCCAGCGCCGTGAGCAGGAAATGGGCGGGAGTGGGAGCCGCCGGAGTGTTTCCAGGCCTGGCAATCAGTTTTTCCAGATAGCGGCCGGGCACCACGACCAAGATCAGAAGGCTGCACAACACTGTGATCAGCACGTACTTGATCACCGAGACGCTTCCTCCATACTGGTACCGAAGCGATTGATATGCCTGCTGGATCGAATCCAGCGTTGACGTCCGTCCTTTGGCGATGGAGCCCAAACGCTGCGGCGCCAATCCCGGATGATCGATCGCAAACTTCAGTCCTGCCATTCCCTTGCCGATGGCCGCGTGCAGCGCGTCCAGGCCCTGGGGACCGTGGCGCATGATGAAATCAATGCACGCTGATGCCGCCGCTCGCCCATCCGCCCCGGCCACGGCGAGAACCTGCGCGAGTTCCTTCGGCGCGTCGGGGGTCATGGATGCCATCTTCGTCAACACCGCCAACTGGTCGGGACTGTCGGCCTGTCGCAAGATCGTCTCAAACTCGCCCCACGTGCGACAGCGTCTGGCCAACTCGAACATCGGCATGAAGTTGTCCTTGAACTTCTCCACCGCAATCCCCGACTTCGGGTCGGACTGCATGAGATTGAGCATTTGGGTCAATTGCATGGTCAAGGATCCGTTGATCGCGCCGGCCAGTCGCGCGGCTTTGGTGAGCGTGATGGCGCCTTGCGCTGGCGGAAAGACGTTGTCGATGGTGGTGATGCCATTGAGCGCGGTGATGAACCCGTCCTGATTGCCTTCCAACCCGCCTTGCTTGGCCAGATCGGCGATGTCGCCATACAACGCCGCGTCGGCGACCGTGGTACCGGCAAGGTTCTCAAATGAATTCCCGCTGAGGGCGGCAGCCCAGCCGGTCGCCTTCAAGCGGCTGACCGGTGTGTTCTCGCTCGCGAGTTGGGCAAATACCTTCTGACGGGCGTCAAGTGCCTGTTGCTTCTCTGGCGAATCATGCTGGATCACGTAATCCAACAGCAGTAACGCCGAACTGCTGCGCCCGGCCGCCAATTCAGCGTCCGCCATGTGCGGGAGGCTCACCTCTGGCAATCGCGCGTATTTTGCCGACGGCGTGTCCAGTGGAGAATCGGCTAACTGGACGACCACAATCAGCGCCCCGAACAGTATCACTCCCAAAACGAACCGTAGCACTTTCATGCGTTACCTCAATTCAATCTGTCGATCTTCCAACCGCCCGCCCGAGCGGGCCATTGCAGACGACACCAACCATAACTCAATATTCATTCTCAGCATAGAGAATCAATCGTAATTTCCAGTATTTTTCGGACAGGGCCGGTCGGCGGGATTACGGCCAGTGGGCGTTGAATATCTACTTTAGCGAATGCCCACGAGGTTACCATCGAGTTACCAAGCGGGGTCGATCGGCACACCCAGGTGTTTCAATGCCGTCCCCGCTGCAATCGGCGTTTGCGATCAAATTTAAGGAATGCTTGAACATTCAGCCGCCGGGGGGCTAAGAATGGCAGGCATGGCTACCATCCACAATGTCGTGGAGGAGGCAAAGTTCAACAGAGCGGTACGGCTCCCATACGAACTACGGCTTCATGATTTCCAGATGGCCATGCAGGACGTTTACGATTTCTTCTATGACGTTAATGCGCACTTGGGCAAGAAGGGGCTGCAGCGATTGGATGATATGTTGCGTCCCGCGATCATGTCCGGTGTTCTCTCGGACATGCTGACGGCCAGCCTGGCGAAACATTCGCGCGTCCTGACGGAGAACCGCTATTTTAATGGTCACCCGGACCTCATCGTGCAAGGCGTTTACCCTGACAATGCCGTCAAGGCCGGCAGTGACGGAATCGAGATCAAGACGACCCGCAAGTCGGGAGGCGCAGTTGATACGCACGGCGCAAGGGAACAATGGATGTGTGTTTTCGTTTATGATACCGACACGGAAACGGAGCCCGCTCGTAATCGACGGCCCATGTCGTTCACCGAGATTTATCTGGGCAATGTTTCCGTCACGGATTTCCGGAAGAACCCCCGAGGCGAATTAGGCACTCGGACCGCCACGCTCCATCGCGAAGGTATCAAGAAACTTCGTGAGAACTGGGTCTATCGGCTCTGAGGAATTCCGTTGGGGTGAAATCGCGCGAGTTTGGGAATGGCTTTGCATGCCATGTCGAAGTAGTGCCGGTCTTTTTCAACCCCGATACTGGCATAGCCAACCGCCTCGGCTGCCGCCAGGGTTGAACCGGCTCCGGCGAATGGGTCCAGCACGACTCCTTCACCCAGCGGCAGCAACGCTCGAACCATCTGGCGAAGGAACGCCTGTGGTTTGAGGCTGGGGTGTGGAGCGAGGGATCGTTCGGTCTTTCGTGTTGGCGATGATGGAATCACATCGCCAAATGGCCGTTCAGAAGATGGCCGACGGAGTCCGCCAGTCTTCCATTTTCGCAGATTGTCCTGGGCTCGACCTTCCAATGGTTTGCGATAGACAAGCCAAGGCTCCCACATTGAGCGCGGCATGACGCTGACATCCTGAAATTCCTTGTGGGCGGCTTTGGGACGATCCCCGCCACGCATCGTCATGACCAGACGGATGATCTCGCCCCTGCGTTCCAGACCGGCGTCGGCGAGAGCACCCGCCACGATGTATGACAAGAGCGGGTTCGACGCGACGATCACGTGCGCACCAGGCACAACTTTGGGCAACAGCAGGCGCGCCCACACGAAAAAGAAACTGCGCAGCTCCTCAAGTTGTTGGGTGGTCAGAGTGGTAAATCGAGGAAGCGGTGATCGGACGTGTCCATCAAACGACGGCGGAATGCGCCACACTCCCCCTTTCCCGCTTCTGAGTTTGGCCTGCTGTTCGGGCGTGTATTCGTGAAGCCCGTAGGGCGGGTCGGTGAGAACCGCGTGGAAGCGGTTGTTTTCTTGCTTTTCGAGCCAATCAAAGCAGTCGGCATGAAAAAGTTGGGCCTTCCCGACGTGCGCTGGCGATCTCCAGGTGTCGTCAACCAGAGATTGTTGGATTCCAAATCCTCGCTCTCCTCGCACGCAGTAAACGCCCAACTCCTGTCGCACGAAATACTGCGGTGTATTCAGGCGAAGGTACGAGCGTACGGAGGACGTGGGCGTCGGGCCAATTAATTGGGAAACTCGTTCCTGAATTTGCTTGATCGAGAGGGGCTTGGGACTGACGGACAGCACCTGAAAAATCGCATCACGAACCCGGCCTGGCGCATATCGAGTTTGACTCTCGCTCACATCTCGTATCCTAGACGTCTAGACGTCTAATGTCAAGGGACGATCTACAGGTACATCGCTTCGGAGGCGACGGCGCGGTATTCGTGAAGGATGGTTTCGAAGGCGATGGCCTGGGCCTCGACCCGTTTGCTGAGGGCAAAGAGGTTCGGGGTTTCGATGGTGATGTCGAACGGCTCGGTGGCGCCTTTCGAGAGCGGGCCAAGCGAGCCGGGAAATTTCTGGTTAATGATGCCGTGTTGCGCGGGGTGACCATCAATCACGGCGTCGGTATTGATCGGGATGACGCCGCTGGCCTGAAAGAGCGCGGGTTTGGCGAGGCGTTCGCTCAGCACAGCGCCGGTGGCGTAGGCATACAGGCCGAACGATTCATAGTCGCTGTGGCCGCCGATGAAGCCCGTGAACTCATGCGCGCGCAATTCGGCTTCGAGCATCTCGACTTCCCCTTCCCGGCTATCTTGGAAGAATTCGCGGTTGAGATCTTTGCCGGCCCCATTCTCGCGGGTCATGCGTTCGTAGCCGACGGGATTGACGCACGGATAGATCGTGAGCGCGTAGTTGGAAACGAGTTGCGGCGTGCGGGAGAAACGACGTGCAAATTCCAGTGCCGCCAGAATGCCGTCGGGTTCGTCGCCATGTACGCCCGCCACGAGACAGAGCGGGACCTGCACGGCGTAGGGTGACGGCGACGGACGGCTGACAAGTTTGAGGAGTTCGTGGTTCTTGCCTTCGAAGTTCAGGGTGCCGACTCCTTGGATTTGGAAGACATCGCCGGCGAGATTGTGGATATCGGCGACCAGCGAGGCGTAGTCTTTCTGACGATTGGGGCCGAGACTGGCAAATTCGGCTTGAATGGTTGGCGGGAAATCCTTCATCGAAAAATTGAAGCGGCTGTCGGCGAACATCTTCACGACGCGCCAGAATTCGTCGCGTTCCCCTTCCCGGAGCATCAATTCGAGTTCGCGGACGACGATGGCGAACTGTTCTGGCGTGAGTGTTGTCATGGTCCACGCGCATGGTTGCCAGATGGTTTGCCGGGCGCAAGCTCATTTGCTAGGCTCATGACCGCATGAAGACCGTACGACTGGGGATGATTGGTTGCGGCAGCATGAGCCGCTACCACGCGAGCATTTTTACGAAGCAGGTGAAGGACGCGGAAATCGTCGCGCTGTGCGACACGCACAAGGAAAACCTCGACCGCTATCAGCGCGAGATTTTTGACCCGATCCAGCAGCGGCCGCCGACGTTTGCGGACTATCGCGACATGATCTCAAAGGGGACCATGGACGCGGTAATGATCATCACGCCGCACGCGGACCATTTCCAACAGATCACCGACTCGCTCGATGCGGCGTTGCATGTGTTCGCGGAGAAACCGATGGTGATGACGTCGGAGGACGCGCGGAGCGTCATCAAACGCGCCGCGAAACAGAAGCGCCTCCTGAGCGTGGCGTTTCCGGGGACATTCTCGGCGGAGTTCCAATACATCCGTGGTTTGCTCGACAGTGGCGCGCTCGGCGACGTGATCGCGGCGAACACGTTTATCGCGCAGGCCTGGAAGAAGGGAACGAAAGGCACGTGGCGGCAGGACCCGAAGCTGGCGGGGGGTGGTCAGGCGTACGACAGCGGCGCGCATGCGTTCAATGCGTTGCTGTACCTGGTGAATTCAAAGCCGGTGGAGGTGTTTGCGTGGATGGACAATCGCGGCGCGCCGGTGGACGTCACGTGCACCGCGTCAATCCGCTATGAGAACGGCGCGCTCGGCACGGCGTTGATCAATGGCGATTCCGTGGTGGGCTGGGAAGAAGGCGTGCGCATCTCGACGACCAAGGGCGAAGTGCAAACGGGAATTCACGGTGGCCGGCTTCAGCAATGGGGCGCGGATGGCCGGTCAGTAAAGTATCCGCCGGTGCCGTCGGTGCCATCGCTCCAACAATGGTTCATCGATTGCGTGCTCGGCAAAGCAGAAGACCCCGCCCCGGCAATTTGGGGCCTGCGTCAGGCGTTATTGATGGAAGCGCTGTACGAGTCTGCGCGGACCAGCAAAGCGGTCAAGGTCGAGGCGGAGTAGAAGAACGCGGCCCACCCTGCAAATTGACGGAATCGCGGCGTTTTGATACCTTCACAGCGTGGCCGATACCCTTGTCATCAATGAGATTTTTCACAGCATTCAGGGCGAGTCCTCGTATGCGGGATTGCCGTGTGTGTTCGTGCGGCTGACGGCGTGCAATTTGCGGTGCACGTGGTGCGACACGACGTATTCATTTCACGAAGGCGCGCCGATGAAACTCAGCGACGTGATCGTGAAGGTGCTCGAATACAATTGTCCGCTCGTCGAAATCACAGGCGGCGAGCCGCTTCTCCAACCGAATGTGTTTCCGCTGATGGCGCGGCTGTGCGACCTGGGCAAGCACGTATTGCTGGAGACGAGCGGGTCGGTGGACGTGTCACCGGTCGATCCGCGCGTGGTCAAGATCATGGACTTGAAGTGTCCCGGCAGCGGTGAGTGCGGGAAGAACCTCTACGACAACGTTCGCCATCTCGACAAGAAAGATGAAGTGAAATTCGTCATTGCCGACCGCGCGGATTACGACTGGGCGCGGGGCATGATGGCCGACCGCCAATTGTCGAACACGTGCACGGTCTTGTTCTCGCCCGTGTGGGGCCAGCTGCCGCTCAAAACGCTTGCCGAATGGATTTTAACCGATAAACTGCCCGTCCGCATGCAGACCCAGTGGCACAAACACATTTGGGGACCCGAAACCCGAGGAGTCTAGCACCATGTCGCTTCGCATCATCGTCAAGGCCGATCAAGTCCGACACTGGATCGAGGAACGCCGCGGCACACCCGCGCGACGACGGAATACCGACGCCGACGTGACCGTGCTATTCGGGGGCGACAAGCCCGCCACGGCGGACAAGCCTGATTACGAACCCGTCAGTGTCAATGACCTGCTGGAGGCGATGAGACTCAACCACCTCGTCCTGCTCGTCGACCAGGAGGCGGGCAACACCTACCACCGCTTCATCCAACACGGCTAACGTGATGCCGTCGTTGTGAACGATTTGCTGCCATCGCGGAAAACCCGAATCCCCGGCCCGAGGTCCCGCGCCCTGTCCCGCCAGCTTCGCCGTTACGAATCCCGCAATGTCACGTTCGTGTCCGACCACTGGCCGATATTCTGGCAGCGCGCGTCGGGAGCGAACGTGTGGGACGTCGATGGCAACTGCTATATCGATCTCACGGCGGCGTTCGGCGTCGCCAGCGTCGGTCACGGCAACCCGCGCGTCGTGGCCGCGCTCAAGGCGCAAGCAGGAAAGTTGTTGCACGCGATGGGTGACGTGCATCCGAACGAGCTGAAGTTGGAACTGGCGCGCGAGTTGGTGCGGTTGACCTTCTCCCGGTGGGATAAATCGGAAGCGCGCGTGGTGTTTGCCAATTCGGGCGCGGAAGCTGTTGAAGCGGGGCTCAAGACGGCGGCGATCCACACGAAGCGGTCCGGAGTCATTGCGTTTGAGGGCGCGTACCACGGGCTTACCTACGGCGCGCTGGATACGACGTGGCGGGCGCAGTTCCGTTCGCCATTCTCGAAGCAACTGGGCCACTTCACGGCGCATGTGCCGTTCGGTCGCGTGCCCACTGTGGCGAACATCAAGAACTTTGGCGCGGTCATCGTCGAGCCGATCCAGGGCCGCGGTGGCATCGTGGTTCCGCCGGATGATTTTCTACCGAAACTGCGCAAGTTCTGCGACGACCATGGTCTTGTCCTGATTTTCGATGAGATCTATTCCGGCTTCTGTCGCACAGGGCGATGGTTTGCGTGCGAACACTGGGGCGTGACACCCGACGTAGTGTGCGTTGGGAAGGCGATGGCGGACGGGTTTCCGATTTCGGCATGTATCGGCCGCGCGGACGTGATGGACAGTTGGCCGGAATCGCAGGGCGAAGCGATTCACACGAGCACGTTCCTGGGCAACCCGCTCGGCTGCGCCGCCGCGCTCGCATCGATCCGCGAAATGAAACGGATGAAGTTGGACAAGCGCAGCCGAGAACTCGGGCAGTGGCTTGGCGTGCGACTGGAGAAGATCGGGAAGGTTCGCGGCAAAGGTCTGATGCTGGGTTTGGAAGTGGGCAATGCGGTCCCGCTTGTCGAGGAGTTGTTGCAACGCGGCGTCCTCGCCCTGCCCGAAGGCGACCACAACAAAATCCTCGGCCTCACCCCTCCCCTCGTGATCACGGAGCGACAGTTGGAGTGGTGCATTCACGTGGTGAGCGAATTGGTGGGGCCGTAGACACCGGCGACGGGCGCTTACGAGAGCGTGCCGCAATTCCTACTTATGTGAGATACCCCACAATTTTACCAGCACGCTCCCCAAGACGAATACTGCCAACAGCAATTTTGCGTGTTGGCGAAGCCATTGCCCGGCTGGTGAATTTGTTCGAACCGCCTCGTCCTCCCAATTGAGGAGCGATCCCATTGCGAAGATGAAACCTCCACCCAGAAGAATGCAGAAGGGAACCAATAGTGGATGGCCGTTGTGGGGAATGAAATAGGCGACGCCGGCCATTGCGATGGAGGCCCATAATACGAGCCGCCACTTGGGGACTTGTCCAGGCTTTAGAAACTGGTTCATAGTAGTGCCAGTGTGCAGCAAGCTATGTGCCCGATATATCTGCAATTGATTTCGGAGTCGCGCCAATCCAGTATTCTACGGAAGCCATGGACAAGACCGCTTTGGAACTTCAACACCGCATCCTCGCGCTGATCGCGCGCGGGATGGCGCAGCCGACGACGGATGAGGAATTCGATCGATTCGCGCGCGAGGTGTTCGCGTTTCAATACGAGCGGTGTGCGCCGTACCGCGCATACTGCGACCGGGTCAAGCTGACGCCGCAAAACGTTGCGCATTGGAAGCAGATCTCCGCCGTGCCGACGAGCGCGTTCAAAGATTTTGCGCTGACGTGCTTTCCCGTCGGGGAAGCGGTCGCGGAGTTTCACACGAGCGGGACGACGCGGGAGAAGGCCGGGAAACATTATTTGCGGACCTTGGAATTGTATGAGGCGGCGATCCGTCCGAATTTCGCGGCGCATCTGGTTCCCGACAGCAAGCGCATGCCGATGATGGTTCTCATGCCATCACCGCAAGAGGCGCCGCATTCCTCGCTCTCGCACATGATGGGAGTGGTGACGCGGGAGTTCGACGCCGAGAACAGCGAGTTTTATGTGGAAGACGGAGTGCTGCGCGTCGAGCGCGTGGTGCGCGACTTGTCCGGGGCGCAGGTTGCGAGACGGCCGGTCTTTCTGCTCGGGACGGCGTTCGCTTTTGTCCATCTGCTCGACCATCTGGACCGACAAGGTTTGAGATTTGAGATGGCGGAAGGCAGCCGAGTGATGGAGACGGGTGGGTTCAAAGGTCGGTCGCGCGAGATGCCAAAAGCGGAGTTGTACGGCTTCATTGAGAAGCTCATCGGCATCCCGAAAGCGCGTATCATCAACGAATACGGCATGACGGAGTTGAGCACGCAATTCTACGACGGCAGCCTGCAGGCCAATCATCAGACGGATTCCAAGGCGGCGCCGCTGTGGGCGCGGGTGGCCGTTATCGACCCGAACACTGGCAGGGAGGCTGCTGAGAATGAGCGTGGACTCATTCGCGTCTATGACCTGGCGAATTTGTGGAGTATCATGTGTATACAAACGGAAGATTTGGGGGTCGCACGCGCCGAATCGGCATCGGGTATGAATTCGTTTGAAGTCCTTGGGCGGGCGGCCGGCGCGGAAGTGCGCGGCTGCTCGTTGACAGCGGAAGATTTACAACTGGAATGAGCGCAACAAGACGCCTTCGCTGAAGCTACGGCGCTCCGTACTATGAAATGAATGTGACGGTTGAACAGATTCGCGAGGCGATAAGCCGGACGCGCGAGGCCCGCGAGCGGGTGTGGCAACATCGCACCACCGACGCGGTGATTACGATATTGGCGCAGGCCGCAAAGAACTGGCTCGACCCGAAGAGTCCGTGGCGCAAGCGCGCCGCCGAGCAGGCCATTACTCCCACGGGATTTTCCGAAGCGATGGTGAACGAGGCCATCGATCTCACGTTCGGCGCGATCACCTACGAGTCGCTGGGCGAACTGCTCGACCGCGAACTGGGCAACCGCCGCGTGCTCGACGAGTTCTGTCTGCGCGGGCGCCTGCAAACGCGGGCCATGGCGCCCCGATTGATTGTGCATTTTTTGGCAGGCAATGTTCCGATGCCGGGGATCGTGAGCATTTGCGGCGGGTTGCTGCTGCGTTCGGCCAACCTGGTGAAGATGTCGGCGCGCGACCCCGTATTCCCCACCCTGTTTCTCGAATCGGTGCGCGAAGTGGACGCGGAACTGGCCGATTGCGCCACGGCGCTGGACTGGCCGCGCGGGGAGCTGGCGTTGACGCAGGCGGCGGTGGGCGACGCCGACGCGGTGATCGCGTACGGCGACGATCATACGGTCTCGGCCTTGCGGCAATTGACGCCGTCAACCGCGAAATTCACCGGGTACGGCCACAAGATCAGCTTTGCGGTGGTGGCGAAAGAGGCGATGACCGAGGAGAACCTTCCCCAACTCGCGCAGGCGGCGGCGTTCGACGCGTCCGTGTACGACCAGCAAGGGTGTCTCTCGCCGCATGTGTTTTATGTGGAGGAACGCGGACAGTTTGGCCCGCGCAAGTTTGCGGCGGCACTGGCCGAGGCGATGGCCGCTTATCAGGCGCGCGTGCCGCGTGGCCAGCTTTCCGTCGAGGAAGCGGCGGAAGTTGTGAAATTCCGGACCGGCTATGAATTTGCGGCGGCGTCAGACCGACGGATAGGCGTCTGGGCGAGTCCGTCGGGGAATGACCCGACTTCGCCAGACGACGGGCTACAACGGGCAGGCTTTGCGGTGATTTACGACGACAGCCCCGCGTTTGTTCCGTCGTGCCTGAACCGGATCGTGTTTGTGAAGCCGACGGATGGGTACAAGCGCGTGCTGGATGCGATCCAGAGATTCGCGGCGAGCGTCTCGACGGTGGGAGTCGCGCCGATGAACGAGCGGGCACTAGCGTTTGCGAGTGATCTGGCGCGGATGGGCGTGCACCGCGTCTGCCCGATTGGCCAGATGCAACGTCCTCCGCTCTCCTGGCATCACGACGGCAGGCCCAATCTGGCTGATCTGGTGAACTGGACCGATCTCGGTTAGCGGCGAGATTCAGCAGCCTTCGACAAGCTCAGGGCAGGCTCCGGCACGGAGAACACGAAGCGGCGCAGAACTGGCTGCGAGTCAATTCTCCGAGTCGCTGGCATTCAGAAAGGGCCACCAATGATACGGAACGGCTGGATTCCAGTCGCCGTTAATCGTGCTATCAGCCCAATCAACAGTGCCCAGCGGGAAGGGGCAAAGGTTCATATTACCCGCCCTGCAGAAGTTGGTAAACGCAATCCAATCCGCGTGACCGTCCCCAAAGACGAAATTGCTGCCGTTAAAATGTCTCGTCACCGTGTCGTACTGGCCGTTTGTCTCCGAGAAGTTGTCTTCCGGCTCCTCGCAAAAGAGTATCGTGTTGCGAGGGCTCATCATTAGGTTGCGCCGGAAGCCAACACAGGTGCTGGCTGCCTCGTGCCAGCATGAATTCATCGAGTAATAGAAAACCGGGCTACTCATGGTGGGCTGCACGGTGACATTGGTCGAACTGGGGCACGACCATACACTTTTGGTGCGGGGCGTTGGCGGTGTACCGGCGAAATACAGTTTGCACAAAGCCGTTTGACCGATGTACGGAGGAACAACATTAAACCAAGCGTTGGTGTTGTTCGGAGCACAAGGAGGGTCGGGAGCGCCATCGTACGGGTAATAATCCTTGTAGTCGTTGGCGTACAGCATAAAGCCCAGACTCCACTGGCGCATGTTGTTGAGGCAGGCAGCGGCTTGAAGTTGCTGTTTCGCGTCGTTGGACACGGCCAGCAGCATCGTCCCCACCAGCGCGGCGACCGGGACGACCACCAACAATTCGGTCAGCGTGAAGGCATGTTTCGAACGATGTTTCATCGCGCAGCTTTTTCTCATTCCGGCGGCTCGCCGGCATTCAGAAAGGGCCACCAATGATAGGGTATGCCTGGATTCCAGTCGCCGTTATAAGTGCTATCATTCGGATCAATAGTGCCGAACGGGAACGGGCAAATGTTGGCATTACCCGACCTGCAGAAGTTGGTAAACGCAATCCAATCGGCGTGACCATCCCCGAAGACGAAGTTGCTGCCGTTAAAATGTCTCGTCACCGTGTCGTACTGGCCGTTTGTGTCGGAGAAGTTGTCTTCTGGCTCCTCGCAGAAGAGAATGGTGTTGCCAGGGCTCATCATCCGGTTGCGCCGGTATCCAACACTAGTGCTGCCTTGCTCGTGCCAGCATAAATTGATCGAGTAATAAAAAACCGGGCTAGCCATGGTGGGCTGCACGGTGACATTGGTCGAACCGGGGCAGGACCATACGCTCCTGATGCGCGGTGTTGGCGGCGTGCCGGCCGCGTACAACTGGCACAAGGGCTGTTGACCGATGTACGGAGGAACAACATTAAACCAAGCGTTGGTGTTGTTCGCAGCACAAGGAGAGTCGGGTGCGCCATCGTACGGGTAGTAGTCTTTGTAGTCATTGGCGTACAGCATGAAGCCCAAACTCCACTGGCGCATGTTGTTGAGGCAGGCAGCGGCTTGAAGTTGCTGTCTCGCGTCGTTGGACACGGCCAGCAACATCGTCGTGAACAGCGCGGCGACCGGGACGACCACCAACAACTCAGTCAGCGTGAAGGCATGTTTGGATTCGCGTTTCATTGTTCACCTACTCCCCGGGCTGACTGGTCCCGGCAAATCCTTGTGGCACCATCATGTGAACCCGGTAAAAGCGTTGAGGTTGCAGGAGGGCGTTAAAGTCCGTCACGGTCACGTTCCCGCCCGGGCCGGTGAACCCGATGAGCGGGGTCCAGTTACTGGCGACAAGGTCGCTGGTGTACTCGAGGATGTACAGCAACTTGGCGGCGGTCGTGAACTGAACCTCGATGTTCGAACCGGCCGCTGTGATCGAAATGATCTGGGGAATGCTGTTGGAGGTCAGCACGATGCCATTATTTACGAAACCGGCATGGAAATTCGTGTTGCCGTTAAGGACATTGATCAGGCCATTGTTCACCACGGGGCCGTAGGATTCGAACGTGCTGCCGTTGAGGGCTGTCCAAACGCCGTTATTGGTTACGATGCCGGTGAAGGTCAGTGTTCCCCCGCAATTGGCCACGACCGCGCCACCGGCGTCCACGAGCACGCTGCCGTTGATCGTGCCGCAGCCGCTCAACACGGCGCTGTTGAGGACCTCCATGCCGTTGGCAAAGGAATGGACGCCGCCGAGCAAATTGTACGTGGCTGAATCGGCGCCATCTCCCACGAGGAACGGTTCCCCATTATTGACCGTCGTCGCGCCCGTGTTGAATACACCTGAGTTGAGACTGAACGTGCTGTAGGTGCCGTTGGTGATAATGGCCCAGAGCGGCTGCACGGCCAGGGCGTCGGGATTGTATACGTTGTAGGTGCCGTTGGTGACCAGCAACTGATTAACGGTCACCACCCCCCCGCTTTGCGCGAATGTCCCCACGCCCGCCAAACCCACGACCAACTGCGCCGTCCCGGATTGATTGGTGACGGTAAGAGAGCCACCGGTCACTTGCACGACGCCGGTCGCATTGGGGAACACGCCGACGACCATATTGGAAGCGGACATGGCTCCGCCGGCAATGGCGAGGGTCCCCTGGCCGTTCGTGGCGAGCCCGACTGTTACGGCTTGAGCGAGAATGAGTCCGTTCGACAAAACGGCCTGGCCAACGCCCCCGAAAACATCGATGTTGGTTCCTGTGAAAGAGGGAATCGAACTACTCGCCGACGCAATGGCGAGCCGATCCGCCTGCACCGTCCCTCCGCTTTGAACGAAGAACCCACTTCCCTGCTGGCCAATGGTCAAGAGACCGGTTCCGGACCCGTTGGTAACAGTGAGACTGCCGCCGGTCACTTCAATGACGCCGGTGGCATTGGAAACTACTACGGTCAAGCCTAAGAAGTCCCCCGCATTGCCCCCATAGTTGTTGGTGATGGGAGTACTAACTCCTGCGGTTAAGGTGGAAGCCACGGAGGCGGTCCCACCGGCGATGGTGAGGGTGCCCTGGGAGCTTTCGCAGTTGCCGACGATGACAGACTGAGCAAGCAGCGAGCCGTTGGACAGGGTCATCTGACCGACTCCGAAACCGCCGATGGTCAGCGACAACTGTCCGGTCTCGAAACCAGTCACGGACACGCCCTGGTTCGTCACCGTCAACTGACCGCCGGTAATGAAAACCGATCCGGTGGCACCCAAGCCCTGCGCGACGGCCATTGCGCCCGAAAGATTTACCGCGCCCCCCGCGATGGTGAGCGTTCCGGAAGATCCCAGCGCGTCGCCGACGATCATGTAGAATGCCGCGAGTTGACCGTTGGAGACAGTGGCCCGCCCGTCGCCGTTGCCGCCGATGGAGATGAGGTAGTTGGTGGTGACGCCCGCGGCTGGGTTGACCCATAGAGGTTGAAGATCGCTGCTGTTGGTCGAAACGGGACTGTTATTGGCGAGGAGTTGTCCGCCGTTGAGCCAGAGCTGCCCTGTCGAGCCAGCATCCTCCCCGAGGCTAAGGTGCTCGGGAACGAGGAGGGTTCCTGCGAGAACGGACAGTGTACCCTGCGAGCCCGGCCCGAAGCCGACAAACATACCGTTCGGGACAGAAATGTAGTCCTCAGTCTGAAGCGTGCCGCTCAAGAGCGTAACCTGGGACGAACCATAGAACCCGATGGTCATATAGCCGTTGGTGAACGAGGTTTGGCCGTCGATCACGGAAGCGGAAGCGGCGGAATTTGTGGCGAAGCCGACATAGAGGCCGCCGGAGAGGAAGTTGGTACCGGAAAGCGTCATGGTGTCCTCGACATCAACCGCGCCCCCCGCCGCATTGTCCGCGAGCAGCGTGGAGTTGATCGCCAGCAGCGCGCCGCCCGGGTTGACGATCAATGAATTCAAGATATGCAAGGGCGGATTGGAGCCGATATTGTCGACGAGAAGCAAATTCTGGGAGCCGGCTTGGCCGGCGAGGATCAGGTCACTCACCGTCATCGTGTTCGAGTACCCAGAAGCGGTGGAGGAATCCACGAAGACGGTCTTATTGCCCGCGTTGGTGATGAGCATGGACTGAGTGGAACCGGGAGGCAAACCCAAGGACCAACTCGTGGCGTCCTGCCAAAACCCGTCGGTGGAGTTGATCCAGCTATTCGTCTGGGCGTTGGCATTAGGGACTGTGAAACCGAGAGCGACCAATCCCAGTGGCAGACCAACCAGCAACAGTGCGGTACGCAGCTTCATGATCTCCTCCCGAGCATTCTCCTGCTCACGCGACGAGTGTACGGCAGTCAGGAGATTTGTTAAGTAAAAGGTATGTAAAATTTTGCGAGGCGATTGCGGGGGATAAGTGTGGGGCGCATTTCCCCTCCGGCCTCAGCATTCCATCAACCGACACACCTTGCGAGCCTCACGCATAGTTACCCTTCTCCGTCCACTACCGAAGGCCTTCTCGGGGTGACAATTAACTAGCGATGATGTTACCCAATTGGGGGGACTAAAGTCAAGAACCAAAGGGTGGTTGGTCATCCATCTGAAGGGCAAACGGTCCTTCGTCCAAACACGTCGATCAGTCCCTTAGAAATACCTGCCTTGCAGGGTCGAATTCTACGTCACCCAAGCGGTGCGCCGACAAGCGTCGCCGAGGGGTAAGGTGGCGGGACACCCCTTGCCTCTAGCGGTGCCTCCGTTTGATGAACACCCACAGGCTGACCACACCGAGGATGGTCAGCAGCAGCGACGACGGCTCGGGAATGAACTCGAACGTGAAGTTGTCCATGACGAGATTGTTTCCGTCATTAGGCCCAAAGGCTTCCTCGCCGCCATAGGAGTTAAAGTAAAGGCGGTCGATGTCGAGGTAGTTGAACGTGAACAGAGTGGGATTGGTCGCGCTGACAATCTTTGTTTCGTCGTACACCAGATTGGTGCCGCTGAAGCCCTGCACCTCGATATTGAGGTTGCTCTTCCATGCCCCCGTCAAGAAGGCGCTCAGGAAATTGAAGTTGGTACCGGGGGAGTCAATCTCGGCGGGACTACCACCCGCGTTGAGGGCCACATTGGAGGGCGACACCATGCCGTAATAGTAGCCGTCCACGTAGCCGTTGTTGAAACGGAGAATCGCATCCGTCACCGCAAAATTGCTCCAACTAAGGCCCTGATAGCCGGCTGGTATCAAGGCTCCTCCCAAGGAGCTTGGAAGGTCATCGAAGGTGACGACAGTTTGCGAGCGGATGGAGGTGGCAGAGAACGTGAGCGCTGTGAGACATACAGCGGACAGCATTACCAACCGAGCTTTCATAGCAGACTTCCTTTCCGCCTCTCGCCAGGTACTATAGCAGGAAAACAGGCCAGAGGCCAGATAATTCGGGGCGACCGGCACGGTCGGAGGTCGTTCACCCAGAAAGCGTTCGGTGCGGGGATCGCCGTCGCAATTCCTGAGTACATGACCGTGTGGCACGCCTTTTCTATTCACTGTATTTTGCCTACCAGTGAAAAGCACCGGTCTGAGGGGCAGACCGAATTGGTTACATTCAGGAAGCTAAAAGAACAGCCCACCAGATTGCTACTTACAGAGTCCTTGCCATTCGCATCAGCTTGGTCGTGGTTGTAATCGTACACGCAGTATCCGCTCGCGTTGAAGGTGTACACGTTGCCAATGGTTACCGTGCCGACGGCGATGCCTTGGGAGTTCGTGGCCAGCACGGTCACGTTTGAGCAGATGACCGCGGAATTCGAGCCAAGGATCGTCGTAGTGTACGACCCGCCACCGCCCACGGCGTTGTAGCCGGTGAAATTGTCCGTGTTGAAATACAGATATAGGGTGCCGTTGCATTGCGCCTGAAAAGTGCCCATTGTCCCCAATTGGACTTCGCGCTGGCATCGGGTGCAGAACTGCAAGGGACCCGCCGGAGAGTACTGGCTAACTTGGTTCGTCGCGCCCCCCGCGCCCCCATTGAGCCCGGTGCCGACCTGCCCGAAGGTATTGTCGCCCCAGCCCCAGCAGCGATTGGTCATCTGACCGCTCCCGTCCACGGGATCGAGTGTCACCGCCATGGCGTGCATGCCACCCACGTACTTATTAGGGCTACTGGGATAGGGATAATGGACGCAAATCGGGGTCTGCGGACCATTCACGTCACAAATCCCATCATCGGATCGGGGGGCGCTGACCCAGACCGCGTTGCCGATGCCCGCTACCAACATCGGGAGGTTGGCGGAAGCAACCGCGCTGGTGTTGGTGCCCAGTTCGCCGAATGAGTTGTCACCCCATGCGTAGACCTGCCCGTTGCTGGTCACCGCCAGCGTGAAGCCGACGCCGCCCGCAATCGCCACGACGTTGGTCAGATTGGTTACCACTGTCGGCGTCGGGTCGTAGCCGCCAGTGGTACCATTCCCGAGTTCTCCAAGCTCGTTGTCGCCCCAAGTCCACACCCGCTTGTCCGCGGTCAGGGCGATGGAGTGACCTCCGCCCTTGATTGATCCGTCGGAGGTCGAGGAGTTCGCGCCCGCCGCAATCGCAATTACATTGGTAACGCCCTGCACGAGAGTGGGCACGTTGGTGCCATCGAGTGTCCCTACGCCGCTAGGTGCGCCCGCTCCTATCTCACCGTATTCGTTGTCACCCCACCCCCACACCAAGCCGTTCGTGTCCACCGCAAGGCTGAATGCGTCGCCGGCGGCGATGGCGACAATTACGGTGCCCGGTGGGATCTGGGATTGGAACGGGGTGTTCGTTTTGGACAAGCCCAAGTTCAAAAGAAGATTTCCCAATCCTAACGCTCCATTTGCATTAGTGAGCTCTCCATTCCCAAAAGCGTCGTTGCCCCATGCCCAGACCGTCCCGTTAGCGCACAATGCCAGCGTGTGCTGGAACCCGGCGGCGACACTGACCACGTTAGTAAAGCCAGGGGGGCCGCTGATCGGAAAGGGCGAGGCTTGAGGGTCTATAGCGGAACCGTTACCAAGTTGTCCCGCGCCATTCTCGCCGAATGTCCACACTGTCCCGGTGGCATCGACCACCACCGTATAGTCGTCCCCGCCAGCGGCGACCACTACCGCGTTGGTAATGGTTTGAACTCCACACGACGCGGCGTTCGCCACGTCGCTCGGGTACGGCAAATACGTCTCCACGAAACTTCCATCAGCCCGCATGAAACTGAAATTGAAGACCAGACCGTCACCCAGTTCTCCGTCACTGGTGCCCCACACCCAAAGACTGCCGTCCGGTCGTAGCACCACGCTGCTTTCTCCGCCTGCGGCAACCGGGCTGCCCAGTATGCGCTGGACGCGATAGAATCGTTGCGTGACGGTGCTCCCGTCGGCGTTGGTGGTGGCGGTGTCCGTCCACGAGGTTGCGCTGGCATTGGTAGCGCCCCAGACGTAGGCTTGGGGCACCCACTGGGTGTTGGTGCTGAGCGAACTGGCCGAGAAAACCAGATAGCGGAAGAACTGGCAGGACTGCCAGGTGATCGTGGTAGACCCGCTCGCATTCCGTACGATATTTGTCACGGCGAACGCCTGAAGCAGATTTGTCAGCGAGCACGGATCGCCGCCACCGCCATCGTCATCGTCCATCGGCATAAAGCTGCTACTCATGCTGGCGGCGCTGGCGGTTTGTGCCGCCGCACATTGGGCCTCAAGATTATTCCAGTAGGTATCCCGAGAGCCAACGTCCATCAACCACGCATGCGTTATCACCTGCGGCGGGGAGAATTGCGTATAGCCTTGCTCGACCAGAGTTTCACAATTCGTGTAGTTGATTCCGAAGAGAATGCACGAGGGATACAGATTGGCTTCGTAGACCTGCCATGAGGGAAACCCGTCCGGCACGGAGAATTCGGTTAGGGTTGCGTCCGACCACGGCTGCAACACCGTCACGGTGTTCGACTGCGGCCAGAGCGTGACCCAAAGGGGCCAAGCGTTCACGCTCTCCAGGGAGGTCGGAACGGAATTCGTAATCCCGGCCAGTCCTGACGGCAGACTGGCGGTATCCGCCCACACGATCGTCATCGGCTGGAAGAACACTGGGAAGAATGTCCCGGGTGCCCAGACCCATGATCCGATGGGGAAGTTGTAGCCCTCCAGATACAGACCGACAAGGTCTGTCGTATTGGTCAGCAGCAGTTCCGACTCCGGTTGAGCCGAGGGATTCTCTTCCAATTGCGGAACGTCTTGCGAAATGCCTTGCGGAATGCCCGCTCGAACCGTAGACGACGACCACAGCAACGCGGCAAGTGCGAGGCAAACGACCGGCGATGTCCGCTTCTCCATACCCTCTCCACAGCGACCACGCCAGCCTACGACGGCAGATTGTGCGGCCAGTGCGAAATGAAGTCAAGAGCGAACACGAGTGAAACGGGTGGTTGGATCGTTACTTCGCGAGACCGGCTTGGTGGGTGGTGGCGGTGTAGTTGAGCGAGCGGTCCGCCGCGAAGCCCAGATCGCCCACCAGGACAACCACGGGGACGGTTACGGCGGTGCCGGGATTCTGGATCGTGGCATCGACCAGGCCGTACGAGGCCCAGTCGGCATGCCAGTCGCCCTGGCGCAGCCTCACCTTCAGCGTCCACCTGCGCGTATGCTTGTTGAGGCTTAGCCGGGCCGTGCTCGGCGCACTCACTCCAAACCCGTTCTTATTCAGCGTGAACTGTACCTGCGCGTTTCCCATATTCAGGACCAACGTTTGACCGAGAGGCTTGAATCCCTCGCCCAAGTCCGGTGTCGCGGTCAGGGTGGCGCCGTCAGAGTTCGGCTTCGCGAAATTCGGTTTCAGTTGCAGTTTTACGACGGGCATCTCACAGGCGACAGCCACGGCGAGGTTGGTGGTCACGGACGCGTAGCCGTTGCTGACCGTCACACTGGCGACATAGGGTCCGCAATTGGTGCCGTAGGCATGCAGGGCCGAGGCCAGCGGCGCGGTCGCGTTGGTACTGTCGTCGCCAAACTGCCATTGATAACCGAGCGGAAGGCTTTGCGGATCCGTGGCGGCCACGGTGAAGATATTGGTCTCGTCCGCCACCACGACGGCGTGATTGCCGACCTGCAGCAGCGCATTGGTCACCGTTGGCGGAGAGTTGATGATCGGCGCCCACGCCAGGAGAACGGTGATGTAGCCGGGTCGGTTCAACGTGTTCGTGCCAGCCGGTCCCTGCGCCGTCAGGCTGACACTGAAAGTCGCCGCGTTGGTGTAGGTGTGGGTCGGATTGGTGGCGGTGCTGGTGGCGCCATCACCGAAGTTCCAAACCACGCTGGTGATCAGGCCGGTGGAATTGTTGGCGAACGTGACCACGAGGGGCGCGATACCCGTTGCTGGCGAACCGATAAACTGCGCGTATGGCGGGGGCGCTTGCACGGTGAACGTGGTGGTGCAGGTCGATGAGTTACCGGAAGCGTCGGTGACGGTGATGGTGACAGTTGTCGGGCCGGGACCGACCACCGTGCCGGCCGGCGGTGACTGGGTCTTGAGCAGCGCGTTGGCGGCGGTGCAGTTGTCCGTTGCGCGAACGCCAGCGGTGAAATTGGGCACTGTCGCCCGCCCGACGCCGTCGGCTTGCACAGTCACGGCCGGGGCGCAGGCAAGGATGGTCGGCGGCGTTGTGTCGACCACGGTGATCAGCGAGGACTCGGTCAATGTGTTGGAGCCGCCGGTGCCGCGGACGGTGAGGCTCACGGAGTACGGACCGCCACACCTGTACGTGTGCACCAAGCTCGTTGCGGTGGTATTCGTGATGGTCCCATCTCCCAGGTTCCAGGAGCGGTTGGTGATTGTGCCGGTGGAAGTGTCGCTGAAGGTCACGACCAACGGCGACGAACCATTGGTCGGGGTGGCGGTGAAACGGGCCGCCGGGCCGGTCGTGCCGCTGCCGGTGACGGCGTTACTCGAATCGCCGCCATTGGACGCGAAGAAGGTGGTGCCGGCGAAACTCTTTGCGGACGACGGCGTGAAATTGATCACGACATTGGTCGAACCGAAGCCCGGAACGTTGTACGAAGCACCCGAGCCGATGGTAAATCCCGCGGCGGTAATCGTCGCCGTGCCGCTGAGCACGGCACCTCCGTTGTTATTCACGAGGAAGCTCGCCGAGACGGTGTTGCCGACGGTCGCGGTCCCGAAATTCAGCGTGATCGGGCTGACGCTGAGTTGTGCGGGTGTGATCGCCGCGCCGGTCACTGCGTTGGACCAAACCACGCTGCCGCTGGTGAACACGACCGAGTTGGTATAGCTGCCCGCGGACGTGGGGCTGAAGGCCACGGTGACCGGGCCGGTTTGTCCTGCGGAAACAATGAATGGACTTTCGCTGACAACCGCGAACGGGCTGCCGGCGGTAGCCAGCGCGACCGTGCCTGTTAGAATCCCCGGAGTATTGTTGATGACGCTAAACGCCTCGTTGCTGGTTTGGCCGGTGAGGAGAGTTCCGTAGTCAAGACTACCGGGGTAGACGACAAACGGTGGTGGATTGCTAATGGTGGTGATGACTGAAAATGTATTGTTCGACGGGACGGCATCCGGGATGAGCGCGGTCACAACGGCGGTATACGTAAGCTGGCCCGGGACATTGGACAGGACGCTAATGGTGACGGTGGCGACACCGCTGTTGGTGAGGGCGCCGAGATTGCACGTGACAACGCCGGCGATACTCGTGCATGTGCCCTGACTGGCCGAAACGGAATTGAACGTGACACTGGCTGGCAGGGCGTCGGTAACGGTGACGCCGATGGCCGTGGCCGGGCCGTTGTTGGTGATGGTGAGGGTGTACGTCAGGGGGAGACTGGCGGTGGCCGGATTGGGCGAGGCAGATTCGGTGAGTGCGAGATCGGCGGAGAGACCGGTGAGGGCCTCAATCAGGCTCTGGCCCTTGGGAGTGCCCCAGCCGGTACAGAGGTCGTAGCCGGGTGCGGCAAAGAATTTCGTGGGGCTGGCGCTGTTGGTGTTGTTGCCGGTCGTGACATCGTGGAAGTTGCTGGTGTAGCTGGAACTGTTGCCGATCGAGTAGATGGCGGGATTGATGAATCCGACAGTCGCGTGGCCGTTGGCGGCGGCTTGCTGGTTGACCAGCGCCGTGAACGCCGCCCACAACGGGGCCGCGCAACTGGTGCCTCCGAAGCCGCCCGACTGGCCGTTGTTGTACACGACGTAGATGTTATCGGCGGTGAGCGCGACATCGGGGATGTTGCGCATGGTCGTCGAGCCGTTGTTGGCGGACATGCTGGTGCCCAGCTGCCAAATGGGGATCGTGTAGGAAGTACTGATTCCACCGCTGCTGGCGTCGGGCTCGCTGGGCATCCAGTTCCAGACGGTTTCCGAAACCCAGGATCCACGGGGTCCGGTTGTGGTCAGGGTTGTGCCGCCGACGACGGTGATATACGGGTCGTCGGCCGGATAACTGGCCGACGAGATGGAGCCGGAATAAGCGCCGCTATCGCCCGAGGATTGGAAGAACGACTGTCCCTGGGCGGCCATTTCCTGAAAGAGCTGATCGGTGGTGGCGTTGACGCCGCCGCCCCACGTCCACGAGCAACTGAGTTGTTGGGCGAGATTGTCCGTGACCATGCGGTTCAGGATGTCGTTGGGAATACCGCGAGATCCGGCTTCATACACGATCACTTTGGACAGTCCGGGCGCCATGGAAATGGCCATTTCGATATCGAGCGAAACCTCATCGTCGTTGGCGCCGGGCCGGCCGCGGAACCCGTCCAACAGCACATTCGTCAGCGTGATGCTGGGGAGACCGGCCTGCGTCTCGTAGGAGGTGATGTCGTTGGTGTAGTAGCCGTCGAACTCCACGAGGCCGACGATCTGGCCGGTGCCGGTCAGGGATACGCCGGGGACATACGCCGCCCGGAAATCGGAACCCATATAGGTGCCGCCGGGTCCGGAGCCGGCAGCGGGCGTTTCGTTCGCCCGTTGTGTGCGGGGAGCCGGTTTGAGGCTCATCGGATGCGGGACGATGTAGTTGTCCAATCCGCTGATGTCGAGGATGGGAACGGCGAGGTCGATGGACGGCTCGGCATCCGGCGCGTAAAAGGTGCGGGCTTCCGTCGGGTGTCGATACACGCGCATGGTCACGTGGAAAGCTCTCTCGATGTCCGCCACCGAAGCGTTCACGTCCAGCAGGA
>JBKQMH010000124.1:0-25116 GCA_052146795.1 Verrucomicrobiia bacterium
CTCCGCCGACAGGGCCGCGAGCCGGTTCATGCCGCGGAAGCACTCGAAGCGATTCACGATCCGCCATCCCCCGACCCGTCGCCGTCAGCGCAAGCCGTCACCCGCGAAGAAGAGGCGATCCTCTGGCGCGCGCTCGAACGGATTCCCGACGCCTACCGTCAACCGCTCATCCTGTTCTATCGTGAACACCAATCCGTCCAGCGCGTCGCCATCGAGTTGGAGCTGACCGAGGACGCCGTCAAGCAACGCCTCTCGCGCGGGCGCAGGTTCCTCCACGAAGAAGTCATCGCGTTCGTCGAGGGAACGTTGACGCGGACAGCGCCCGGCCAGGAGTTTCCCGGCGCCGTGCTGGCGGCGCTGCCAATGGCCGCAGCCTCGGCAGCATCAGCCGGCGCAGGCTTGGGAGCGAAAGGCACGGCGGCGGCCAAATCCGTGTTTCTGGCCGCGTGGCTGGCGACGTTGGCCCCCTTTATCGGGATTTTTGGCGGCATCGCGTCACAATGGTTGGTCATCCGCGCCACCACAGACGCGCGCGAACGCCGGCTTCAAAAGATTTGGTTCACCGTGTTTTGGATTTTCATACTGTCGTGGTGCGTGCCTGCGAAGTCGGCCATGAAGTCCCTAAGCCAACACTTTGAGTGGAGTGACCGGACGTTTTTTGCCGCAATGGCAGGCTTCTGGTGGTTTTATGCCGCTGTCGCAGCCATGTGGATCGTCGCGTGGTTTCGGCACAGACTGGCCTTCTATCAACAGACTGAGCAAACCATCGGAACCCCCCGACCGGCTTTGACGCCCATGACGACGGGCACACGTATTGGTATGTTGGCGGGCGTTTATCTGGCGTTTTTTTCCTGGCTGGTTTATCTGGCCTGGCAGGAAAATGACCGGATATCAGCCGTAATCATCGGCGGAGCCATGCTGGCGCTGGGCCTTTGGCATTTCTTCCATGCCCGGGGGAAGACCGGAATGACCGCCGTCCGCGTCGGCATCGGACATTTCACTTTGTGTTGCGGAGTGGTTCTGGGGATACTGAACCTAAGATGGGATGTGTGGCTGGCATCCCGGCACGAATGCGGTGTTGCCGAAATACACCGCCTCCTGCCAGTGTGGGTGGTTCCCGTGCTTACCTTGGCCTTGCTCCTCTGGGCTGGTTTGGTCGTGGCCCTGACCAAGCCCGCCCCCAGAACCCCTACACCACGCTGAACATCACTTCCGCTTCGCTGACGACTTCGCCCGCCACCTTGCAGACCCCTTTGGCCTTGGCGATCTTGGCGCGAGCACGGCCCATTTCGATCTCAATGATAAGTTGGTCGCCGGGACGGACGGGCTTGCGCCATTTCACATTGTTGGCGCTCATGAAATACGCCACCTTCCCCGCGTTCTCGCCCGACCGCAGCATCAATACGCCCGCCACCTGCGCCATCGCTTCTAGTTGCAACACGCCGGGCATGATCGGATGCCCCGGAAAATGTCCCTGGAAAAACGGCTCGTTCATCGTGACGTTTTTCAGGCCGATGATTTTCTCTTCGCCTTCGATCTTCAAAATACGGTCCACCAGCAGAAACGGATACCGGTGCGGCAGCACGTTCAGCAACCGCATGCTGTCCATCGCCGGCTCGGTCGACGCGTCCGCTGGAATTGGCGGCGCAAACGCCACCGGCGCGGGCAGCTCCTTCTCCATGACCGTGGCCAGCGCCTTCGTCAACGCCGCGTTGCAGGAATGTCCCGGCCGAATCGTGATGATATGCGCCGCCAACGGTCGCCCCAGCAGCACGATGTCCCCGAGGATATCGAGGATCTTGTGCCGCACGAATTCATCACGGAACCGCAGCGGCTCGGTCGCCAAAATGGTCTCGTTGCGAATCAGCACCGCGTTCTCAAGGCTGCCGCCCTTGATCAATCCGTGGTCGACGAGATACTGAATCTCTTCGTACAGCGCGAACGTCCGCGCCGGCGAAATCTGCGTCTCAAACGTCTCCGGCTCAATCGCCAGGCTCAAAAACTGCGCGTCCAACCCCGGTTTGCCGTAATGAATCGTGCAACTGATCCGCAATTGATCGCTCGGCACCACCACCGCCAGCGAGTCGCCCACCTCCACGTGCACCGTTTCCTGCGGACGGAAAATCTCTCGTTTCCCTTCCTGCGGGTGAATGCCGGCCTCCTTGACCATATTCACATACGGTCGCGCACTGCCGTCACCGACGGGCGGCTCGGTCGCGTCGAGTTCGATGATGAGGTTGTCGATCCCGTAGCCGTTCAGCGTCGCCAGCACGTGCTCGACGGTATGAATGACCGCGCCGTTGCTGCCGATGGTCGTCCAGCGCGTCGTATCGCCGATGTTGCGGATGTTCGGCTCGATTTCCGGTTTCCCGTCGAGATCGACCCGCACAAACCTGATCCCATGGTCCACCGGCGCGGGTTTCCACGTCATGGTGACCTTGGACCCCGTGTGAATGCCAATGCCCGAGAACGACACCGGCCGCTTGATCGTCTGCTGCTGTTTCAGCATGTACGGTTTGTAACACGCCCCCGATTCAGTAAGCAAGCCTGCGTCCGCGTGGCCGTTGGCAGGGCGCGCCCGCCTTTGAGGTTGCCTGCGTTGGTCGTTTGTGACACAAAGCCCGCATGAAACGATTGGTCCTTTCTCTCTCCCTCGGTCTTCTGGCAATGGCCTGTTCCGTCGCGCAGGCGGATGATTCACACGTTATCAAGATCATCTCCAGCCTGCCGCGCACGGGCAGCGCAACCGCCCAGGCGCAAACGATGGTCAACGGCATCCGCATGGCCATCGAGGAAGCGGGAGGCAAAGTCGGCGACTTTACCATCAAATACGAAGACTGGGACGACGCGTCACCCGAACGCGGTCAATGGGACCCCGCCGTTGAAGCCGCCAACGCGCAAAAGGCCATTCAAGACCCCGACATCATGGCCTACATCGGCACCTACAACTCCGGTGCCGCAAAAATCGCGATGCCGATTCTCAACAAAGCCTCGCTCGTGATGGTCAGCCCCGCCAACACCTACCCCGGCCTCACCAAACCCGGCCTCGGCGAAGCCAACGAACCACAGGTGTACCGTCCCTCCGGCAAGATCAATTATTTCCGCGTTGTCCCCGCCGACGACATCCAGGGCGAAGTCGCGGCGGAGTGGGCCAAGGAACTCGGCGTGAAGAAAGTCTTCGTTCTCCATGACCGCGAATTGTACGGGAAAGGCGTGGCGGACGTGTTCAAGCGCGCCTGCGCCAGGCTCGGCATCCAGGTGGTCGGTTACGAGGGCATCGACCCGAAGGCGGCGAACTATCGCTCGCTGGTGACGAAGATCAAGAGCACCGACGCCGACATGGTGTATTTCGGCGGCACGACCCAGACGAACGCCGGCCAGATCGCGAAAGACCTCGTCGCGGGTGGCGCGAAAGTGAAACTCATGGTGCCCGATGGTTGCCGCGAACAGGCCCTCATCGAGTCGGCGGGCAAGGACAACCTCGACGACCGCACCTACGTGACGTTTGGCGGGTTGCCGCCGAGCCAGCTTCAGGGTCGCGGCAAAGAGTTCTACGAGAACTACAAGAAGAAGTTCAACGCCGAGCCGGAAGCCTACGCGGTCTACGGCTACGAAGCCGCGCGCGTCGTGCTCGAGGGCATCAAGCGCGCCGGCAAGAAGGATCGCGCTGCGATCACCGATGCCATCGCCAATCTGCGCGACTTTGACGGCGTCCTCGGCAAATGGTCCTTCGACCAAAACGGCGACACCTCCCTCAAAGTCATGGCTGTCGAGGAGGTCAAAGACGGCAAGTTCACCCCCGTGAAAATCGTGGGGATGTGAATGACGCGTCGTGATGTCATAAAGCTCTCTGTCTGCTACGGCTTTGGGGCCTTTGTCTCAAGCGGTGCTTGGATCTTCTACTCCACTTTAACGACCCGCAACGCGTTAGATCATTCATCGACGTTGGGACTGGCTCTTTCGCCCATCGCTCCAGCAATGATGGGAGCCTATTTCGCAATTCCGTACGGCGTCTGGCTTGCCATCAGATCACGCCGGCTTGATCTCGTGGTCGCACAGGGTTTTTGGATTCCCATACTTGCTGGAGTGATTGCCTTCCCGTCAGCTCTTGGTGCGTTATCTTGGCTTATTACCCGCAGCACCGACGTTCAGCCGCTCTCAGAAGGAGGTTCGTTCTTTATCTTCCTCGCAGCGATTGCCGCATGCGCGGTTGTTTTCGTTGAGATATCATTTTTCCTCATGAGGCTACTGCCTCGTAATGTTGTTATCCGCCAGTCTCCTAACCGCGCACATTGATTGACCGCAGGTCTCCTCACCGCTACAGTGGGCCGCATGTCGGGCAGTGAGATTCTTCTGCAACAACTGATCATCGGGCTCTCCAACGGCATGATCATCGCCCTCATCGCCTTGGGCTACACGATGGTCTACGGCATCATCGAACTCATCAACTTCGCCCACGGCGACCTGTTCATGCTCGGCTGCTTTGCCGGCCTGACGCTCACGGGTCTTCTCGGGCTCGATCAGGCAGCCGCCGGTGCCGGGGGCGCGTGGTTCGGCTTAGCGCTCATGCTTATCGTGGTGCCAATCTTCTGCGGCGGATTGAACTGGCTTGTCGATCGCCTAGCTTATCGTCACCTGCGCGAATCCACCAAGTTGGCGCCCCTCGTCTCGGCCATCGGTGTGTCGTTCATCTTCATGAACATCGGTTTGCTGTGGGGCGGCGTGCCGATGAAGGTCTTCGGCTTGGGACGTGCCGCCGCCGCCCCGAAGGCGTTTCCTGAGTTGGTCTCCAACGCCAACCTCCTCGGCCAAAGCGCGGTGGAGTTCACGGGCAAGGACGTGATGGTCTTCGTGGTGACGCTCCCGCTGATGGCCTTGCTCACGTGGTTTGTCAAACGCACGCGCGAGGGCAAAGCCATGCGAGCGGTCGCGCAGGACCGGCTGGCGGCGCAGTTGATGGGCATTCCCGTGGACCGGGTCATCGGCCAGACGTTCCTGATCGGTGGCGCATTGGCAGGCGTCGCCAGCGTGGTGTTCTCCGTTTACAACAACACGATCTACTTTCAAATGGGCTACCGCGCGGGCATCGACGCCTTCACCGCTGCCGTGTTGGGCGGGATTGGCAGTTTGCCCGGCGCCGTGCTCGGCGGGTTGGTCATCGGCTTGGCTCGCGCGTTTTGTGACCAGTATCTGGAGACGCGCTGGACAAACGTGCTCGTGTTCGCCGTGTTGATTCTCGTGCTCGTGTTCCGACCGTCCGGGTTGCTCGGTTCCCGCGTGAAGGAGAAAGTGTAATGGCCCCGCGCCGTACAATCCCGTTTCACTGGTCGTTCCTTATCGTCGCGGCGCTGATTCCGGTGATCGAACTACTGATCCCCGGCGACCATCATATCGGCGCTCTGCTGCGCCCGATTTTCATCATGGCGATGCTCGGGCTGGGGCTGAACATCCTCACCGGTTTCACCGGGCTCTTGAATCTCGGCGTCGCCGCGTTCATGGCCGTCGGCGCGTACAGCTACGCCATTCTCACGTGCGACATCTATCCGTTTCGACTCGGCTTCTGGTCAGCGACGATCATAACCGTGCTGGTGGGATTGACGGTCGGTCTCTTCCTTGGCCTGCCCACAATTCGCCTGCGCGGCGATTATCTGGCGATCGTGACACTCGGGTTCGGCGAAATTGTCGAAGACGTGCTCAAGAACCTCGATTCGATTACCAAAGGCACCCAAGGCATCAATCCCCTGCCCTCACCTTCACTCTTCGGCTATCAGTTTCGTCCCGAAACGTATCAACCGTGGTATTACCTCTTCCTCGGCTTCCTGGCTCTTCTCGTCTTGGTAAACCGCAATCTGCACCGCTCTCGCGTCGGCCGCGCATGGATCTCCATCCGCGAAGACGAACTCGCCTCCTCCTGCATGGGCATCAACCCGATGAAGATGAAACTCCTCGCGTTCGCCCTCGGCGCCGCGCAGTGCAGTCTCGCGGGCGCGCTCTGGGCGAGTTACCTCGGGTCCAGCGGCGAGCCGGGCAATTACGATTTTCAGGTTTCCATCATCGCGTTGTGCATGGTGATCGTTGGCGGCATGGGCAACATCGGCGGCGTGTTGCTCGGCGCGCTGGTCATCACGGGTTTCAACTCCATCGTGCTCGAAACGCTCACGAATTTCCTCAAAGCGCACCAGATCATCAATAGCTCGAACGCTTTTACAGCTCCCGGTAACTGGAAATACATGCTCTACGGTCTTGCGCTGGTCCTCATGATGCGATTCCGTCCCGAAGGCCTGCTCCCGTCGAAACAGTTGAAGGCCGAACTTCATCCGCAAGAACCACATCCTCCCCCGCCATCATGAATATCCTCGAAATTTCAGATCTGACGGTGCGGTTCGGCGGACTCACTGCGGTGAATGGCGTATCGCTGGACATCCCGGCCGAGGAAATCGTCTCGGTCATCGGTCCGAATGGCGCCGGCAAGACCACGCTTTTCAACGCCGTCACGGGCGTACACGAACCGACGGCGGGTCGCATTCGCTTCGACGGCCGGGAAACGCGCCTGCCGTTCCGGGGAACGACCGCGTTTACGCTGGCGTTCGTCGGTCTCGTCGCTGCGCTCAGCCTCGTACTGATCGCCAACATCGAGCCGTTGTGGGACGTGGTCATCACGACGAATTACACCTATCAGCAAGCATTCCCGTGGCAGAAAACGCCCGTCGCGGTGGTCAATTACTTTGCCGAGGAACCCGGACGACGCTTTCTGGTTCCCTTTCTCATCGGCGGGATCATCGGACTTGCTGGCGCGTACGCGATTTGGTCTCGCAGCCGCTATGCACCGGAGGTGGCGGCGCGGGCCGGTATCGCCCGCACCTTCCAGAATATCCGTCTGTTCAATCAAATGACTGTTGTCGACAATGTGCTGTTGGGAATGGATAGCCGGTTGCACACGCGATTCTGGCACGCGGCGCTACGGCTGCCCCTCTACTGGCGGGAGCGACAGGAAGCCGAACAGCGAGCCATGGAAATCCTGCGGTTCGTCCGCCTTGATCAGGAAGCCCATCAACTCGCCGAGAACCTCTCCTATGGCCACCAACGCCGCCTCGAAATCGCGCGCGGTCTGGCCATCCAGCCCCGTCTCCTGCTCCTCGACGAACCCGCCGCCGGGATGAATCCCGCGGAGGCGCAGGAATTGATGAAACTGATCCACGAAATTCGCCAGCGGGGTGTCACAGTGCTGCTCATCGAACACCACATGCTCGTCGTGATGGGAATCTCCGACCGCATCGCCGTCCTCGATCACGGCGAGAAAATCGCCGAGGGCACTCCCGCCGAAGTGCAAAGTAACGCGCGTGTCATCGAAGCCTATCTTGGGAAGGACCACAACGATGTTACTGCAACTTGAGGGGGTGCACGCCGGCTATGGCGCGATCGAGGTCCTGAAGGGCGTCAGCATCGGCGTCGAGAAAGGCGAGATTGTCGCGGTGCTCGGGGCCAATGGCGCGGGCAAGTCCACGACGTTGATGACGATCAGCGGGATCAACCGCTGTCGTCAGGGGCGAATCCTGTTCGATGGCGAGGCCATCCAGAACCGGCCGCCCCACGACATTGTGCGGCGTGGCATCTCGCAATCTCCGGAAGGACGACGCATTTTCCCGCGTCTGAGCGTGCGCGAGAATCTGGAGATGGGTGCCTTCCAGCGTGGCCACAGCAACGGACTGGGCGACGACGTGGAACGTGTGTTCACCGCATTTCCGATTCTGAAGGAGCGTCAGTCACAGCTTGGCGGCACGCTGAGCGGTGGCGAGCAGCAAATGCTGGCGATCTCGCGCGCCCTGATGGCGCGGCCAAAGTTACTTCTGCTCGATGAACCGTCGCTCGGTCTCGCGCCGATGGTCGTGACGAGAATCTTCGACATCATTCGTGAGATCAATCGTCAGGGCACCACGATTCTGCTCGTGGAACAGAACGCAAACATGGCGCTCCATGTCGCGCATCGAGGATATGTGCTGGAAACGGGCCGAATTGTCTTGGAAGATACGGCCGTAAATCTGATAAGCAATGAGCAGGTGAAAAGGTCTTACTTGGGAGGTTGATGGCGACATGCGTAAACAAACGGTGGCGATCATCGGTGCATCCGCCGACAGAGCCAAATTTAGCAACAAATCCATTCATGCGCATCTGCGCGCGGGGTACGACGTGTATCCCGTCAATCCCAGCGAAGAAACAATCGAAGGTCTCAAATGTTACAAGTTGGTTCTCGACATTCCCGTGGCGCTCGATCGCGTGAGTCTGTACCTTCCGCCGCCCGTCGGCGTCAAAGTCCTCGATGACATCGCCAAAAAGGGCTGCCAGGAACTCTGGATCAATCCCGGCGCCGAAAACCCCGAACTCATTGAGAAAGCCCAGACGCTCGGCTTGAACGCCATTTTCGCGTGCTCGTTCACCGACGCGTTGGCCCATCGTGCATAACTCGCGAGGATCATGACCATGACAATACGACCCGAACTCTCCATCGTCCTGCCCAACCGCCCCGGCACACTCAGCGAAGTCGCCACCGCCCTCGCGAAAGCGAAGGTGAACCTGCTCGCCATCGACGCCTCCGGAGGATTCGAGTATAACATCGTCCGGATCGTGCCGGACAAGGTCGCCAAGGCCCGGGCCGTGCTGCGTCGTCGCGGATTGGACGTCGGCGAAACGAAAGTATTGTGCATTCCCGCGACTGAAGGACCCGGCGCAATCGCTCGCGTCGCGGATGCTCTCGGAGCCGCGAAGGTGAACATCGATTACCTGTACGCCACCGCCGCTACCTCGCAATCGGAGGCCATTATCGTCGCCCACGTTTCGGATGCGCGACGGGCGATCAGGGCGTTGCGCTAGTCCGCCGCGTCGAGCAGTCGCCGCGCGCGCGCGAACACGGCATCAAACATCGCTTCCGTCAACTTGCCCGTGTTGGTGTTCTGCCGGCTGGGATGATAGGAAGCGATCAGCGCTGGCAACCCGCCGCCCAGTTCATAGATCGTGTTGTGTGCAAACCGGGGCAGCGGCTTCGGCAGCGCGACGCCGAGTCGGCGCAACCCCTTCAGATAATTATCAAACGCGATCTTGCCGAGCGCAACCACGACCCGCAGATGTTTCAGTCGCCTCAGTTCTTCATCGAAGTACACACTGCAATGTTCGATCTCCTGCGGCAGCGGCTTGTTGTCGGGCGGCGCGCAGTGGAGCACGGCGGTGATATAGCCGTCGAGCAGTTTCATCCCGTCATCGCGCCGTTGCCACGTCGGCTGGTTGGCGAAGCCGGCCTTGTGCAGCGCGCGGAATAGCCAGCGGCCCGAAGAATCGCCCGTAAAGAATCGTCCCGTGCGATTCCCCCCATGGGCCGCCGGGGCCAGACCGATAATGAGCAGCCGCGCCCTCGAATCGCCAAAACTCGGTAACGGTTTCGCCCAATAATCCCAGTCACGAAACTCCCGCTTCTTGTCGCGGCCGATTCGCTCCCGATACGTGGTCAATCGCGGGCAAAGCCGGCACCGGATGATTCGCTGATTGAGTTTGTCGTGCCAATCCATCGCGCTCAGACTTTGTGGGCGATCCATTCGTCGCGGAATTGTTGAATGCGCCGTTGAGACTGTGCCAGACGCTCCGGGCGTATGCGGCCTGACTCGGCAGCTTTCGTAAGCGCTCCATGCGCGGCCACAGCCTTTTCCGCGGTGTGGCAAACGAGGATCACGTCCGCCCCGGCATCGAACGCGTCGACAACCGCTTCTTCAAACGGACGAATTTGCGAAATCGCCCCCATCTCCATGTCGTCGGTAAGCACGAGTCCATCGAACCCGAGTTGGTTTCGCAAAAGTTCAGTCACGATCGCCTTGGACAACGACGCCGGTCGCGGCTTCCTTCCGTCAAACGCCGGATAGTGCCCGTGTCCGATCATGATGGCGGTGAGTCGCCGCATCAACTTCATGTACGGCGCAACGTCTTCGGCCAGCAGTTGCTCGCGCGTGCGTTTGATCGTCGGGAGTTTCTCGTGGGAATCAATCTCTGCGCCGCCCAGCCCCGGAAAATGTTTCGGGCAAGCCACGACGCCCTCTCGTTCGAGTCCCTCCAGGAACGCGCCCGCCCAGCGACTCACTTCATCGGCGGTTCGGCCCCAGCAACGTTCCCGCAGCGCATTGTCGGTCTTCTCATCAAACAACTCCAGATCCAGCACGGGGCCCAGGTCAAGGTCGATTGCGAACTGATGCAGCCAACGCCCCGTTGTCCGACCGAAATCCTCCGCCTGCTCCACATTGCCTGATTTCTTGATCTCGGCGATGGTGGGCGCTTCGCCAATGATGTTGCGCAAGCGGTTGACACGCCCGTGCTCCTGGTCAACCGCAATGAGCGGACGATAGGCGAGCTCCGTACGCAAGGATCGAGTCAGCGCCCGAAGTTCCGTGGCATTGTCGATGTTGCGCGCAAACAGCACAATACCGCCCGGCCGCACGGTTTCGAGCATTCGCCGTGTATTGCCGTCCAGCTTGACGCCGGGGAATCCGATGAACAAGTGTTGCCCCAGATGCAGTTCTTTCGGCGAGGTCATGGAGTTCGATCAGTTGCGAGACGACTTGTTCCGTGTCACACTCACTTGTATCATTTGCGTGGACAGATGGTCAAACGTCCCCAGGAGGCAATATGAAACAGTTTACGGAATTGACGATTGTGACACCCAATGCGCCTGGCAAGCTCGCCGAGGTGTTGCGGGCCCTGGCGGCCTCCAGGATCAACCTGATCGCGATCGACTCGTCTTCCGGTTACGACCTCAACATGGTGCGGCTGGTGACGAACAATCCGCCGAAAACGCGCAAGGTTTTGGAAAAGTTGGGCTACAACGCAACCGAATCCACCGTTCTGGGCATCACCATCTCCGACAAGCCTGGCCAACTCGCCCACATCGCCGCCGCCCTTTCGAAATCCCACGTGAACATCGACTATATCTACGCCACCGCTGTGGCATACGACCAACAGGCCATGGTCATCGTGCACGTTGCCCAAACCGGCGCCGCCGTAAAATCCTTGCGCGTCGCCAAACTTGTTTGAGTGAACGTTGAGGGGCGGCTATCCCCGTCCAAATCCGAATTTCACCGTGGGCGCGGGGTGGTCCTGACAGGCTTGGTTGGTGGGAACGTCGGTTGACGCAGCGTTGGGCTTGACGTAGCCCTTCTGGAGCAGCCACGCCTCGACCTCTTCGCCGCTGACATCGGCCAGAATCTGGCCGTCAATCTCCAAGGTCGGCTGGAGCGGCTGGCCGCTTCGGGCGACCATTTCCTCATAGTTGGTGGGGTTGTTAATGACGTCGCGGTCGTCGAACGGAAGGTCATACTTCCGCAGCACCGCGCGCACGCCGTTGCTCCATCCACAGCTCGGTTTCAGCCAGGCAATAATTTTCGGTTGACTCATAAGGGTCTCACGCCTCCACCCTTTCTATGCACGAAGAGCGGCCAAAAAGCAAGTCGGCGACTTGCGCCCCTTGTGTTTGCTGCCTTCCGTCATTTCGGCGAATGGCACCTAAGTTGCTCATTACGTGGAGGATGACCTTACTGGGCGAGATTCAACTGCTGCTGGAGCGCACCTACGGAACCACGGGCGTAAACTTCGGGGATTTCATCCTCAGTCGTCAGCGCGGCCGTGTCCTGTCGGAGATGGCCGGCGCCAGCGCGGCGCAGATCTCAGATTTGGGACGCGTGTTCTTGCGAATCGTGGACGGCAAGCTGCGCCTAGGAATTCATTATGACCCGAGCGTCATTGAGACGTTGGAGGGAAACAATCCCGCCTGTGGATTGAACGACCAAAACATCGTTCCGTTCATGGTGTTCCTGGAGGAACTCGATCACGCCGTTCACGCGGCCCTGAAGTTTCGCGAAGGGATTCGGGACATCCACAGCGAGGCGTTTGTGCGTGATCTCGAACTGCAAGCCAAAGTCGACACGTATCTGGTCCTCCAGAAATACTGCGCGTTTTTCAACAGTCCGCAAAAGCTGACCGAGGCCGATCGCCGCTGGCTGAAAGCGTGCGTGTTCGACCGCGACAATGCCAGCTTTGAAGAACCCCTGCTGGCCGAGCGCTACCACGAAGCCAATCGTCTGGCCCGCCGTTATGTGCGTCATCTCGACGGCCTCCCGCGGGCGCGGCGCACCACGGAAATCCGCCGCTTCCGAAAACTGACCTACAGCCAAAAACGCGACCGCATCGCCGTCGCCGCCGCCCATTAGCGCCTGCCAGGTTTCAGAAAATACTTCTGGAATTCTTTCGTCGCTTCCATTAACACCGTAGTGATCCATGAACATGCTGCTGCGGCTTTTTACGTCCTCATTGGGGAAAAAGTTCCTCATGGCCATTACCGGCGCGGGACTTTTCTTGTTTGTCATCGGCCATCTGCTGGGAAACCTGCAGATTTTTCTGGGACCAGAGGCCATCAATCGCTACGGCCACTTCCTGCAAACGACGCCGGAGATTCTCTGGCCGGCCCGCATTGGCCTGCTGGCGTTTGTGATCATTCATATCTGGACATCCATCGCGCTGACGCTGGAAAACCGGGCGGCGCGCGCCGCCCAATATAAGGTCAAGGAAGTCGTGGCCGCCACGCTCGCGTCCCGCACGATGATCTGGAGCGGTCTCATTATTCTCGCGTTTGTCGCGTTCCACCTGGCCCATTACACCTTGCTGATCGTCCACCCGGAATTTCGTGACCTGCACGACGCCAACGGCTGGCACGACATTTATCGGATGATGGTCCTGGGCTTCTCGAACTATTGGGTGTCCGCCTTCTATGTCCTCAGCATCGGACTCCTGTGCCTGCATCTGAGCCATGGCGCCAGCGCGATGTTCCAATCGCTGGGCCTGAAGAACGAGGCCTACACATGCGCGATTGACCGTCTCGCGAAGGTCGTCGCGGTCGTAATTTTCCTCGGCTATATTTCCATTCCGCTCGCGGTGTTGGCGGGGGTGGTGAAATAAAATGAAACTCGATGCCAAAATCCCTCTCGGACCGCTCCCCCAAAAATGGGACAAGCATAAGACTGCGATTAAGCTGGTCAATCCGTCCAACAAACGCAAATACGAGATCATCGTCGTCGGCACCGGGCTCGCCGGCGCGTCGGCCGCCGCGTCTTTCGCCGAGTTGGGGTATATCGTCAAGTCGTTCTGCATTCAGGATAGTCCGCGGCGGGCCCATAGCGTCGCCGCGCAGGGCGGTATCAATGCAGCGAAGAATTACCAGAATGACGGCGACAGCGTCTATCGCCTGTTTTATGACACGATCAAAGGTGGCGATTTCCGGTCGCGCGAGGCCAACGTTCACCGCCTCGCGGAAGTCAGCGTCAATATCATCGACCAATGCGTCGCCCAAGGCGTGCCGTTCGCGCGCGAGTACAGCGGGTATCTGACGAATCGTTCCTTCGGGGGCGCACAGGTCTCGCGGACATTCTACGCGCGCGGCCAAACCGGCCAACAACTGTTGCTGGGCGCCTACCAGGCGTTGATGCGACAGGTCGGGCTTGGGCAGGTCACCTTGTTCCCGCGCACGGAGATGCTTGAGTTGGTGGTGGTCAACGGACACGCCAAAGGGATCGTTGTGCGTGACATGGTCACCGGCGCGATTTCGTCGCATTCGGCTGACGCAATCGTGCTCGCGACCGGCGGTTACGGAAACACGTATTACCTCTCGACGTATGGGCGCGGCTCAAACGCCACGGCCATCTGGCGCGCGCACAAGAAGGGCGCGCTGTTTGCCAACCCCTGTTTCACACAGATTCATCCGACGTGTATCCCGGTCTCAGGCGATTATCAGTCCAAGCTTACGCTGATGAGCGAATCATTGCGTAACGATGGCCGTGTGTGGGTCCCGAAGCAGAAAGGTGATAAGCGTGCTCCCGCCGAGATTCCTGAGAACGAGCGCGATTATTATCTCGAACGCAAGTACCCGAGCTACGGCAACCTGGCGCCCCGTGACATTTCCTCGCGCGCGGCCAAGCAGGTGTGTGATGAGGGTCGGGGCGTCGGCGAAAGCGGTCTCGGCGTCTATCTGGATTTCTCCGACGCGATCAAGCGCCTCGGACGGGCGACAATCGAAGACCGCTACGGGAATCTCTTCGACATGTACCATGAAATCACGCATGAGAACGCCTACCAGACCCCCATGCGCATCTTTCCCGCAATCCACTACATGATGGGCGGGTTGTGGGTCGATTACAATTTGATGAGCAATCTGCCGGGGTTGTACGTCATCGGCGAGGCGAATTTCTCCGACCACGGCGCGAACCGGCTGGGCGCCAGCGCGCTGATGCAGGGCCTGGCCGACGGTTATTTCGTGCTCCCCTACACCATCGGGGACTATCTGGCCAGCCTGAAACCCGGTTCCCGACCGAAACCCGAGGCGGGCGAATTCAAACAGGCCGAGCAAGAAACGGGCGGCCGCATCAAGAAACTGCTTTCCACGCGCGGCAAGAAGACGGTAACGGAATTCCACAAGGAGCTTGGCAGGATTTTGTGGACTCATTGCGGCATGGCGCGGACCGAAAACAGCCTCAAAGAAGCGCTGGCGCTGATTCCGCCGTTGCGCGAAGAGTTTTGGAAGAACGTCAACGTGCCGGGCGAAGGCGAGGAACTTAACCAGTCTCTCGAACGGGCGGGACGCGTGGCCGATTACCTCGAACTGGCGGAACTGATCGTGTATGACGCGTTGATGCGTGATGAATCGTGCGGCTGTCATTTCCGTGAGGAACACCAGACGCCAGACGGTGAATGCCAGCGCAACGACGAGCAGTATGCCTATGTTGCCGCGTGGGAGTTCACGGGTGTCGGCAAGACGCCAATCCTGAACAAGGAGCCTCTGGTGTACGAAGAAGTCCACTTGGCGCAGAGGAGTTACAAGTGATGAACGTGAAACTGCGAGTGTGGCGGCAACGCAATCCCGAGACGCCGGGACGATTCGAGGCCTACGAGGCGAAGGACATCAATCCGAACATGTCGTTCCTCGAAATGCTCGACGTCGTCAACGAAGACCTGACCCGGCGCGGGCAGGAGCCCATCGCGTTTGATCACGATTGTCGCGAAGGCATCTGCGGCATGTGTTCGTGCGTCATTAACGGCGAGCCGCACGGCCCTGAGAACAAGGTCGCCACCTGCCAGACGTATATGCGCAGTTTTCGCGACGGCGAGACGATCACCGTCGAGCCGTTCCGCGCCCGGGCGTTTCCCCTGATCAAGGACCTGATCGTCAATCGGACCGCGTTCGACCGGGTCATTCAGGCGGGCGGGTTCGTTTCCGTTTCGACCGGCTCGGCACCCGACGGCAATGCGATCCTTGTGCCGAAACAGAGCGCGGATCTGGCCATGGACGCCGCCGCGTGCATCGGTTGCGGCGCATGCGTCGCGGCATGCAAGAACGCCAGCGCCATGCTTTTCGTCGCCGCGAAGGTCTCGCACCTCAATCTCCTGCCCCAGGGCCAGCCCGAAAAAAAGAAGCGCGTCCTGGCGATGGTTCAGCAGATGGACAAAGAAGGATTCGGCGCCTGTACCGTGACGGGTTCCTGTGAAGCCGTCTGCCCAAAGGGAATCAGCCTGAACTTCATCGCCAAGATGAATCGCGATTATTTCGGGGCGCTGTTGGGTCGGGGTGGAAAGAAAGTGCCCGCGCCGACCGCGGCGTAACCGCTACTTCGTCTCGTTGAAGTGACCAAGGGCGCGCTGTTTGCGCATGACCAGTACCATGGCCACGCCGCCGACAATACCGAAGCCTGCCATTGTCGGGTACCACACTCCCCAGCCGAACTTGTCGATCAACCAACCGGTGGCAGGCAAAAAGATCATCATGCCGAAGTACTGAAATGAATCGATGACACCGGACGCGAAGCCAGCCATTTTTCGACCCCCGATGTCCATGGGCGCTGCCGCGCCAACCAGTGAATGCGTGGAGTTGACCATCAACGAAATCAGGATCAGGAACAGACAGCCGAGCATGACGCCGGCCGGGGTCGGCCCAACCACCCCGGAATTAATCACGAGCGCGGCAAGTCCGATCACAATCGCCTGCAGGAAGTAGAGTCCCATGGCCACGGGCGATCGGTGCCCCTTGAAAAATCTGTCGGATATGATTCCCGAGATCAGCGAGCCAACAACAGCGACCATGGGCACCGCAAACCCCAACGTCCAAACCAATGCCAGCGGCTTGTCTTCGGCGTTCAGTTTCAGAACATCATGGAAGTACAGCACGGCCAATTGGTCCGAGCTGCTGCGCACGGCCCCCGTGCACGCGTAGGCAACGGCGTAAAACCAGACCAAGGGATGTGTAAAGACGATCTTGAAACATTTACGGATGCTGATTCGGACGCCCGCGCTGGAATCCACCTCGTCGTGAATCAACCCCGGCCACCCAGCTTCTTCCGGTGTCTCCTTGGCAAAAATTGCCACGAGAATCGCGCATGCTGCAGTGATGAGCGGTGGAATCCGGAACAACCACCGCCAGTCGCCTCTGGCAACCGTCCAGGTTCCAATGGTAAAGCCAGCGAGGATCAGGGGGGCCAGCGCACCGATGGAAACCTGACCCAACTGAATCATGAAGCCAAAAATACCGGCAAACGTTCCACGTTCGTTGCGATTGAACCACGCCGCGTTAATCTTGATCATGCCGGGCGCACCGAACGACTGGAAATATCCGTTCATGAGCCAGATGAGTGCGAACGTCGTGAACGTCCCCGCAAACGATGCAAAGCCATAGATCAGGTTGATGATGATCGTGCCGGTGGCGCCAATCAGCATTGCCGCGCGTCCGCCAATGCGATCCGTGATGAGACCATTGATGAGCTGGCCTATCCCGTACGCGAGGGACCAGGCACTCAGGATGCCCGTAATTTGAAACGTGCTAAATCCGTATTCCGCTACCATTCCGGGCGTGGCGAATCGAAAATTGTAACGGCACACGTAGTACGAAGCGTACATGAGCCCGAGGCTGACCCAATTCAGGCCGCGGCGAGGTCGGAATCCGGTGGGATATTTATTGCGGGCGCCCGGCTGGGGCGCAGTGACGGTTTGTTCCATGAATTTTTTTCGCGAACACCCGAAGCTATATTGGGGCAAACCGTAATGGCACGGATGCAGGAAAGTCAAAGAAAATGTTCGACCAACCCTCTCTGCAAAGAAAAAAGCGAGGACGGCCCTGTCGGCCGCCCTCGCCCGTGGTTTCTCAATCTTGTTAGCGTCGTTGTCGGTTCAAGATCATCAGTTGCAACAACTGCGCCACGGCGGCAATCAGCGCCGCCACGTAAGTCAACGCCGCCGCGTTCAGGACACGATTGACGCCTGGCATTTCATCCCGCGCGATCAAGCCGCTCTTTTGCAGTATCACCTTGGCCCGGGAACTCGCGTCAAACTCAACGGGAAGCGTGATGAGCTGAAACACCACCAGCACGGCGTAAATTCCGATTCCAAGCGTGATAAACATGGGGATGCGGAAGAAGAATCCACCAATCATCACCAGCGGCAGCAGTTGCGACGTAAACATGGTCATGGGCACAATCGCCATGCGCGCCTGCAATGGCGCATACGCGTGCTGATGCTGAATCGCGTGTCCGGTTTCGTGCGCCGCAATGCCCAATGCCGCAACAGACTCGCCGTCGTATACGTCGGGCGACAAGGCGAGCGTCTTCGTTCGCGGATCGTAGTGGTCGCCGAGAAAACTGTTCGTCCGCTCGATTTGCACGTCGTGAATCCCGGCGTCCGACATGATTTCCGCCGCGGCTTCCGCGCCCGTCCGTCCCGAGCGTGCCCGCACTTGTGAATATTTTTTCAGCGCACCCCGCACGAGAACCTGGGCCAGGATTCCTGGCACAAGGATCAGCACGAAGAGCAGCAGGTATATTTCGTTAATTGTCATCTTACTGTCAGACCTCCAACTGGCGCTACAGTAGCGCACCCAAGTCAGATTTCAAGCGCCTTCGGAAACCGTGCCAGATTGCGGACGCCATACGGTTGGATAACGGCAACGTCCTCCAGGCGGACGCCGCCCACGCCCGCATAGTACAGGCCTGGCTCGACAGTAACAACCTGGCCGGCACGCAGGACTTCGGAGGCCGCGCCGACGCGCGGCCGCTCGTGAATCTCCAAGCCAAGCCCGTGGCCAGTCCCATGGAAGAATCCCTGCATCCGTCCGCGAATGACGCCGGTCCGGTAACCTCTGCTGACGAATAGCGATTGAATTCCGCTGTGCACGTCCCGGCCATTCACGCCATCGCGCAATTTCTGGAACGCGAGTGTCTGTGCCTCTCCGACGACGGAATAGAGCTTCTTGACCGCATCACTGGCGCGACCGCGTACCACCGTGCGCGTGATGTCGCCCCAGTACCCCGTGCGCATATCCCGGGGGAAAATGTCGAGAATGATCGTCGTATGCGCGCGGAGCGGACCGTGACCAATCTCATGCGGATCGCAACCTTGGTTCCCGCCAGCGACGATAGTACGCGCGGCCACGCCACCCAGACCAGCGATCGTTGCGTTGATGACACCCTGGACCTGCTCCGACGTCAATTCCCGTCCCATTCGGTACAGGAATCCGTCGCGTCCAATGCGGCTCGCCCGCAGGACGGTTACCGCCGCCTGCATCCCCTCCTCAGCCAGACGCAAGGCGTCCTGAAGCGCCCTGATCTCCGCTGCCGTCTTGATTTCGCGCTCCGGAAAGAACGGATCGGGTTTGACGACGACGCGAATGCCGCGCAGTTGCTTCGCCAAGCCGATGGGAAAATTCATAGGGACTTCCACCTGACGGACGCGAAACTCACGCAATACCCGATTCAACACGTCGCTGAACCCCGGCCGCTTGATCCCCTCACGACTGAGTTGCTTCTGATACCGGGAAAGTGAGAGTACACGGTCGACATCGGCTTCGCGGCGCGCGCGGTCAATCTCCAGATCGCTCATCGCCGCGAAGGTCCTGGCACGCGTCTCGAACCAGATGAAGGGGTCGGGCACGAACATCCGTGTCGCGTACAGCATGTTCGCATCGTGTTCGCTGTCGGCGATCATCAACCGCGTTGACATGAAAACCCTCCTGCGCCCAGTCCAATGGACGGTGCGATCTCCAGGGAAAAGTCGCTCGGGCCATTACGTGACAATTGATAGTACGCCAACCCCGCAATCATCGCCGCGTTATCCGTACATAACGCAGCCGGTGCCAGGAGCAACTGCAGCCCTCGTTGCGCGCATTCCGCCCCCAACTTCTCGCGGAAGCGACGGTTAATCGAAACCCCGCCCGACGCGCTCACCGTCTTCACGCGTAGATCCACGGCGGCGCGGACCGTCTTCCCCACCAGCACGTCCACCACCGCTTCCTGAAAGCTGGCGCAGACGTCTTCGATACGAGGGTGCGGGTTCTTCCGCAGGAAGTAAAGGACGGAGGTTTTCAGGCCGCTAAAGCTGAAATCGTAGCTGCCGTCATTCAACATGCTACGTGGAAAATCAATCGCCTTGGGGTTTCCACTCTCCGCGCATTTCTGAATTTCCGGGCCGCCGGGATACCCGAGATCCAGGAGTTTGGCGACCTTGTCGAACGCCTCCCCGGCTGCATCGTCAACGGTCTGACCTAGAATCTCATGAATCCCAATGGCAGTTGCATGCGCCAGAATGGTGTGTCCGCCGGACACGACCAACGAAACCATCGGCAGTGCGCCCAGCGAGGCGTTGGCAAACAGCGGAGAGTACAAGTGCGCTTCGACGTGGTTGATGGCAACGAATGGTTTGCCGGCGGCGAACGCGATCCCTTTGGCCGCGTTCAGGCCGATAAGCAGCGACGAGGCCAGACCGGGGCCGTAGGTGGCCGCTACGCCGTCGATTTCGTCAATGGACGTGTGGGCATCGGACAGCGCCTGCTCGACCACGGAATCGATCAAGTGCAGGTGGTTGCGCGACGCCAGTTCGGGGACCACGCCACCGTACGGGCGATGCAAAGCGACTTGCGAGCTGACTACGTTGGAGAGGATCTCCGTGCCATTGGAGACGATCGCCGCGGCTGTCTCGTCGCAGGAGGTCTCGACGCCGATGATTTTCACGGGCTGGTCTATCGACGACGCTCGGGTCGTTGTTCTATTTCGTTGACGGGGTTGCGGCGGCTGTGGTGGTTGTTTCGGCCGCGTTCTGTTTGGCGACCTTCATCTGCTTCTCGAAGAGTTTGACTCCCTTGATCACGTCGATGGCGCGATCCAGTTGGGCATCCGCAATGGGCGTGACCTTTTCCGCTGTATCATCCGGGGGGAGGCTGGCGCGCACGCGTTGCTCCAGAAGCTTGCGCTCGTCCTCTTCGGAAATGGGCACGATAATATCCGGCGTGACACCGTGCTCGTGGATGACCTTATGGCTGGGCGTGTAATACTTGGCCGTGGTCAGGCGCAGCGCCGACCCGTCGCGCAGTTGGATAATGCTCTGCACGGAACCTTTGCCAAACGTGGTTTCTCCGACCAACACCGCGCGGTGGAGATCCTGTAGCGCACCCGCAACAATCTCGCTGCCGCTCGCGCTACCAGCATTGACGAGGAGAACCAGAGGATAGTGGGCTTGTTTCTTGCCGCCATCGGACCGGTAGACGCTCTTTTGCGCCAGGTCGCGTCCTTCTGTAGACACGATCAACTGGCCCGCGGGTATGAACTCGCTGGCAATCTTGCGCGCGGATTCCAGCAACCCGCCCGGATTGTTGCGCAGATCGATAATTAACGCGGTCATGCCTTCGCTATTCAGCTTGGTCAACGCTTTTTCAAACTCATCCGCGGTAGGTTCGTTGAATTGCGTGATGCGCACGTAACCGATGCCATCCTGGAGGATTTTTGCGTCCTTCACGCTGTCCACGTTGATCTCGGCACGCTCGATGGTGTGGTCCTTGATCTTATCACCCGGGTCCTTGGCTTTGGCGCGGAATATGGTAATGGTCACTTTCGTTCCCGGATCGCCCCGCAACTGACGGACGGCATCCTGCAACCCCATTTTCTCGGTGATTTTCCCATCGATTTTGATAATGCGGTCGCCGGGCAGCAGCCCCGCCTTCGCGCCGGGCGTGTCTTCCATTGGGGCGACGACGGTCAGGAAACCTTCCTTGGACATGCTGATGACGATACCGATACCGCCGAACTTGCCCTCGGTGTCCTCCTTCATGTCCTCGTACATCTGCGGTTCCATGAACTGGCTGTGTGGATCCAGCGAGTTGAGCATCCCCTTGAGCGCGCCGTACGTCAGGTCGCGGTAGGTGACCGAGTTGGTGTCCACGTATTCTTTGCGGATCAACTCCATCACCTGCGTGTAGAGATCCATCTCGGAATACGGATTGTCCTTGTCCGGTTTCGTGGACGAATCGGAATAAATCTTCGCGGCGATGGCGAGATTGATTCCCAACAACACCACAACAAACGCCACGGTGATACGCTTTATGGTCATAACATTTCTCTCAAAATTGTACGCTTTCTCTCAATCCCCACACAGTCTCACGAGAAGCCGATGTGGGCGCCAGCGACTCGATTACCATACGACTGCTCGGCAGTTGAATCAAGTCCATCCTTTCGAGATTGGACGCAGGAAAATCACGCTTTACTCAACCAATTCCAATGCCGCCCGCCGAAAACCGGCCATCTGGCGAGCCGTCCGCGCCTCCAGATAACATCGGAACACGGGTTCCGTCCCCGAAGCCCGAAACATCACCCAGCAACCGTCGTTCAGCAAGAACTTGTAGCCGTCTTTCGTGACCACCCCGGTGACCTTCTGCCCGCCAAATTCGGTCAGGCCTTTGGCAAATTTCGCCAGCAATTGTTCCTTGCGTTCGGGCGTGACCCGAAGGTTGATGCGGTCGCTCATGATTCCGCCCGCCCGCTTTTCGATTCCCTTCAACACTTCGCCCAGCGATTGGCCTTCGTAGGCCACCAGTTCCGCCATTAGCAGGCAAGCGAGGATTCCGTCCTTTTCGGGCACGTGGCCCTTCACGCTGAGTCCCCCGCTCTCTTCGCCGCCCACAATGATCGGCTCGCTTTCCATCAATGCGCCGATGTACTTGAACCCAACGGGCGTCTCGCGCACTTCCACGCCGAACTCGCGCGCTACCGCGTCCACGAGATGGCTGGTGGCGACCGTGCGCACGACGGCACCGGTCCACCGGCGGTTCTTGGCGAGATGATACAACGCAAGCGCCAGCACTTCGTTGGGACTAATAAACGTGCCATCGCTGTCCACGATGGCAAAACGGTCGGCGTCAGGATCGAGACCCAAGCCGAGCGTCGCCCTGGATTTTTTCAGCCGCGCCAACAGCTCGCCCATGTTTTCACGGATCGGTTCGGGATGACCCTTGCCAAACAACGGATTTGGCTCACGGTGCAACGCATCGACCCGCCACCCGCTACGCATGAGCAATTCGTCGAGGTAGCCGCGTCCCGTGCCGAACATCAAATCCACCACCACTTTCTTGCGGCGCTTCTTAAGTGCGGCGAAATCCACAATCTTGCGGAGCTGTGCGACGTACTGCGGCATTGGGTTGAACACTTTGACGTCTCGCGAACGCACCCCGGATCGCGACCCGCCTCCCGCTTCTAATTCCCCCGCGATCCTCTCGATCCCCTTCGCCGTCTCGGGCAAACAGGGCGCGCCGTTTGCCTCGTTGAATTTCAGTCCGTTCCACTCCGCCGGGTTGTGACTGGCCGTGATGTTAATGCCGCCAGAAGCCTGGTGGATGCGAATCGCGTGTGAGATGACTGGTGTGGGTGCATCACGATCGGTCAGATAGGTTTTGAAGTCGTAACCGGCGATGATCTCTGCGCAGCGTGTCGCAAACTCACGTGACAAAAACCGGGTGTCACGGCCCACGATGAGCAATTTCTTGGCGCGGGGAGGCGGATTTTCGGTGAGGTACTGCGCGATGGCATGCGCCGCGATCTCGACATTCGCGAATGTAAAGGTATCGCTCATGATGCCGCGCCAGCCGGAAGTGCCAAATTTGATAACCGACATGCCGCGCATTATAGCGACCGCATCGGCGGCGTCGATAGGAATGCACCGCGTTTCGTGATTGAATTAGAAAATCCTGATGTCGTAGATTCCGTCCTGCCATCTAGCAAGAGCATCAGCACGCCATGACACAAGATCCTGTAAACCCGTCGACCGATCCCATTGATCTGCTGTCCACGAAGGAAGGCTATGATCGATGGGCGGAGATTTATGACGGAGATGACAATCCGCTTGTGGCCTTGGAAGAACCGTGGATGGACAAGCTGCTCGGAGACGTGAGTGGTTTGAAGGTCGCGGATATCGGGTGCGGCACGGGACGGCATGCGCTACGACTGGCGGCGGCAGGAGCCATTGTTCAGGCGGTGGACTTTTCGGAAGGAATGCTGGCGCAAGCGAGGGCGAAGGCTGGAAAGTTGGCCATTGTTTTTCACACACACGATTTGGCAACGCCACTGCCATTCGCCGACGAATCTTTTGACCGTGTGGTCTGTGGGTTGGTAATCGACCACATATCCGATCTGGGTGGTCTTTTTCGTGAAATGCGCCGTGTTTGTCGGCCCTCCGGCTTCGTCGTGGTCTCGGTGATGCACCCGGCGATGATGCTAAGGGGGGTTCAGGCCCGGTTTCGTGACCCTGCCAGTGGCCGGGAAATCCGCCCGGCGAGTTGTTCTCATCAACTGAGCGACTACATCATGGCCGCCGCGCAGGCGGGGTTTGCTTTCGACCATTTGAGTGAACAATCGGTCGACGAAGCGCTGGCCTGTCGCTTGGAACGCGCACGCAAATACCTCGGCTGGCCGATGCTGTTTCTGATGCGACTGAAACCGGAAACCAAAAGCGTTCCAATCGCGTCGCCTATCGGTTGAGTCAGCCGAGTTCAGGGCACGAGCTTGCCCGCGGCAAGCAGTCCGAACAAAGCCACTCCAAGGGCAAACCGATAGATAATGAAGATCCAGGTTGTGTGGCGTTTCAGGTAATTCATCAAAAACGCAACCGCCGCGTAGCCCACGATGATCGCGACGATTGTCGCCACGACAAGATTCAAACCGTCTCCCTGTTTCGCGAGCAGTTCGTGACGGTGATGGTGAAACTCCAGAATGCCCGCGCCCAAAAACGACGGCAACGACAACAGGAACGAAAATCGCGCGGCGGTCTCGCGAGTCAGCCCGACAAACAATCCGCCGGTGATGGTGGAGCCCGACCGCGAAGCGCCGGGAATCAGGGCCAGGCATTGCACCAAACCCACGACAATCGCATCCGGCCACGTGACACGGCTCATGTCCTTTAGCGTCATCCCCGCCTGTGTCCGGGCCCGTTCGATGTACTCGGCCACCACCAGCGCCACCGCCAGCCCGACTTCCGCCGTGGCAATAACGTAAAGCGAGCGCCAGCTCGTCTCGATGTGCTTCTTGAAGGCCAGGCCCAGCACGACAATGGGTACCGTTCCAACGATCATCATCCAGCCGAGACGTGCGTCATGACTCTCGAACGGACGACCCGTCCGCAGCCCCGCAAGCATGGCGGTCGCAATTTGGGAAAGGTCATGCCAGAAATACAGCAGCAGGGTGACGACGATGGCCAGTTGGATGACTGCGGTGAATGCCGCGCCGGGGTCTGTCCAGCCCATCACAGCCGCCACGATGCGAAGGTGTGCGGCGCTGCTAATGGGCAGGAACTCCGTAATGCCCTGGATGATGCCGTAGACGATGGCCTGCCAGAGGGTCATTCGCGGTAATCGTTGATCTGCATGGAAGCCACTCGTGTTAGAACAAAATTAGCTCAGCCGCGCGAGTGTTTTCTGCAACAATTCCACCGGAGAGGCATTTTCCGACTTCGCCTTCGCGTCGGCAATCAGCTTGGCTTCGAGCGCGTTCTTGGTGGGCCGCTGGATGTTGTAGAACACGCCAAAATAGCCCGGGAAATCCGCCATCGCCAGCTTGTAGGCGGCGACTTCGTCGGTCACATCATGTTCGGCCGGCACGAGATTGAACACGCCGCCCTTGCGGGGGTTGGCGGCATCGAACGCCCCAGGATAAAACTCCGTGCATTCACTCAGACACTCGATGACCGAGAACCCATCGTGCTGCATGGCCTTCTCCATCATTTCCATCACGTGATTCGGCA
>JBKQMH010000125.1:0-6847 GCA_052146795.1 Verrucomicrobiia bacterium
ACCCCCTGCCAGATCAGGACGCCAACCACAAGTAATGCGCCGACCAAAAGAAGCAGGCGAAGACCGGTGCGGGTCCGCCTGGCGCCGAACCACGCCATTGGTCGGGGCGCATCGACTGCTTCATGGATCGAAGATTTTGCCATCGTGAACTTTCGTTGATCGCCGGCGCGGTCTGCCGACGTTCATCACTCCAACAAGGTTGCGATCTCCTGCACGTGTTCCGTTTCCACGCTGATCTGTTTGCGGATGAAATCTTCGAGCATCGTATCGCCGGTCACACGCGGTAACACTTCCTTGTACGCGTCCAATGCCTGGCGTTCGACCTCCAGCATCTCGGCCAGCGCATCCTGCAAATTCGTCGGACCGCCGCGCAACTCCAACTCGATCTTGATCTGCGGGATGTGACCGAGCACGCGGATCTGTTTGGCAATCGCCTCGGCGTGCTCCAGTGTCTCGCGGGTGCCTTCCTCGAACAATTTCTCTGCCGCCAGCCGATCCACCCCGCGCAGCCGATATTTCATCTGGAAATAGCGGAGAAATGCCTCCAACTCCTCCGCCATCAGACGATTCAAGTCCTCGACAATTTCGCTGTGATCCGTCTTCATAAACTCGCGTGCTGCAATTCCTCGATCAGGCAATGGCCGTGACATACTTCACATGTCTTGCTATCGGGACATTGATCGTGAAAATTCTTGAACCGCGCGAGCACCTGCTTCGCCAGAGGGTCCTCCGAAACGAGGAACCTCATGAAGTGAACCAGTTGCTCGCCCGTGGGCTGGCTGATGAGATGCTCAACCTTGCAGCTGTCGATCTCAGCCTGCGGTTCGGGAACATTGAGCACGTTGCTCAGAAACGCCTTCACGACGGCCTTCTTGGCCATCACAGCCTGGACCGCCCTCTGCCCCTTCGGAGAAAGCTTCACCATGTGATGTTCGTCGGTATCGACCCAGCCGCGCTTCTTGAGCGCCCGTAGATTGATCGATACGCTGCCGCGCGTGATGCTCAACTCGCGGGCGATGTCAGAGACGCGAGCCCAACCCCCGTACTCCAAGCCGACCTCATAAATGGCGAGGAGATGATGCGCAGCACTGTGGGTCAGCTCATTGGCTTCAAATTCCTTCCAAGTTTCCATGATTGATGGATTTATACGACACCTGTTTGATATGTCAAACCCAAAACGGATGATTTTTGTCCGCTTTTGGTTTGGGCCATTAATTCACAAAATCACTTCCCCAAATACAAACAACCACCTATTATCATTTCTAACCGAAGGAGGTTGTGGGGTGGAACAACTGATCGATGCTTTTCTCGATCATCTGACCGTGGAGCGTGGGCTTGCGTCGAACACGCGTCTCGCCTATCGCGCCGACCTCGCCCAGTTCGCGAATTTCCTCCACCGCCGCGGCGTCGAACATCTTAACGACGCCCAGCGCCAACTCATCACGGAGTATCTGTTGCACCGGCGCAAAGGCGGCCTGAGCGCGCGCAGTCTCTCCCGTCACCTCGCCGCGATTCGCACATTTTGCCGGTTCCTTTCCCGCGAAAAACTTCTGGCCGCCGATCCCACGCAGACAATCGATTCGCCCAAGCTGTGGCGCACCCTTCCCCACTCGCTCGATTACGAAGAGGTCGAGCGGCTGCTGGCCGCGCCCGATACGCGCACCAAGCTCGGCGTGCGCGACAGAGCGATGCTGGAATTCATGTACGCCACGGGATTGCGCGTCAGCGAAGTTGCCCAGATCAAGCTCGGCGACATCAATTTCGAGGCCGGCTTCCTCCGGTCGCTCGGCAAAGGCAGCAAAGAACGCATCGTTCCCATTGGGAGACAGGCCATCGACTGGATGCAGCGCTACCTTCACGAAGCGCGCGGATCGTTTGCGGGGGCGAACAGCGTCGGCGAAGTGTTCCTCTCGACCCGCGGCCAGCCGCTCAGCCGAAAAACCATCTGGGTGCTCATCAAGAAATACGCGCGCCGGGCCGGCATTTCGAAAAACATCACGCCGCACACGCTGCGGCACAGCTTTGCCAGCCACCTCCTCAATAATGGCGGCGATCTGCGCGTCATCCAGGAAATGCTTGGCCACGCCGACATCTCGACCACGCAAATCTACACGCACATCGACCAGCAGCGCCTCAAGGAAACACACTACCGCTTCCACCCCCGCTCGGGCCGACGGTAAAATTCTCCAAAATTAAGTCTCGATTTTTTGGCAACCTTCCGGTAGATTTTCCACTATAGCAGTTGGATTTTGCGGCCCGAACCCGTTTCGGGGCGGCAACATCCCCCTGCACGCGAAGGCGACGCGGCAATCATGCATTCTCAAAAGTTGCAGAAGATCATCGGTCACGAGTTCAAAGATTTCGATTTGCTCGTGGAAGCCCTCACTCATCCCTCCATCGCGCACGAGCGCGGGAATGAGTGCAACCATCACAATCAGCGGCTGGAATTCCTCGGCGACGCGGTTTTGCAACTCGTGCTCACCGACCGCATCTACAAGCTGTACCCGGACCTGCCCGAGGGCAAGCTCACGCAAATCCGCGCTCATCTGGCCAATCGCCACACGCTGTTTCAGCGCGCCTTGGCCATCGACCTGGGCAGCCACTTGATGCTCGGCAAGGGCGAGGAAGCCAGCGGCGGTCGCGAGCGGCTGTCCAACCTGGCCGACGCCTACGAGGCCCTGCTCGGTGCGATCTATCTCGACGGCGGTCTGCGCGCCGCCCGTAAGTTCATCTTCGCGCAATTCGCTGACGAGTTCTTGAACATCAAGCAGACCACCCCGCGCCAGAATCCCAAAGGCCGGTTGCAGGAGTTGCTTCAAGCCCATTCCGCGAACGGCCCCATCTACCGCGTCGTACACGAGTCAGGGCCGGACCACAGCAAGTATTTCGAGGTCGTCGTCGAATGGGAGGGGCGTGAGATCGGTCGTGGAAATGGTTCCAGCAAGAAGCAGGCGGAAACGGTCGCTGCCGAAGTGGCCTTGGCGGCGTTGCCAGAGATCATGGCCGTCGCCAACGCGCCCGCGCTCCGCTGAATCTACGGCTGCGGTGGGGTCGGCGCCGGCGTCTGGGCGACCTGCAGGCCATGCCTCGCCAACACTCCCATCAACTCCGGTTTCCCGGCGCTGTACTGGATCAATGCGTTGACCGCATAATTCACCGAACGTTCATTGGCCTGCATTCGCGCGATCTGACGCTGGTGGATGGCCGTCGCCGCCACAAGGCTGCGGTTTTGCTTATAAACGAACGCCGTCAATGCCAGGCTCACAACCAGCAGGCTGACCCCCAACCCGCAGACCAAGGTGCGCAATTGATCGATCGCCGTCGCGACATCCACCGGCGCATCCACGCTGGTCGCCGCCTTCGAACTGTTGTCGATCAACTGCCCGCGTTCGGCGCGGGATTGGCTCTCAATTTCCTCAGGTGTGCTCATGGGCTCCGTCCTATGGTTGCACGGTGTTGCGGGCGGCGGCCGCCGCCGCTGCATTGGTTGCCTGGGCTTGCTTGAATATCTGCGCTAGCTGCGGGTCCGTATTGGCCCGCACGGCGAAGTCCTGAAGCAGGCTCTGGATGGCTTGCTCTCGCACCGCCATCTGCTGAACCTGCGCGTCGGCTCGCGCGGCGTCGCGGTAGACCTCCACGTAGTGCATCACGACGTAGATATTGAAAATCACGGAGATCCCCAGCACGATGCTCCCGTACTGAACGGCTGTCTGAAAATTTTTCTCGGTCACTTGCGCTCCTCTCCCGCCCATCGATCCAGCAGTTCAAATAGTTCGGACACGTTAAACGGCTTCTCCATAAACCCCGCCGCCCCCTCCCGCGTCATCTCTTCTCGGGTCACACCCAACGACCGGTACTCGCCGGACATCAGCAACACCCGCTTGGCCGACTTCGCCCCCAGGATCGCCTTCATCGCGTCCACCCCATTCATCCGCGGCATCGAGATATCCATCACCACCAGGTCCGGCTGCAACTCCTTGGCCAGCGACACCGCTTCCACCCCGTCCCGGCCCTTGCCAACAATCTCATGGCCGGCGTACGCGATGGTATCGGCTACCACTTCACACACCGCGGGTTGATCATCCACCACCAGCACACGCAGCTTCTTGCCGTCGGCGGACGCCCCCGCTTCCCCCCTTGAAGCTGCAGTGTCCATTTCCATAAATTCGTTTGACGGGCGCAATCTACCGATTCGGCTCCCGCATTGCAAGCCTCTGATTGTGCCTTTGGCCCCCACGGTTGTCCATAGAATACTTGACACCCCGCACCCAATGCTTGCCAACCACCGCCCCCTTGTTCTATCCTCGGCACAGATGGTTCGTTCACCCTGCGGGAGATTAATATGAAGATCCTGATCGCCGACAAATTCTCCGAGTCCCACCTGGACCGACTCAAGAAACTCGGCTGCGACGTCACCTACAACGCCTCCGTCAAAGCCGAGGAACTTCCCAAGCTGATCGGCTCGAGCAAAGTCCTCGTCGTCCGCAGCAAACAAGTCAACGCCGACACCATCAAGGCCGGCACCCAGCTCGCCGTCATCCTTCGCGCCGGCGCGGGCGTCAATACCATCGACGTCAAAGCCGCCAGCGCCCGCGGCGTCTACGTCACCAATTGCCCGGGCAAAAATTCCGTCGCCGTCGCCGAACTCGCCTTCGCGCTGCTGCTGGCCATCGACCGCCGCATCCCCGACAACGTCGCCGCCTTTCGCGCCCACAAATGGAACAAGAAGGAATTCAGCAAAGCCGACGGCATCCACGGCAAGACCCTCGGCGTCATCGGCATTGGCCAGATCGGTCGCGAGGTCGTCAAACGCGCCCACGCCTTCGGCCTCCACGTCATCGCCTGGTCGCGCTCGCTCAACCTGCAAAAAGCCCGCGACCTCAACATCGAGTATACTCCCGACCTCGACACCGTTTTCCGCCGCGCCGACATCATCTCCCTGCACGTCGCACTCAAGCCCGACACCAAAAAGCTCGTCACCGCCGACCGCATCGCGATGATGAAACCCAACGCCATCCTCATCAACACCGCCCGCGGCGAGGTTGTCGACCAGACCGCCCTGCGCGCCGCGGTCGAGGCGAAACGGATTCGCGCCGGCCTCGATGTCTACGATCCCGAACCCGCCGAGGCCACCGCCGGGTTCGCCGACCCGATCCTTGACCTGCCGAATTTCTACGGCACGCACCACATCGGCGCGTCCACCGAACAGGCCCAGGAAGCCATCGCCGAGGAAGCCATCCGCATCATCGAGACCTACATCAAAACCGGCGTGGTCCTCAACTGCGTGAACCTCGCCACGCGCACCCCCGCCAAATGGCAACTCATTGTCCGCCACTTCGACCGCGTCGGCGTGCTCGCCCACGTCATGGACCAGATCCGCCGCGCCAATACCAACATCGAGGAAGTCCAAAACATCATCTTCGACGGCGCCACCGCCGCCTGTTGCCGCATCCAACTCGATACCGAACCCGGCGATAAACTCCTCGCCGCCATCAAAAACGGCAACCCCGACATCATCAGCGTCGAATCCCTCCGCATCCGCGAATAACCGCCCGGTGCTGTAGCCGCTGGCGCCGACCGCGGTCCGTCTCGTACGGGTGGGCTCCCATGCCCACCCTGCGTTGTAGCCACCGCGCTCTGTCGCCGTGCCTCCGTCCCCATTGGAGGGCGAGGCTCCCGCCGAGCCGAGGTTCTCTGGGTCGGGACAGGGCTCTCTTGTTTTGTCGAAAACCCGCCTCAATTCACCCCCCGCTTGTGGCCTCAACTTGGGTTCGTTTTGGCTTCGTTTTTTGGATATTTCCACGCCGGCTTGGTCAAACTTGGGTTCGTTTGTATTTTTTACTTTTTCGACAGCCTCTCGACCACCCCAACCGGTTGTGGTACCCCCCCTTCATTATCAAAGAACGTTCCAACGTCAGCCCCCCAGTATATCCCAATGGGATACGAAGTCAATCGCAATGCGATGAAGCCGACGAACTTCTCCAGTAACGATGGCGGATCGCCAGGCACGCCGCGTCGTTCCCCCCGGTTGTCATCCCGAGCTTGTCGAGGGATCTCTGTTGTACTCCGTCCGCCTCGCCCCGCCCGCCGCTCCGGCCCGCCGTTGTTGTCGTCCTTGGTAGGGCGTGCCTGCCCCGAATCCTTTTCGGGGCTGGCCCAGCCCGCCGTCCTTCCGTTGTCGCCACGCCGTCTACCCCGATTCCTAGTCGGGGCTCTGTCGGCGTGCTCCGGCCGTTTTCTTTCCCCACTTTGTCACCCCGAGCATGCCTGCCCCGACCTGTCCCGATTCCTACATCGGGATTCCGAGATCGGGGTCGAAGGGTCTCTGCCGTTTCCGTCTCCCGTCTCCTCGCCCCTTGAGGGAGAGGATTATCCATCATTGGCAAGGTCAGAGGTCTTCACGACTTTTGGGAGGACTTAGTCCACTCGCCTGTCCCCGAGAACAACAGGGCGTTACTGTCAACACTATTTCCTCGCTTATCAGATGAGACGGAATGGAGGCTGTCGAGCGAATTAGCAAAATCAGTAAACTCATTCCTGAACAGGCATGACGAGAACAAATAAGCGGCAAGACACGCCCTCTGATGAGGAGGAACCCGGGCCAGTTCCCAAAGTCCCTGAAGACGGGAACCGGTGTCACATCTAATCATTGTAACAATTGGAGAGGGGCTCAACCCGGTCTCCAGAGCCGGGCGTCTCCGGGATCACCCCCTGATTCCTGACATCATCTTCCCGTGTTCACGCCTCGCCCGCTTGCACCCGATACATTGTACTACAATGTATCGTGTCTCGCGCCGACGCCCCGTACTACTAGAGCATTTACATAAATCATATAGCGTAACGGGCG
>JBKQMH010000126.1:0-2915 GCA_052146795.1 Verrucomicrobiia bacterium
AACGGGCAAAGGGAAGCGAACGCAATAACCTAATGAATCGGGGGACTCCAAAAACTTCGGGTCGAGCCAGAATCGTTTTCCTGTTCGACGTTGACAACACGCTGCTAGACAACGACCGCATCATCGCCGACCTCACCAAGTATCTCCTGCGCGAGGTTGGCCCCAAACGGGCGCGGTGTTACTGGACTATTTTCGAGCGGTTGCGAACCCGGCTTGGTTACGCCGATTACCTGGGCGCCTTGCAGCGTTACCGAAGTGAGTATCCGCACGACGTGGATCTGTTGGCTGTTTCGAGTTTCCTCGTAAATTATCCGTTCGCCAACCGCCTCTTCCCCAGCTCACTCGACGTTATCGAACGCGTCAAGCAGTGGGGACCTGCCGTCCTCCTTACTGACGGCGACGTCGTTTTCCAACCCCGCAAAGTGGACCGCTCGGGACTTTATGACGCGGTCGATGGACGCGCGTTGATTTACGTGCACAAAGAGCACGAGTTGGCCGACGTGGAGGATCGGTATCCGGCGACCCATTATGCGGTCATCGACGACAAGCTCCGCATCCTCGCCGCCATCAAAAAAGTCTGGGGACTGCGGGTGACAACCGTTTTCGTGCGGCAGGGACACTATGCTCGGGATGCAAAGATGTTGGCATCCCGCCCGCCGGCCGATGTGAGCGCGGACTGCATCGGCGATTTGTTGCACTTCCAACTGGAGGAGATTGAACCCAGCGCCGTCAAGCGTACCCGAAGCATCTCCTGAAACCGAAATGTTGGGGCACCACGACCACCGACCATGAAACCCGCTAACCCACGCATCCTGACGATCAATGGGGGTTCGTCGAGCATCAAGTTCGCGCTGTTCGAGGCCGGTGATTCCCTCCGAAGGGTTCTGGAGGGTGGGATTGACCGGATTGGCCTGCCGGAGGCCACCATGCGGGTGAAAGACTTGAATCAGGCGGACACTTTTTCGCGGTCAGTGACGGCGACGGACCACACGGTGGCGGTGGGCGCTCTGATGGATTGGATCGAGGAGCGCAGCGGGCGGGAGGCGTTGGGAGCGGTGGGGCATCGCGTGGTGCATGGCGGGCCGAAGTATAGCCAGCCGCAACGAATCACTGCGGAAATGGTTGAGGAGTTGCGACGGCTCAGTCCATTTGATCCTGAGCATCTGCCAGAGGAGATCCTGTTGACTGAGGCTTTTCATCGCCGATTTCCCGACCTGCCACAGGTGGCGTGTTTCGACACGGCCTTTCACCATGACCTGCCGCGTGTGGCGCGGCTGCTGCCAATCCCTCGCCGGTACGAGGCGCAGGGCGTGCGGCGATACGGGTTTCACGGCTTGTCATACTCGTTCCTGATGGGAGAACTGGCCCACCTGGCGGGAGCGGAAGCGGCACAAGGCCGGGTTATCCTCGCCCACCTTGGCAATGGCGCGAGCCTGGCGGCGGTGCGTGCCGGCAAACCCGTGGACACCAGCATGAGTTTCACCCCGACCGCCGGGGTGCCCATGAGCACTCGCTCCGGCGATCTCGATCCCGGACTGGTTTGGTATCTGGCGCGCACTGAGCAACTGAGCGCGAAGCAATTCAACGAGATGGTCAATTTCCAGTCCGGGCTGCTCGGCGTGTCGGAGACGAGTTCCGACATGCGTGACTTGCTCGACCGTGAAACGCAGGACGTACGGGCGGCTGAAGCGATCGCGTTGTTTTGCTACCAGATCAAGAAATGGATCGGCGCATTCTCGGCGGCGCTGGGCGGACTGGACACGCTGGTGTTCGCTGGTGGCATCGGGGAGAACGCGCCCACGGTCCGCGCCCGGATTTGCGATGGGCTGGGTTTCCTTGGACTCGAGCTCGAAGAAAAGCGAAACGCGGCGAATGAGAGCGTGATTTCCGCAGCGGCCAGCCGGGCTATGGTCCGCGTTATTCGGACGGACGAGGAGCGGATGATAGCCAAGACGGTTTGCCGCGTTCTCGGCCTTGGCCAAGAAAAGGAGAATTAAATTATGAAGACAAAGACTCTTTCCCCGGAATTGCTCCACAAGATGGACGCCTATTGGCGCGCCGCCAACTATCTGTCGGTCGGCCAGATTTATCTCTACGACAATCCGCTGCTGAAGCGGCCGCTGACCCTCGCGGATGTGAAGCACATGCTGCTGGGACACTGGGGCACGACGCCCGGGCAGAACTTCATTTACGTGCATCTGAACCGGGTCATCAAGAAATACGACCTCGACATGATTTACGTTTCCGGCCCCGGACATGGCGGCCCGGCCGTCGTGGGCAACACCTATCTCGAAGGCACTTACAGCGAGATTTATCCGAACATCAGCCAGGATGAGGCCGGGCTGCGGAAACTTTTCATTCAATTTTCGTTTCCCGGAGGAATTCCCAGTCACGCTTCGCCGGAGACGCCGGGTTCCATTCACGAGGGCGGTGAACTGGGCTATTCGCTCAGCCACGCCTTCGGAGCCGCGTTCGACAATCCCGATTTGATCGTCGCCTGCGTTGTCGGCGATGGTGAGGCGGAGACGGGTCCGCTGGCAACGGCGTGGCAGTCCAACAAGTTTCTCGACCCGATCACTGACGGAGCCGTGCTGCCGATCCTGCATCTCAACGGCTACAAAATCAGCAACCCAACCGTTTTGGCCCGCATCGAGCATGAGGAATTGGAGCAATTTTTCCGTGGCTGCGGCTGGACGCCTTACTTTGTAGAAGGCGATGAGCCGAAAAAGATGCACGAACTCATGGCCACGACCTTGGAGAAAGCCATCAAGGACATCCGGCAAATCCAAAAGAATGCGCGGGACAAGAAGGACACTACGCGTCCGCGTTGGCCGATGATTGTCCTCAAGTCGCCAAAAGGCTGGACGGGGCCGAAAGAAGTGGATGGCCTGAAAGTGGAAGGCACGTTCCGGGCG
>JBKQMH010000127.1:0-3671 GCA_052146795.1 Verrucomicrobiia bacterium
CTTCTGGCTGATCTGGGTCTCGGCGGCGCTGACCATGACGCTGGGAAATATTTGTGCGCTGGTGCAGAACAATGTCAAACGCCTGCTGGCATATTCTTCCATCGCACACGCCGGATATATCCTGGTGGCATTTGCGGCGCGGCCGGAACTGGGCACATCGGCGGTGATGTTCTACACCGCGGCCTACGCGGCGATGAATGTGGGAGCGTTTGCCATTGTGAGCCACCTCGCGGGGGCGGAGGAAAAGTACGTCACGCTCGAAGATTACGCGGGGCTGGGCAGAAAGTCGCCGGTGCTGGCGGCGACGTTAACATTTTTTCTGATGTCGCTGATTGGAATTCCGATTACGGGGGGCTTCTTTGCGAAATTCTACGTGTTGACGGCGGCGCTGAAGTCGAACCTGGTTATCCTGTCCGTTATTCTGGTGATGAATAGCGCGGTGGGCGCGTACTATTACCTGCGCATTATCGTGATGATGTACATGCGCGAGGCGCGGAGCGAAGTTCGGGTTGCTCCTCTAAGTGCGGCTACGGGGTTCGCCATTGCGGCTTGTTTGCTGGCTACACTTTTCCTGGGAGTGCTGCCGGGGCGCGTGCTGGATTATGCCTCCAGTTCCGCGGTTCAGTTGGTGGGCGACACGGGGACTGTGACGGCATCTTCGGGTTCGCTTGCTACCGGGCCTTAATTCTTATTTCGCGGTTCTCATTTTGACGGCACGCCGAGAAAAGCCTGAACCACTACGAGCACGAAGGCACACGAAGGAAAACACACACAAGAGCCTAGGCGCTACTTCGTGCCCTTCGTGGTGGTGTTTGATCAAATGAGCCACTACCCAATCTTCGGGTAGTGGGTCAATTGACCCACTACCAATTTCGCACCCGATTGACAATCGCGGTCCGAGTCGTCATTATTACGTACACAAGTTTCCCAGAAATTCTGTTCTAAATGCCGGAGGATGTATGGTTCAGCTTTTGCGCAATCTTTGCAAAGACGAGCATGGGCAAGATATTGCTGAGTACGCGGTCATGCTCGCGGTGATCCTGGTATTGGTAATTGGCACGGTGAAACTAATCGGGAGCAACGCCAACAACGCGTTCTCTACCGTGGCGAGTTCTATCGGGACGCAGTAGGGCCGCCTATTCGGCGGTTTTTTACCATCATGTTGCCGGATTTCGTTGTCAGATCTTGTTGCCAGATTGCGTTGCCAGGCCTCTATGACTGGACTTATCAGGACTCGATTTACCAGCTTCGATCTGTTTAGCCGCTTTTCGTTTGCAGGGGCGGCGGAGGCGCAGAATTGGAGCCAGTCATCTGGGTAAGGCATCCGGGTAATGAGACAAAAGGATTCCGCCGAAGCCGCGATCACGATCGCGGCTTTTGTTTTTGAGGTCATCTCCAATAGTGGACTGTGGCAGCTTCGCGGCCCGATGGCGGAACGGGTGAAGAGGGTTGTCAGTTGTCAGTTCCGGGCCAAATTGTCCCAAAACGACCTTTCTTCTGTCTCTCGATTTGTTTCCAACGACATAGGGGTGCCAGGCGGGGTTCAAGTTGCCGCAGTGGGCCAACTTGTCCCCTTCCGGCACTGGAACTAATCTTTTTAAGTTACTGAAAATGATTGGGTTATGGACATGGCGGTTGGCAGGGCGATTGCCTATTTAAGTCCAGGCAGGGAGCGTGTCGATAAGGCACGGCCCCCAAAAAATGCCGCCAAAACATTATGAACAACGACCATAACTCGCAAACACCAAAGGGACCGATTCAGCGTCCACTCGATTCTCCAAGCTTGGGTGCTGCTTGGGGCCGAGTTCTTGGGGTGGCTTTGCTGGTGCTTTCGGCAATGCCGTCTTACGCTGGCAAAACTGCTAAACATCCTAATTATTCGCCCGACCTTGCGGCATGGGTAGCGGCGTCAACCAACGGCATGGTGACGGTGAACGTTCAATACAAGACGTTTCCGACCAAGACCTACCTGAAGGGCCGGCAAACGGCTGGCGCGACCATACGGTGGCAACTGCCGACGATCGTCGGAGTGAACATGACGGTGCCGGTCAGCATGATTCCGACACTGGAAGGCGAAGCCAACGTTGTGTACATTTCGCCGGATCGCCCGGTTGGGCAGTTTTCGAATCCGGCGAATCCAATGACCGAGGAATATGCAACCGCGGTGCAGGCGGACCTGGCGGCATCGCAATATGGCTTTACTGGCACTGGCGTTGGCGTGGCCGTGATTGACAGCGGGATCGCGAGCCATCCTGACTTGAACAATGCCAGCGGCACGAGCCGTGTGGTTTATAGCCAGAGCTTTGTGGTTGGCGATACGACCACGTCGGACAAGTTCGGACACGGAACCCACGTGGCCGGCCTGATCGGCGGCTCGGGCGCCAATTCTGGCACCGGCAACGGCTATGCGGCGACGTATGCAGGCGTGGCGCCTGGCGTCAATCTGATCAACCTGCGCGTGCTCGATCAGAACGGCTCAGGCACCGACAGCCAGGTGATCGCCGCCATCCAGGAAGCGATCGCGCTGCAGAGCAAGTACAACATCCGCGTCATCAACATGTCGTTGGGACGTCCGATGTTTGAAAGCTACACGCTCGATCCGGTGGACCAGGCCGTGGAAGCCGCCTGGAAGGCCGGCATTGTGGTGGTGACGGCGGCGGGCAACGAAGGCCGCTATCTTCCGACGGACGGCTTCGGCACAATCGTGGTGCCGGGCAACGATCCCTCGGTCATCACCGTGGGAGCAACCATGACCGAACTGACGCCGACGCGGGCCGACGATCAGATCGCCAGCTACAGTTCCAAGGGTCCGACCGCGATCGATCACATCGCGAAACCCGACCTCGTCGCCCCGGGAAACCGGCAGGTGTCATTGCGGGTTGCGGGCAGCACGCTGGATTCGACCTATCCAGGCTATGAGATCTGGCCGACCAGTGGAACCTCGATGTACTACGAACTGAGCGGCACCAGCATGGCGACACCGGTAGTGAGCGGTGCGGTGGCGCTGATGTTGCAACAGGACTCCGCGTTGACACCCGACCAGGTGAAATCGCGGTTGATGAAGACGGCATGGAAGGGCTTCACGCAATTCACGTCGTCGCACGACAGCCAAAACAACCTTTACAACAACGAGTACGACCTGTTCACTTACGGGGCCGGATATCTGGACATCGACTCCGCGCTCGGCAATACGAATCTCTCAACCGGAGTAGCACTTTCTCCGACCGCCGTGTTTAACACGAGCAACAACACGGTGACTCTCGTCAGTACCACGCCGGATTCGGAGTTCGCCGGCAGCAGCGTGGTTTGGGGAGTCAATTCGGTGGTTTGGGGAACTTCAGTGGTTTGGGGTTCGAACGTACTTTCCGCAACCTCGGTAGTGTGGGGAGCCACCAGCGTTGTGTGGGGGGCCACCTCCGTTACTGGTGACAGCGTAGTCTGGGGTGCAACTTCAACGGTCGAAACCGCGTGCGCAGCACTCAGCGATGGCGACCCAGGAGACAACTAGACAACCGACTGAAACCATATTCGGAGACTACCATGACAAATACACTACCAATCAAAGCTAAGGTCATGATCGGAATGGGAGCGGTTGCGAGTCTGTGCGCCCTGTCGTTCGGGGTCGTCAGATGGCAATCGCAAGCCTGGCCACAGTTGGTGCTCCTGCTGGC
>JBKQMH010000128.1:0-26825 GCA_052146795.1 Verrucomicrobiia bacterium
AGCAGCACCGCCGGGAACGTGACCGCGGTCGACTTTGATAACACCGCCGCAACAAACAGCCCGAAGCAGATTCCGTAGTCGGCGAGTTTGCGGCTGTCCAACCAGCGGAAGTAGCTGAGCAGGCCCAGAAGATAGAAGAATACAAACAGCACATCCTTGCGTTCAGTCGCCCACGCAACGGACTCGACATGCAACGGGTGCACCCCGAAAATCACCGCGGTCAGGAGCGCCGTCGTGAGGGCGTATGCGTATCGCCCACGCAAAACCTTCCGCACCAGTACCAGCACCAGCAGGGTGTTGGTGACGTGTAGCAGCAGGTTCGTGAGGTGATACCCGAACGGATCGCGGCCCCAGATTTGGTAATCGATGGCGAATGACAGCCATGTCAGCGGACAGTACAGCTTGGCCGCTGGCTGTGTGAACATCACCCACAAGTTGTGGGAGTTCAGAGAACGAATGGCGAGGTCCTGGGTGATGTGAGTGGTGTCGTCCCAATCCACGAATTGGCCCTGCAACCCGTGACCATGCGCGGCGACCGTCAGGACGAGAACGATAAGTACGTCCAGCCAGATTCTATCGGACTCGGAGCGCTCGTTCATGCGCGTGAGGCGCTGACATTAGACCAGATTGGCGGCAACAAGTTGGCTAACCAACCGGTTGTCGGCGCGACCGGCGACCTTCGTTTGCACGGCTTTCATGACCTTGCCCATGTCCGCTTTGGTTGTCGCTCCCAGTTCCGTGATCGTGGCTTTGACCACCTCTTCCACCTGCGCCTGGGAAAGCTCTTCGGGGAGGTAGGACTTCAATACCGCCAGTTCGGCCTTCTCTTTCTCGACCAAATCCGCTCGCCCGCCCTTCTCAAACCCCTCAATCGAGTCCTGCCGCTGCTTGATCTGCTTCCTTATGACCATCGTCACATCGGCATCCGTCAGTTTCTCCTGCTTCTTCTCGATCTTGTAGTACTCAACCGCCGATTTGAGCATGCGCAACGTCGATAGCCGCGGCGCATCCTTGGCCCGCATCGCGTCCTTCATATCCGCCGCAATCTTGTCCGTCAGCATAATCCTCAGACTAGGCGGGCGCCGCGCCGCTTGTCAACTCATTCACCTCCCCATCACCCTTTCACCACGCCGATGGGCCGCAACCGCGCCACCTTGCGCGCGATGCCGGCGTTATGACAAACGTCCACCGCGTCTTCCACGTCTTTGTAAGCCCACGGCGCCTCCTCCAGGGCCGTGCCGTGCCCCTGGGCCATCATGACGACGCCGCGCTCGTCCAGCTCCCGCTGCAAATCCTGGTAACTCCTCTCCCTCTTCGCTTGCGCGCGGCTCATCATTCGTCCCGCGCCGTGGCAAACCGTTCCCCATGTCTGTTCCATGGCGTCCTCAGTGCCCACGAGGACGAACGAGTATCGCCCCATGTCGCCGGGCACCAGCACCGGTTGCCCGATCGGCTTGTAACGGTCGGGAATCATGGGATGACCGGGCGGGAACGCGCGCGTCGCGCCTTTGCGATGGACGCACACCAATTTCTTGACTGGTGGCGCAGGCGTCCCTGCCTGTGATTCTTCGACCATATGCTCCTCCAGCTTGGCAATGTTGTGCGGGACATCGTACACCAACTCCATCCCCAACTCGCGCGGCGAGATTCGCAGCGCGTGCAGGAACGCCTTCTCCGCCTTCGTCATCAGCACCTGCCGGTTCGCAAACGCGTAATTCGCCGCGCACCGCATCGACGACAGGTACTCCTTACCTTCGGGGGAACGCACCGGCGCGCTCACAAGCTGACGGTCCGGCAGATGGATCCCATACTTTGCCGGCGCGCCGCGCAGCACTTTCAAATAATCATCACACACCTGGTAGCCAAACCCCCGCGAGCCGCAGTGGATCATCACGGTGACCTGGCCCAGAAACAACCCCATGACATCGGCGGCGTTCTCGTGAAAAATCTCATCCACGATTTGCACTTCGAGGAAGTGATTGCCGCTGCCGAGCGAGCCGAGTTGGCCTTTGCCGCGTTCCAGCGCGCGATCGGTGATGTTCGAGGGTTCGGCATCCTCCAGTTTCCCGTGTTCTTCGATGAACTCCAAATCCTCCGACTCACCGAACCCGTGTTCCACGGCCCAGTGTGCCCCCTCGTGAACGCACTTGCGCTCGTCGCCATAGGACAGTTTCAGGTCGCTGCCGCAGCCCAACCCGCACGGGATATCGCGGAACAGTTGGGCGACCAGTTCCCGGATCTTCGGCGCCACGTCCTCCCGTTTGAGGTTGGTGCGCATCAGCCGGACGCCGCAATTGATGTCGTATCCGACACCGCCGGGAGAAATCACGCCGCCCTGGTTCGGATCGGTCGCGCAGCAGCCGCCAATGGGAAAACCATACCCCCAATGAATGTCCGGCATGGCCAGCGAATATTTCTGAATGCCCGGCAGAAACGCCACATTGGCCACCTGTTCGAGACAATTGTCGCCGACGATGTGCTCCAACATCTTCTCCGTCGCGTAGATTCGTCCCGGCACTCGCATCCCGGTCTTGTACGACGCCGGCAACTCCCACAACCAATCATTGATCTTCTCCAGCGGGCTCACAACATCACCCTACTTCCTGTCGAAAACGCGTACAAACCAGCAATCCGCTGCCTCTCACCGCCGTCTCCAGTCGGAGGGTCGGGCGTCGCCAACCCCTCATTTTTGGTTCGTATCATCCTAAGGCAGACCATCTTGCGAGCCTGACCACCCTCGAATTTGGGTTCGTTTTGCATCGAGATGTGTAAAGAAATCCGACACGTGATTTTCGTAACATGCTCATAATCAGGGCATTGCGAAAATTCAAACCCTCCAAAATTTGGGTTCGTTTGCAATTTTATTTTTTTCGCCACCCATAATTGACACCCTCGCCAGTGTAGCGTCGGCCGCCTGTCCCGACGTTCTCGTCGGGGTCTCCAGCCGAAACTCCGTAACGCCAAACCTCTTACCCAAGGCACTTGGGAACTCATGCACTTTGGCACTGGTCCTTGCTCTTCCTCCCCATCTCTCCCCCGTCTCGGCCTTCGAATGTCGATCTTCCAGCTTCATGTTGACGCCGCCGCTTATACCACAAAGCGATACAACAATCAATCCGCAAGGAATACACCCTCGCACACCGGGCACGGAAAGCGAGGGGTAGGGCGCGACCGCCAGGCGTCGCAGCCGGCAATTCATCCTGAGCTTGTCGAAAGCCGAGTCCGACGGAGCCGAGTCCTTGAGACGCGACCATGCCGTGCCTCGGTCGCAAACCCCGCTGTCGTCTACGGCAAATCCCTGTCGTTTGTGTAGCATGCGCTGTCCTCAGCCCACCCGGGCGGACGCGCCGCTTCTCCGCCGGTAGGGACGGCTGTCCCCAGCCGTCTGTCACAATCCCACCGCGCACCGCGTCCTGACCACAGGCCTCCAGATCAATCAGGCCATCCGGGCAGACGCTCGCGCAACGAGAAACATGCGAGGACTTTTCGAGTTGATATTCCCCGTCAATCGATGTTACAAGTAGCCAATCGGAAAAGCCACGATATGCCCTCTTTCTTCCGGCGACTCTACCACTCCCCAATTCCTCGCCGTGTAGCCGTCCTGATGGTCGCCTTGGTTTGGTGCAGCCTCACTTCGTGCGACACGAAGCATAATGCATCACAGTTTGGCGAATTGGAAGAGCTCAAGGCCAGGCTAAAAGACGACCCTGCTCTGGTTTCGGGTAAGGACAGGTTCGGCTACACACGTTTGCATGACGCGGCGGCCGATGGCCACAAGGACGTGGCGGCATTGCTGCTAGCCAACGGAGCCGATGTGAATGCACGGGAAAACGACGGTAAGTCGCCTTTATTCTTCGCGGCGGAATTTGACCACAAGGACGTGGCGGCATTGTTGCTAGCCAACGGAGCCGATGTGAATGCACGGGACGACTATGGCCAGACGCCTATGTATGCGGCGGCGGCCAATGGCCACAAGGACGTGGTAGAATTGCTGCTAGCCAACGGAGCCGATGTGAAGACCGGGGACAACAACAACAGGTGGCCTTCGTACTATGCAGCGCATAATGGCTATAACGACATTGTGGAATTGCTGCGCCAGCACGGCGGATAAGAATCATCATCATCATCGAACGCCTGCCACGAACAAAGTCATTCTCTCTCTGTCAACTCTGTTTGCTTGCATCATTTCAGTGAGCGCGCAAAACGCCATTTCCTCGCAAAGGATTGAGATGAGGGGTGCGCTGCCCTCCCGTATTTGTCTACGGGGTCGACGCTTTACTATTTACAAAATACTGACACCCAACGCTCCTGCGCTCCACCCTCCGCGCCTGAATCAATCTTCCTCCACCCGCCCCGCCATAAGATCGCTGAATGCAGTTGGCTCGTATCCGTCCCGCACGAACCATGATATACGGATAGACTACATATCGTGGAAAAGCATTTGCGAGAATCTGTGTTCATCTGTGGCTATCACTTCCCCGCCACCTCAAACCGCCGCCACTCGTTGTCCAGCGCCGCCAGCTTTCACAACGAACCGGGCCGAATGGCATGATTTGGCCCAAGCAACTTGTTGCTATTCCGTCCACATTTCGATACACAATTGCCTCCAGGAGATGGCCCATGTTCAATCGATTGATTCCACGCGAGTACAATTTCTTCGAGTCGTTCGACCAGGCCGCCCATCACGCGGTCGCCGCCGCGAAGCTGTTGATGAAGCTGACCGAGCACTATGAGGACGCCGACCCCATCGCCCGCGAACTGAACGGCATCGAGCACGCCTGCGACGACGTGGCCCATCGCACGATGGAACAGTTGAACAAGTCCTTCATCACGCCGCTCGACCGCGAAGACATTCACGTGATGATCCTCCGCATCGACGACGTCGTCGACCTGACCAATGCCGCCGCCAATCGCATGGCGTTCTTCGGCATCCAAAAACCCACGCAGTATTCGGTCAACCTCGCGAAACAGGTCGTGCGCGGCTGTGAAAAACTAGCGGAAGCCGTCCACGGGATGAACTCCACGAAGAACTACGAGCAGGTCATGCAAGACTGCATCGCTGTGCACGAAGTCGAAAACGCGGCCGACGATATCTTGCATGCCGCACTGACCGAGTTGTTCGCCACGGAGAAAAACGCCATCGAAGTCATCAAGTGGAAGGACATTTACGAGACGATGGAAAAAATCACCGATCGCCTGGAAGACGTCGCCAACGTCCTCCAGGGGGTCATCGTCAAGATGAGCTGAGCGGCGACGACAGGAGATCTGAATGTCCGCGTTTTTTTCCGACCTGCTTCACATCGTTCAGAATCCGTATATTGCCCTGATTTTTTTCACGGCGCTCGTGTTTGATTTCATCAATGGGTTCCACGACTCGGCCAACTCCATCGCCACGATCATCAGCACCCGCGTGTTGCGTCCGTCTCAAGCCGTGGTCTGGGCCGCGTGGTGGAACTTTGCGGCCGTGTGGTTTTTCGGGGTGCACGTGGCCAATGCCGTCGCCACCTGGGTGCATGCGGATTACGTTACGGTCGAGGTCATCTTTGCCGGTCTGCTGGGCGCGATTGTGTGGAATCTCATCACGTGGTACGCCGGGTTGCCCTCCAGTTCGTCTCACGCATTGCTCGGCGGGTTCGGCGGCGCGGCCATCGTTCACGCGGGAACCTGGTACGGGGTGCTGCAAACCGGCAAGGTTGTGCTCACGTTGGAATTCATTGTGATTGCGCCCCTGATCGGTTTGGCGCTGGGCCTGCTCTTTACCTTCATCGTCCTGTGGGTGTTCCGCAAAGTTTCTCCCATCAAGATGGACCGCTGGTTCCGCGTCGTCCAACTCGGTTCCGCCGCCATGTACAGTCTGGGGCATGGCACCAACGACGCGCAAAAAACCATGGGGATCATCGCGGCGCTGTTGTATGCCAGTATTTGGAAGAGCCAACAGGCTGCGTTTGCCGCGGGCAAGGTGCACTTTCCGTATTGGATCATTCTCGTTTGTAATCTGACAATCGGCCTCGGCACGATGGCAGGCGGGTGGCGGATCGTGAAATCGATGGGCATGAAGATCACGAAACTGCGCCCCTACAATGGCGTCTGTGCCGAACTGGCGGCGGCCACGTCGCTCTTCGCGTCAGCGTCGATGGGGATTCCCGTCAGCACGACGCACACCATCACGGGCGCGATTATCGGCGTCGGGGCGGTTCATCGCCTTTCGGCCGTCCGTTGGGGTGTGGCCCGCCGCGTCGTCTGGGCATGGATATTGACCATCCCCTGCGCGGCGATCGTAGCGGCCGTGGTTTACCGGCTGCTCGTGCTGGTGCAACACTGACAATTCTCAGGGTGCGTCCGCATCGACTGCGTAACGATTCGGTGACGCCGCTACGAGAGAACTGCCCCGGAACTCGCATTGGTTACCAGCCTCTGGTAGCGCGCAAGCCACCCACTTAACTCGCGTTTCACCGGTTGCCAGCTCTTCTTGCGTTCCGCCAATTCGGCTTCCGACACGAGTATGTCAATTTTGCGATTCGGGAAATCGATACGGACCCGGTCGCCAGCCCGCAACAAGCCGATCGGGCCGCCCTCGCCAGCTTCGGGGCTGACGTGGCCAATGCAGGCGCCCGCGGTGCCGCCGCTGAAGCGGCCATCGGTGATCAGCGCGACTTTGTCGCCCAGATCCATGCCGGCAATGTAGCTGGTCGGGCTGAGCATTTCCTGCATGCCCGGGCCGCCTTTGGGGCCTTCGTTGCGAATGATGACCACGTCGCCTGCTTTCACTTTGCCCGCGAGAATTCCAGCGCAGGCATCCTCCTGGCTTTCAAATATGACGCACGGACCTTCAAAAATGAATTTCTCGCCGCAATACTTCTTGAACGCCTCGCTGATACCGGCGGTCTTGACGACGCTGCCTTGCGGGGCAAGCTGACCGTACAGAATCGCGAGTCCGCCATCCTTGGAATAAGCGGTCGCGCCCGTGCGAATGCAGTCCTGCGCGTTGAACAGGAACGACGGATCATGCGGCATCAGTCCGGACGGTTCGGCCTTGGCCAGTTTCTTCGGATCAACGATGAACTCGGCTCGTTGAATGAAGTCGCCCTTGAATTTTGCAACGCGCACCAACCCGAACCGGGTTTTCTCACCAGTCTTGGCATAGCGCCAGAAGAGGAGCGCGGGTTCCTTGCGAAACGTCGCCAACTCGGCGCGAACCAGGCCTTGCGCGGCCCGCATTTGCTCTTCGATGGCCGGACGGATTTCGGCGTGGCCGACGAGCACCTTGCCATCGGGCAATTTTAGTCTGGCTTTCGGCGCATAGATGGCCAGTTGCACGTCGACGTCACCCGCGTTCCAGGCGGCGGCGTTGCGCCAGAGCACGACGGCGCGCTGGTCACCCGCGTGGAACAACATCGGCTTCGGCGCGAGATTGCCCGAAGCGGTGCGCGCGGCGTGGCCCATTTTGTCGCTGGGATCGACCACGATGGCCGACGCGCCGGACAGCCGCACGGTTTTCGCGATGGGCGAACATTTCTCGCTGCGGATGTCCCACTCGTCGATGTTCTGGCCGATGGTCTTGCCGGTCACGGTTTTGCATTTCAGATCGAGTGCGCCGAGACGCTTCAGTTCGCCGAGAATCGTGTGGATGCCGCCGGCCCGCATCACGTCCTGCACGTGATAGTCCGACGACGGCGATACCTTGCACAGGCACGGCACACGGCGCGAAATGGTGTCAATGCGCGCAATGTCGTAGGGGATGCCAGCCTCGCGGGCGACAGCCAGCGTGTGCAGAACCGTATTCGTGGAACCGCCCATGGCGACGTCGAGCGCGAGCGCGTTATCAAACGCGGCGAGCGTGGCGATGTCGCGCGGCTTCAGGTCCAATTCGACAAGTTTCACAATCATTTCCGCCGCGCGGCGATACAAGGCTTCGCGCTCTTTCGAGACGGCGAGGATGGTGCCGTTGCCGGGCAGGGCAACGCCGAGCGCTTCACAAAGGCAGTTCATCGAGTTCGCGGTGAACATGCCGGAGCATGAGCCGCACGTTGGACAGGCGGATTGCTCGAGCTTGGCGAGGTCGGCTTCGGTAATCTTGCCGGCTTGTAGCTCACCTACGCCCTTGAAGACCGAGATAAGATCGGATTTCTTTGTCGCGCGCTGCAGATGTTCGGGCAATTCGCCCTCGGTGGCATGTTGGGCGATGCCGGCAGCCATCGGGCCGCCGCTGACGAAAATCGTGGGGATATTCAGGCGCATGGCGCCCATCAACATGCCGGGCACGATCTTGTCGCAGTTCGGGATGCAGACCATGCCGTCAAAACAATGCGCGCGGATCATGGTCTCGACGCAATCGGCGATGAGTTCGCGGGACGGGAGCGAGTATTTCATTCCGCCATGGCCCATCGCGATGCCGTCGTCCACGCCAATGGTGTTGAAAATGAACGGCACGCCGCCGGCCTCGCGCACGAGGCGCTTGATGAGTTGCCCGACCTCGTTGAGGTGGGCGTGGCCGGGGATGCAGTCCGTGTAACTGTTGGCGATCGCGATGAACGGCTTGTTGAAGTCGTCTTCGGATTCGATACTGCCGGTCGCCCGCAACAGGCTGCGATGCGGTGCGCGCTCGGCGCCGCGTTTGATTGTGTCCGATCTCATGGTACGGACACTATACCGCGTTTTCCGTCGTTATCGCAACTCAAACGCGTGGGGTAGCAATTCCGAGAGGAGATGAATGTGGACGCGGCGGGTGTTCCGGGAATCGACGCAGATGACGACCATCTCGCCGAATTCGGCCAATACCTGGCGACAGGCGCCGCACGGGCTGAGCCCGTTGCTGGGAGCGACCACAGCGATGGCCTGAAATTTGCGATGCCCCTCGCTGACGGCTTTTCCCATCGCGACACGTTCCGCGCAATTGGTCAACCCGTAGCTGGCGTTCTCGATATTGACGCCCGTGTATACTTTGCCGCTCTTCGTCAGGAGCGCCGCGCCGACATGGAATTTCGAATACGGTGCATGGGCGTTCCGTCGCGCTGCCGCAGCGGCGGCAATCAGTTTGCGGAATCTGGGCGAAGCGGATTTCATAGCGACCCGATGAATTCGGTCAGGAGTTTTGCCAGATTGCCCTGTGCCGCCCGGCCCACTTCCAACACTTCATCGTGAGACAGTTTCTTGCTGGAGATGCCGGCCGCGAGGTTGGTGATGCAGGAGACGCCGGCGACCTCGATATTGTGATAGCGCGCCACGATGACTTCGGGCACGGTGCTCATGCCCACGGCGTCCGCGCCGATCCAGGCGAACGCCTTGATCTCGGCGGGCGTCTCGTAGCTCGGCCCTGTCGTGGCCAGATAGACGCCACGCCAGATGGGAACCTGTTGCTTTTCCGCGGCGGTGTCGAGTTTCTCGCGTAAGCGCGGCGAGTAGGCCTGTGTCATGTCGATGAATTTGATGCCGCCGTCGCCGTTGATGCCGCCGATGAGTGGATTGATGCCCAGTTGATTGATGTGGTCTTCGATGACCATGAGGTCGCCGGGCTTGTATTGCGGGTTGATGCCGCCGGCGGCATTCGTGACGATGAGAATTTTCACACCCAGCGCATCGACCACATTGATGGGATAGGTGATCTCGGCGGGACTGCGCCCTTCGTATCGATGAAACCGTCCGCTGAGCACCATCAGTTTTTTGCCCGCCAACTCGCCGAAAATCATCTGCCCGGCATGACCCGCGACGGTCGGCTTGGGGAAATGGGGAATGTCGGTGTAGGGGATGACCATTGGTTTGGCTACGCCCTGCGTGATGCCGCCCAGGCCCGACCCCACCACCAACGCCACGTCCGGCTTGAACCCGGCCAGTTTTGCATCCAAAAATTCCTTCGTCTCTTTTACGTTCGCCATCATCGGAATGAATCCCTTACCCTATTTTCTGCACGATCAACGGCAGCCGCGTCGTGACGGGTTTGTCTTCGATCTTGTACGCCTGTTGCACCATACGCTCGGCCTCGGCAGCGCGTGTCGCATCGTTGCAATGCATGATCATCAACGGTTCGCCCGCCGCCACGGCATCGCCGATCTTCTTCGGTTGTTCGAAGCCGACCGCAAAATCAATCTTATCGGCCGAAACCTTGCGTCCACCGCCGAGCGCGATCACGGCATAGCCGAGCTGATCGCATTCGATGGCCTGCACAAAGCCGGATTTCGGCGCGGCAATCGGCCTGGTCTGCTTGGCCATTGGCAATCGCTTTACATCGTCGCAGACTTTGGCATTACCGCCCTGCGCGGCGATCATCTCAGCGAATTTCCGCAACGCCTCGCCGCTGGCAAGTTTCTTTTGCAGCATTTGCCGGGCGTCTGCAACATTTTTCGCCACGCTGGCCATCAGCAGCATCTCGGCGGAGAGCGCGAGGGTGACTTCCATCAGGTCATCAGCGAGGGCCGAACCGTTCATTAACTCGATGCACTCGCGCACTTCGAGCGCGTTGCCGATTTTCTGTCCGAGCGGCTGGTTCATGTCCGTCTGCAACGCGCAGACCTTCTTGCCGTAGCGTTTACCGACCTCAACCATGGCCCGGGCCAACTCCGTCGACGTCTCGCGTGTCCGCATGAACGCTCCGCTGCCCCATTTGACGTCGAGCACCAAACCGTCCACGTTTTCCGCCAGTTTCTTGCACATGATGCTGGCGACAATGAGCGGCAGGCAGGAAACCGTCGCTGTCACATCGCGTAGCGCATACAGCTTTTTGTCGGCGGGAGCGATTTCGGCCGTCTGGCCGATCATGCAAGCGCCGACCTTGTCCGTGATCTGCTGGAACTTGTCGAGCGGCAGATTCACGTTGAAGCCGGAAATGCTTTCGAGCTTGTCGAGCGTGCCGCCGGTCGGGCCGAGTCCGCGCCCCGAAATCATCGGCACTTTCACGCCGCAACAGGCCACGAGCGGGGCGATGATCAACGATGTCTTGTCGCCGATGCCGCCCGTGCTGTGTTTGTCGGCGTAGAAAGGAGTGCTTGAGTGTCTGAGTGTCTGGGTGCCTGAGTCGCCGGCTTTTGAGGCACGTTGGGACTTAGACACTTGGACACTTTCCTTCCCCCATTCCACGATCTTGCCGCTGGCGATCATCGCGCGGGTCAGCCACATCGTTTCGTCAAAGTTCATCCCTTGGAAACAAATCGCCATCGCCAGCGCCGACATCTGGTAGTCGGGAAGTTCGCCGCTGGTGAATCCGTTGATGAAGAAACGGACTTCCTCTTCGGTCAGCGCATTTCCGTCACGCTTCTTCTGGATGATTTGGGCAGGTAGGAGCACTTGGTCAGCTTTCGAATTGTGATTTCACAGTCAGTGTGGCACGGTTCGTTTAGAACGCCGATTCTAGGACGACTTGCGAAAATGGCAACCGAATTAGACTCTGATGGTGATGAGATTGAACGCCCCCAAGCAGGATCAGTGACGGTTTTCGAATGAACCCAGTCGTCATATCTTGGTGCGTAAGCGCGATCTTCTTTTGTGCACTGCTGCTTAATTCGGCTATCACCCACGCTCCAAGTTCCAAGGCGAGCGCCGAGGTGTTGTCCTTCATTTTGGCGACAGGGGTAGCTCTCTTTCTCGCTGCCGCGATCTGGCTAAGAAGATTGCAACAGCAAGGTAGAAGCACGTGGTTACTGAATTCACGCCGTTTTGGCGTTTGCTATGGTCTCTTTGCAGTGATTTTGAGCCTTCTACTTCTCCTGTTCATAGCCGGATGAAAGAAGCGTCGCAAACTTCTTGTACAGCGCCTTCAATTTATCGAGGTAGTAGTCGATGTTCTCGTCGCGGCGGGCGGGGTTGAAGTCGGTCGCGAGCTTGCAGTTGTCGTAAACACTGACGCGTTTGCCGTCGCCGGTGACGTAATAGGTGATCTGGTCGCCGGGCTGGTAATTGCGTCCTGATTTGAGTGCCAGTTCGTAGGCGGCGCTACGGTTGCGAGCCGATTTCGCAATCTTCTGCTGATACACGTCGAGGGTGTCCTGCAACGTCTCCGTCTTCGCGAGCATGTCGATGAGGAACTGGCCGCGCTCGATCTTCTGGCAATATTCCTCATAGAGTTGCGGCACTTTCTTCGCTTCGCCTTGGAGCGCGAGCGTCAACATTTCTTCGAGGAACTGGCGTTGGAATTTTTCCAAGCCGCGCGAGCGGAGCGCCGAGCCGGTCACGTGAAGTTTTCCCTCGCCGTCCAGCAGCGCGTAGTTTTTCATCTTGTAGCTGAACATCGCGGGGAACTGCCCGTCGATCTCCACATCGACGCCCTTGGGCAATGCCTCCTGCAACTCGCTTTCCAGCGTCTTGGGATCGGATTTGGCCGGCGGGACAAAATACAAGCCGTCGGTGTCGATTTCGATGACGCGGGCGCCGCGTTTCTGTAGCCAATCGAGCATTGTCTTGAGGGTTTCGCGGCCTTTGGCGGTGACCTCCTCGGCGGCGCTGAAATCACCAAAATGCGCCTGCGAAAAACCCAGGTAGCCGTAGAACGAGTTGATGAGAATCTTGAAGGTCTGTTGCATCGCATCGAGGTGCCGGCGCTGCGTGTCGTCGGTTGCGGTTTTGGCGTCGGCTTTGGCTTTCAACCGGAACTGGCGCAGGTCGCGGAGCAGCGGCAGGAACAGGTTCAACTCGTCGCCGCGCGGTTTGATGTCGAACGCCAGCATCAGCGACGGATACAGCGATTGCACGTCGCAATGCCACACGTTGCGAACGATGCCTTCGTGAAACACGTCCGTGTAACCGCCGGCAAACGGGCGCGGTTCGCCGAACTGCGGGATGGTGTGGCGCTGGTGCAGGTATTCGCGCAGAAAGAGCGCGTCGATCTTCGTCGCGTTGCCGCGCACGACCACGTCCTGATAGCTGTACGGGAAAACCTGCGCCTGGACGAAGTAGCTCGGGCTGAGCAGGTCGCTGATTCGTCGCACGGCCTCCGCACCCGGTTCCTTCACGCCGAAATGCGCGGCGACCTCGGGGAGTTCGAAGCCTTCCAGTTCGCGCGTCGAGACATCGTAGAACACTGCGAGCAGGAACGTGTCGACGACGTGCCGCCCGTGGATTTCATATTTGGGGTACTGGATCGTGCGCTCGGCGATTTGGACGCGCGATTGCCGGGAGCGGAGCACGGAGCCGTCGCGTCCCAGTTTCAATGGAACGCGAGCGACGCGGGCGCGCGCGGTGAGCTGCGTCAACGCCGCGCGAAAAATATCGTGGCCTTCGATCACGTCGGGATCGCGGTCGCGAATGGTGTCGACGAATTTCTTGAGAATTTGTGCTTCCGTTCCGGTGAGTTCGAGTTGCCTGCCCCGGTTATCGCAAAGCTGCACGGCTTGCAAGGTGTTGTCGGCAGCGGTCACGACCGCCAATTGGAGGCGGTTGATCTGATCGAAGCGCAAGCCCTTGAACGAGGTGCGGCCGGTGACCATCAGATATTGTTGGACGGGGTCGTTGACGGCGAAGTACGAGGTGATACCGAGGAACTTTCGCGCCTGCTGAAAATCCGTCCACGACTGGAATTTTGCCAGAAGTTTGAAGGCGCCGTGACCGTTCAGCGGCAGGTATTCGACCTTGCGATCGAAGCCTTGCAGGCAGACCTGCTCGGTGAGCCAGAGAAACGGTTGGAATGGCTGCGTTTCGGTGGCCAGTGCGCCGTCGAGCCGGCGGAAGACGGTGATTTGTGAATCGCCCGCGGGTTCGGCGCTGACGATGGACGATGTGTCGTCGCGCCCAAACAACAGCCGGTTCTCGGCGAAGGGGGCCGCGCTCGGTTTCACGTCGGCACTATAGCAGAAACGGCCTGTTTCGAAAAACTTCGGGACAGGCCGTGACGGCGAAGACGGACAGGCTATTTCAGGTCAGCCCAGCAGAATATGATGCGGTATATATTGGTAGCGAAGGTAGTGAGCTGGTGCCACATACAACCCAAGGGGCCGAGCTGGTCTACGTCGCCGCATTGAATTGTGCCACCGGCTTGAATCATGTCGGCTTGGGCGGCCAATTGGCCGAGTTGCTGGTCGTTGAGCTGCGAGAGGCGCGCGCGCGCCTGCTGCGTGGTCAGGCCGACGGCCTGGAGCCGGCCGGCGACAATCTGCTCGCCAAACATCGCATCGACCTTCTGGTACGCGGTCGACGCGCCAGCGGATTCAACGGATTCGCTCGGGGCGGCAAAACCCAGGGATGCACTGAGGGTGATGGCGGATACGGCAGCAAGATGCGCTATCTTCATAATAATGCCTCCGAAAACTTTAAGCACAATACAGCCGGGACGTGCGTCAGACAAGAAAATTTTATCCCACCTCAACACACGACAATCCGTCCGAGAATCAGCGCGTGGCGGACGGGGCAGATTTCGGCACGGCGTGCGAAGTCGGCGGCGGGATTTTTTCGCCCATCGCATTCAGGAATTCGATGGAAGCCCGGGCGACTTCGGCAGCGCGATGGCTGTGGCGGGGGAGTTCGACATTAATGAGGCCATTGTACTTGTTGTCGTTGAGCACGCGGAGGATGGCGACGAAATCCAGTTCGCCCTCGCCGAACATCAGATGCTCGTGCTTGCGGTCGCGAACGTCTTCGATGTGGATGTTGCGGATGAGGTTGGCGAACTTGCCATAGACCTGACGAAACGGCGCGGTCTCGGTGCAGAAGACGTGGCCGATGTCCATCGTCAGGCCGAACCGGGCACTGGTGATATGTTTTTTGAGGACCTCGAATTTGGCCATGTCATCGACGAGCATTCCCGGCTCGGGCTCGAAGGCGAGTTGCACGCCGCGGCGTTTGGAATGCTCGGCCAGTTGCAGGCAGCCCGTAACCAGCCAGTCCCACGCCTGGTGCTCGGAAACTTCCGGGTCGGGTGCTCCCGACCAGAAACTGACGCATTCGGCGTGCAGGTCGGCGGCGATGTCGACCGCGCGCCGCAGGAATTCCAGGCGGATTTGGCGTCCTTCACTGCTGACGAGCGTGGGATAGCGCTCCCGCTGCGGGTTGAGGAGGTAGCGCGCCCCGGTTTCGATCACCACACGGAGTTGCAGCTTGTCCAAGAGCTGATGGAGTCGGCTGAGATCGGCGGGCTCGACGGTGAACGGGTTGCAGTGATAGTTGTCCAACGTCAGCGCGACGCCGCGATAGCCGCAGTCGGCGATGATCTCCAGCGCATCTTCGAGTTTGTGTTGGGCAAACCCGTTTGTATTGTAACCGAAACTCAGGTTCATCTCGCCTGCCTCGAACGACGACTCGCCCGGACGGATCCGGCTCGAAAAATAGCGCGAGTCTGTTAGATTTGCCAGACCAAATGAGCGGCTCACAGCCATCCCCATCGGAAAACAGCACACGCGCCTTTCAGCGTGCCGCCAGTGGGATTGCGGGCGGGCTGGTATTGATGCTGTTCGTGGCGGCGCTGTACCAACCGCCCGCGATGCCCGACGCCGGTCTCCTCAAGAATGACCAACCGGTTAGCGAACGCGACCCCGCCCGCGCTGTCCTGTATCAGGGCCGCGGCATCCAGTTCGTCAAGGATGGCAAATTGGAGTTGGCGCTGGACCAGTTTCATCGCGCGGCGGCGTACGACCCGCTCAATATCAGCGTTGTCATCAACCTCGCCTACGTGCTGGACAAACTGGGGCGGTACCAGGAAGCCATTGATGAACTCCAGGGCGCCGAGAAGATCGATTCGCATAACACCATGGTGTACCTCAACTGGGGCAATTCGCTGATTAACATGAAGAAGTACGCGGAAGCGTTGGAGCCCCTCCAGAAAGCGGCGGACCTTGATCCCAGCAATCAATTGGCGTATGTGAACCTCGGGGCGGCGCTCAATAATCTGGGGCGGTACCGCGAGGCGGCGGCGAAATTCGAGAAGGCGATCGAGCTTGATCCGAAGAACGATGCCCTCATCCTCCATCTGGCAACGATCTGGACGAATCTCGGCGAACTGGACAAGGCCATCCTGCTGTACGGGCGATTGATCGAGCTCGATCCGAAAAACCTGTCGGCGTATTACAATTGCGCCGCGCTGTACGAGAAGCAGGGCAATCTCGATGCCGCCATCGAGAAAATCCGCGCCGCCATCAAGGTCGACCCCGACAACACGACGCTTCGCGATGCGCTGTCGCGCCTGCTCGCCGCCAGAGCCAATCAGAAACCGGCGGTCAACATGCCATCCGCCCCTCCCGAGCAGGGATCGGCGCACTGACCACGGAATCGGGCTGGAAATATGCTGAGAGGTTGGCGACAATGCCGCGCCCATGCACGGGAAAGCGCTTAAAATCCTTGCCGCAATCGTGGTCGTGTTGGCGGTCGCCTTCCCGTTTCTTCTGGCGCTCGAGAAAATTTCCGAGTCCGACACGTTTTGGCACTTAAAAACGGGTGAGTGGATCATCTCGCACGGCGCGGTCCCGCACGCCGACCCATTTTCGGCGACGGTGAACGGGAAAGAGTGGCTGGACTGGGAGTGGCTGTTTCAGGTCGGCATCTATGTCCTGTATTCATGGGGCGGATTCGATGCAATCGTGGTGGGCAAAGCCATCGTCGTATGCTTGGCCGGGTTGGTGGTGTTTCGTGCATGTCGGCGCAATGGGGCGGGAGCGTCATTGGCGGCATTCGCAATGATGGCGGCGTTCGTGGCCTCACGAGCGCGGCTCGAGGCCCGGCCGGATGTATTGATGCTCCTGTTTGGGGCGATGACGATCACCCTGCTGGAGGCTGCGCGGCGGGGCCAACCGTACGCGCTCCTGTGGTTGCCGGTACTGGAATTAGTGTGGGTGAACGTCCACGGATCGTTTCTTTTGGGGATCGCGCTGATGGCCATGTACGGCCTGGTTCAGGGGATCGAATTTGCTCTGAAGAAAGAATGGCGCCGTTTGGGGCTGATCGTCGGCGCGTTCGCGTTGTCGTGCGCGGCGTGTCTGGTGAATCCCTTTGGCATCCGTCTTGTGCAGCACGCCATCGAGCAGACGAGAAGTTCGGGCCCTTCGGGCACGATTAGCGAGTGGCAGCCGACACGGGAAATGTTGCTGACAGAACCGAACTGGGCGCTGCAGGTATTTTGGTGGTTGTTCTGGTTGAACCCGGCGGTGCTCGTGGCCGTGCTGGCGATCAAGCTGCGCGCGTTTCCGTGGGCGCACGCACTGGTGGTGGCGGCGATGAGCGTGCTGGCGCTGCACGCGAACCGGTTCACGGCGCTGTACGCGATCGTGACGGCGCCGATCCTGGCGCACGGGCTCGCGGTGTTGCGGGAGAGATTCGCCGGGAAGAAGCGCTCGGTTTGGGGCGAGGCGACCGCCGGGACCGTGGCGGCCGTCACAGCGGCCTTCCTGATTTTTATCGTGGTCACGAACCGCTGGGCGATTGCCGAGAGCCGGCCGGCCAACTTCGGCGTGGGTGTGGACGAATCGATCGTGCCGACGCGGGCGTTGTCGGTGATGATGAAACTGCCGGCGGGATTGAATCTTTTCAATACATACCTGTCCGGCGGGCCACTGATCTGGACGGGGTATCCGCAATGGCGGCCGTTCTGCGACGGACGCGCCAATCTGTATGGCCGTGAATTTGTGGACCGGTACCGCCAAGCGATGTACGACCCGTTGGAATGGGAAAAATGGATGCGCGAGCGGTCGGTATCGGTGGCGTTCCTGGAGTACGGGACAGCGGACGACCGCCCGTTGCTGCAATATCTGGTGAACAGCCGTGTGTGGGACATGCTGTATTTCGACCATGCCGCGTGCATCTTCGTGCACCAGAGTTGCTGGGCAAAATTGCGAGCCGACAAGCAATTGAAGGACCTCAAGCCCGTACACGTGACGGACGCGAAGGCGGTGCTGGCATACGCGCACAAGCTCGCGGACGAGACGGCGGGCACTGATGCCTATCTCCGCGCCCGCGTGGTGGCGACGATGGGGAATTTCCTGATGGTTCTCGGAGCGGTCGATACGGCGGAGGCACTATTCGAAGACGCCCTCGCGATTCATCCGCGGACGTCGGAGGCTTGGATGAATCTGGCGACGATCAACCTCGACGCGGGCGACAAGGAACAGGCGATGGTCCTGACGGAGAAACTGCTGGCGATCAATCCGCGGTATTTTTACGCGCGGTTGATGCAGGCCCAGATCAAGGCGACCGAGGGCAATCTCGACGGAGCGGTAGCGGAAACGGAAGCGGTGCTGGACGAGCAGCCGCACTCCGTGCAGGCGTGGCTGTTACGCGGCCAGTTGGCGGCGCGCCAAGGGGACCGCGCGACGGCGATCCAGGCGCTGCAGCGCACCGCGGCGGAGCATGTGGAAGACCCGCACCTGTATCTGTTCCTGGGCCAACTCCTCGCGGCCGACGGACGGACGAACGAAGCGGTGACGGCCTACGAGAAATGCCTGGAAATGTGGCGCGGATCGTCCCAGCAACGGGGGCAGATCGAAGCCGTCCTGGCCAAGTTGCGTCCACCGGCGGCGAAGTAACATCCGCACAAATCGCGCTTGCGCGCGCCCGATTTTTTATTATTGTTTCGGCGCAATGGTAGTGGAAGGGGGGAACCAGTATGGAACAAGTAACGTGTCCGAATTGCAATGTGGACGTCGAGCCCGAAGAGTTGAAGCGAAACAATCTGCGTTGTCCGACGTGCGGCTTCGATTTGAGTGATGCCGGGGAGGTCGAGAGCCCGGACGCAGACGAAGAGTTGGACGATGAGGAGGACGAAGACAAGGAGGAAGAGGACGAGGAAGACGATGAGGATGAGGAGGAATGAGGCCGGCGCATCCAACCCACGCGGCGTTGAATGATTATTGAGACTTTTGAAGCCGGCCCGATAGCGACCAATGGCTATCTGGTTGCGGACAAGGAAGGCGGTACGGCGTTGGTGATCGACGCGCCGCAGGGTGCGGCGAGATTGATCGTCGAACAAGCCCGAAAGTGGAACACCCCAATTGCCTACCTGGTCGACACCCATGGTCACTGGGACCACATTCTGGACAACGCCGAGTTGTTGCGGTTGACCGGGGCGAAATTCGGCATCCACCGCGAGAGCGCGCTGCTGCTGGATCTTCCGCAAGCACGGTATTTCGGCCTGGATCTGGACATTGAACCGAGCCATCCGGATTTTTTCCTCGAAGAGGGCAAACCGTTGGACGTGGGCAATTTACGATTCGAGGTTTTTCATTGTCCTGGTCATTGTCCCGGTAGCGTGGCGCTGATGGAACGGAACGAGCGCGTGGCGTTTGTCGGGGATGTATTGTTCGCGGGATCGGTGGGGCGCGCGGATTTGCCGGGGGGCGACTACGAAACGTTGATGCGTTCCATTCGAGAAAAGCTGTTGCCGCTCGGGGATGACGTGCGCGTGTTTCCCGGGCACGGGCCCGTGACGACGATTGGCCACGAGCGGCTCACGAACCCGTTTTTGGCCGCGGCAAGAGAGTCGAACCCTTGAAAAATCAATAGTTGCAAGGTTTCCGGCACTTTTGTAGTATCCGCCGAACCCTAAACCAAGGAGAACAAGTAAGGAGCTTTATGGCAAAATTGACGAAGTCACAAGTTTTGGGAAGTCTGGCAGAGAAGACCGGCGTATCGAAAAAGAGCGCGGGTCTGTTCATCGAAGAGTTGGTGAAGTTGGCGTACAAGGAAGCGAAGAATTCGTTCACGATTCCCGGGCTCGGCAAGATTGTGCTGGTGAATCGCAAGGCCCGCATCGGCCGCAATCCGGCGACGGGCGAGCAGATTCAGATTCCGGCCAAACGGGTGGTGAAGTTCCGCATCGCCAAGGCCGCGAAGGACGCGATTCTCGGCGGGAAGTAATCCGTTAGAGTTCACAAATTCAACGGGCGGCTGTGTTTCGCACAGCCGCCCGTTTTGCTGTACGAATCTGCAAGCTTTAAGGAGTTTCGAGCCGGTCCAGAATTTCTTGCACACGATGGATGTCGTTCGAGCTGCCCATTTCAGTATATCCGGCTAGCGCCTTTCGATAAGCGGCGACTGCTTCATCTCGCCTTCGTGGTTGCTTCGAGAGCAACTCACCAAGGCTATCGAAGAAATTGGGGTCTTGGGCAGAGGCCAGGTCGATGGACCTTCTAATGAGCGACTCCGCCTCATCCCAGCGGTTGGAATCGGCAATCAGTATGTAGCCCAAATTGTTGTAGGGCTGTGCGAAGGTGGGCCAAAGACGTATGGCTTCTCGAAGGGTTCTTTCCAAGTCGCTGAACTTGCCTTCGTCGAATTGTTGTTTGCCCTTGCCCTCGGACAAGAACAATGCGAGTTGGTGAGCGGCCCTGGCGTAATCTTTCGCCAACTGACAACCCTTTCGATATTGCCGTTCTGCCTCAACGAGATTTCCGCGCTTCCAGTATAGTTCGCCAAGGTTTTGGACCAGATCTGCCGCGTCCGGTTGCAGGCGCAGGCCTTCCTGAATCTCCATTTGTGCTTCGTCCAACCGGTTTTGGTACAGGAAGAATGTGCTGAGACCGAGATGGGGTTTCCACCATTGGGGAGCCAGGAGGACGGCTCCACAGAATTCAGCCTCGGCTTCCTCCATCTTTCCGCGTCGAGCAAAAACTTCCCCCAAGGAGATGTGAGCCATTGGCAACCCGGGATCGAGTATCAATGCTTCACGAAGATGCTCCTCGGCTTCATCGTTTCGACCCAATGCGAGCAATATGCCAGCCAAATCAGTCTGCACTTGCGCAATCGATGGGTCCAGATCGATTGCTTTCTGCTCGTACCGCTCCGCCTCCTCGTCCCGTCCCAAGTAGTACAGTGCTGGTCCAAGCCCAGCAAAGGCGTAAACATCATTTGGCGCTAGCGCGACCGCCTTGCGGAACACCTGCTCTTGTTCGTCGTAGCGCTGCAGCACTTCGAGAGAGTCGCCGAGCAATATCAGGGTGTAGACATCGTTCGGAACCAGAGCGAGGCTGAGTCGTGCCATTCTCTCCGTGTGGATCCAATCATCCGCCTGTTGATACTGGTAAGCTTTTAGCCGGAAGTAGTAGGCAAGCCGCTTCCGTCCGGGTTCAAGAGCTACATAGACCAATGCGATGCTGATGACGACTGCGAAACCCATTCTGATAACACGTCTGGTACGCATGTACTCCGTCCAGCGGTCTGTGAATACTGGTAACTATCTAACCATCGCTTCAGGCTTTACTTTGCCGATTTCTTGGTGAACGCCGTAATGTCCGGGATGCCGGCGGACCGCGCCGCATCGACGATGGCCACGACCGTGCCATAGCTGACCGTCTTGTCGGCGGAGAACTGCACTTGCAGTTTCGGGTTTTTCTCTTTCGCGTCGCGCAGGGTTTGTTCCAGCGTGCTCAGGGCGATGGGTTTGTTGTCAAGATAGATGGTTTCGTCGGAACTGACGGCAATCGAGAGGCGCTCGACTTTTTCGCGGCCGACTTCCTCGGCGGTCTTGGCCTCGGGGAGGACGAGCTTCACAGCGGTCGGCGAGTTCGCGCGAAAGGTGGTCGTAGCGATGAAGAAAATGAGCAGGATAAACAGCACGTCCACGAGATTAATCAAGCGGATGGACGGTGGGCGGTGCGCTTTGGTTGGCTCGAAGATGCGCATGGCGGATTCCTACTGGAGATTGCGGTACAGGCGCGTCAGCAACTCGTTGGTATGCCGTTCCAGCTCCAGCACCAGCACCTCGATGCGGCGGCGCAAATACATGTAGGCGATCAACGCCGGGATCGCGATGCTGAGGCCGGTCATCGTCGCGGTCAACGCCTCGTAGATGCCGCGGGAAATCATCGCCGGCTCGCCGAGTCCCTTCTTCGCCACGTCCTCGAACAATTGGACCATGCCGATGACCGTGCCCAGCAGTCCCAGCAACGGTCCGAGCTCGGCGATGAGCGACAGCGTGGTCAGCCCGCGCTCCATGCGGCCAACAATCTGGCGGGCCAGCGCCTGCATGACCTCGACATTTTCTGTTTTCGGCAGCGATGCGTGGGCGAACATGGCTTGCACGAGCCTGCCCAACACCGTCGTGTCAGACTCACTGAGCACGCGCACCACCTCGGTTTGCTCGGGTGTGACCGGTCGCCTCTCAATGGCGGCGGCCAACTCGGGGGAAATAATGCGGCGGCGTTGCAGCGCCCAAGTGCGTTCCAAAATGATGGCCAACCCCGCTATCGAGCACACCAACAGCGGCCACATGGCGATTCCGCCCCGAAAGAACCATTCCGGCATGAAGCTCCTCCCTTTTCTGATGACTCAGTAGTAAAACGTAAAAGTCGCCTGACGCGGCTCCTTCCCAGCCAGCGCGCGCAGTTCGTCAGGCCATGGCTCGAACGGCCCTGATTCTATGATGGCTTTCTCGCAAAACAACGACAAAATGCTGTTCTCGGTGCCCTCGATGGTCTTCACATTCCTCACCTGGCCGTCATCAAACAACTCGAAGTAGACCGTGACAGTTGCCGTGCTCTCATAAATCCCGTAGCGATCGATGAGATTGTACCAGCGGCTTTGAACGGCTTTAATGACCTTCTTGTCATACGCACCGAAGGGGCTCGCCTCCACATTGAATGCGGTCACGCCCGCGCGCGAGACGCCGGCGGCGACAAGATGCGCTTTCCGCGCCACAATTTCGCGGCCTGCCACGCCCGGCTCGCTGGCAAGCGCAGGAGTGCCCCCTCCTCCCGCCTCAGCAACCGCAGGCGGCGTGGGGACGGCCGAACTGGTCGCAGCATTGGGCGTCGCGGTCGGCTTCGGTGCCATCGCCAGTTTCTGTTCTTCCACGATTTTCAACCCGACCGCCGGAATCTCCTGGGGTTGGGCTGGAGATTGCGGTTGCGGTTGGGGCGTGACGGACGATTTTTCCTGTGGCGGTGTCGGAGAGGGCTTGGAGACCGTAGGAGGGGACGGCTGGGCGAGCCGAGTCGGTGATCCTGGCGCGCCCGCTTGTACAACGAGCGGGGCCGAAACTCCCGATTGCGTAGGTACGTCCAAGGTGCTCATTGGCTGCTTGTCTTTGTACTTCGTCTCTTTGCCGTCCAGATACGGGGTATCACCCACTTTGCCGCTGGCATTATTCGGATTGGCGGCCACGGTCGACTTGTCAGAATAGTACTGGGCGGTTTTCGGTTTTTCGCCCGTGACCTGTGAGGCGTCGGTTTCCATGAACTGCTGGGATTGCTTGCCTTTGTCAGGTTGGTTTTGAGCGCGCGGCTCATTCAATTCCACGAAGGTGATGGTCTGCACGTGCGGATGCACCGCGCTCGGCTGCATATAGGTCACATGCACCAATTTCGTCAAGGAAGCCAACCACGGCAACTTCAGCAGGGGCGCGCCGTATTGCGCTGTGCAATAGGCCATCGCGTGCAAGAGCAAGGACACCAATAGCGCGATTTCAATGGGCAAACTTTCGCGGTCCGCTATTCGATCCATAGTTGTCGTCATGATAGCAGATTGTGTTATGCCATCAACTCGCGGGACGTTGTGTCCCGATCCGCCGCAAAATGAGGCGCAACTGCTATGCCAGAGGGTTGGGGATCAGCCCTAAGCCAGAAACCCAGACGACACTCTGCGGTCGATGAATCATGAGCCAATTTGAAGATTGGTTCCGTCATGGGGCAGCCATCAGCCAAATGTCCAGCGCTGGGGCAAGTAGCGCAACATGTTTATGATAAGAATAATACATAATATGGCGACTGTAGAAATCAAAGTAGTTGACTACTTAGTAAACTTGGGTATTGTCTCCTGAAGTTTTGAAGGTCGTGAGCAGGTGGCCAAAGGCAGAAGGTGAGAATCATGGGACGCGTCAGTGATGCCAAAGAGAGATTGATGGAGGCCGTGTTGGAGCTGATTTGGACCGGCTCCTACGGCAGTACCACCATCGACCATATTTGTGACAAAGCGGGTGTCAAGAAGGGCAGTTTCTACTACTTCTTTGATTCAAAGGCGGACCTCGCGTTGGCGGCCATTGATGTGGGATGGAACCGCATTCGGCCCGAACTCGATGCACTTTTTTCCGTAACAGTTCCGCCGCTGGAACGACTGCGGAAGTATTGTGAATATAGCTATCGGTTCCAGGCTGAGATCAAGGCCAGGTACGGTCACGTGCTGGGGTGCCCACAGTTCTCGCTGGGCTCGGAAATCAGCATGCGGGAAGATGGTCTGCCGCGGAAGATCCAGGAGATTCTGGAGAGCAAACGGAAGTATTTTGAATCAGCCATCCGCGACGCCCACGCGGCGGGGTTGATTGACGCGCCGGATGCGGCGGCCAAATCGCGTACCCTATTTGCCTACTACGAAGGATTGCTTACCCAGGCTCGGATTCAGAATGACCTCGAGGTTTTGCAGGAAGCGGAACGGGGGACCCGCGAATTGCTTGGGGTGAAAGAAACCGAAACCGTTGTCGTGGAATCGAACTCAGGTGTTTTGCATACCAATTAGGAAGGAAAGCCGTGAGCACGCCTATCATTGAAAAAGGATCTCCACAATCCAGTCAGAATCCAACCGTGACGTCTGCACCATCCCACGCGCACGTTACCACTTCCCTGAAAAGCCAATCGGAACAAAAGCCGGCTTCCGGATCCATGATGAAACGAATGCTAATCATGCTGGCGATTGCCTTTCTCTTCATCGCGGGGATTGGAGTCTGGAAGATGATGCAAATCCGGGCGGGGATGGCGCAGTTCGCCAAGTTCGCCCCACCGCCAACAGCGGTGACGACGACCGTGGCGACGCGGGAGCGGTGGCAGCCGGCATTGAGTGCCGTGGGGTCACTGCGAGCCGTCAATGGTGTTACGGTCAGCACGGATTTGGCCGGTATCATTTCGCAGATCTCTTTCCAGTCCGGCACGGCGGTAAAGAAGGGGGACCTTCTGGTGAAGTTGGACAGCCAGCAGGAAGAGGCGCAACTGCGCTCGGCGGAAGCCCGACGTGACCTGGCGAAGATCAGTCTCGAACGTCAGCGCAGTCTCGTATCCGATGGGGCGGTGTCACGATCGGACTATGACGCCGCCGAGAGCGAATTCCGTCAGGCGACCGCCACGGTGGACGACGCACGGGCATTGATCGCTCGGAAAACGATCACCGCTCCGTTTGACGGGCTGGTGGGAATCCGTCAGGTGGATCTTGGCCAGTATTTGAACGTCGGCGCGCCGATCGTGACGCTCCAATCGGTCGACCCGATCTACGTCGAGTTTGCTATCCCCCAGCAGGACCTCGAGCAGATTGCTGTGGGGAAACAAATCCGGATCAAGGCGGCGGGGATCACGGGCGAGCAGTTCGAAGGTGAAATCACGGCAATCGAGTCGCGCCTCGACGAATCCACGCGCAACATTACAATTCAAGCAACGGTCAAGAATCCGGATAACCGCCTGCGCCCCGGCATGTTTGTCAACGTTGACGTTCTCCTGCCGGAAAAGGAAGCCATTTTCATTCCCACGTCATCCATCAGCTATGCGCCCTACGGGGACTCGGTCTTCATCGTCAAAAGCAAACAAGGGGCCGCCGGTTCGGCGGGCCAGGAAGTGCAGCAACAGTTTGTGAAGCTTGGCGCGAGCCGTGGCGATCAGGTCACGGTCATCTCAGGCGTCAAGGAAGGTGACGAGGTCGTCAGTTCGGGCGTGTTCAAACTGCGCGGCGGCGCGGCGGTGCTGGTCAACAACAGCGTCCAGCCGGGCAACGAAGCCAACCCGAATCCGCCGAACATGTAATGATGATCGACGGCGAAGGAAAGGCATGAAATTCACCGATTTGTTCATCCGCCGGCCGGTTGTCGCGACCGTGATCAACCTGATCATCTTGCTGGCGGGTCTGCAGGCGATTCGCAGCCTCAACGTGCGGCAGTACCCGCGCAGCGACATCGCCATCGTCACCATCAAGACGACCTATGTGGGAGCGAACGCGGACCTTGTGCGCGGATTCATCACCACGCCGCTGGAGCGCGTCATCGCCAGCGCCGACGGCATCGATTACATCGAATCCCAAAGTGCGCAGGGACTGAGCACCATCACGGTGCATTTGAAGATCAACTACGACAACAACGCAGCGCTCACACAGATTCAGGCAAAAGTCGCCCAGGTGCGCAACGATCTGCCGCCCGAAGCCGAAGCGCCCGTCATCGAGCTCGAGACCAGCGACAACCAGTTCGCCGCCGCCTACCTGAGTTTTTATTCCAAGGACCTCGACCAGAATCAAATCACTGATTACCTGACACGAGTTGTCCAGCCGAAATTGACCGCGGTCAGCGGCGTCCAGCGGGCGGACATCCTCGGCGCCCGCACGTTCGCGATGCGCGTCTGGCTGAAAGCGGATCGATTGGCCGCGCTGAACATCTCTCCGTCCGAAGTGCGCCAGGCGCTGGCAGCCAATAATTACCTGTCCGCGGTTGGGGCGACGAAGGGATCGATGATTTCCGTGAACCTGACCGCCAACACCGATCTGCGCACGGCGGAGGAGTTTCGCAATCTCGTGGTCCGCCAGAAAGACGGTACGATTGTTCGATTAAAGGACGTCGCCGACGTCGAGTTGGGCGCGGAGACCTACGATGAGGACGTGCGGTTCTCCGGCGAGAAAGCCACGTTCATGGGCATCTGGGTGTTGCCGACGGCCAACTCACTGGATGTAATCAAGGCGGTACGGGCCGAACTCCCCGAGATCAAACGGCAGTTACCCGCCGGGATGAATGTCGGAGTTCCGTACGACTCGACCGAGTATATCAACGACGCGCTGCACGAGGTGACCCACACCCTGATCGAGACGCTCATCATCGTCGTCATCGTCATCTTTTTGTTCCTCGGTTCGTTCCGCTCCGTGGTGATTCCGGTGGTGGCCATCCCGATCTCGCTCATCGGCGCGGCGTTCTTGATGCTGGTGTTTGGATTTACCCTGAACCTTCTGACGCTGCTGGCCATTGTGCTTTC
>JBKQMH010000129.1:0-6182 GCA_052146795.1 Verrucomicrobiia bacterium
CCCTTGGGACGCTGCCAGCACCTACGTGCAGGAGCCGCCGTTCCTGATCGACCTGGCCCCGCAACCTAGCCCCATTCGCCCACTTCGCGGCATGCGGGTCTTGGCCATGTTGGGCGATTCGGTGACCACCGACCACATCTCGCCCGCCGGATCGATCGCGGCGACCAGCCCTGCGGGAAAATATCTCCAGGAGCATGGCGTGAAACCGGTCGATTTCAACAGCTACGGCGCCCGCCGCGGCAACGATCGCGTGATGACCCGCGGCACGTTCGCCAACGTCCGTATCAAGAACCTCATGCTCCCCGGCGTCGAAGGCGGCGTGACGAAATACAAGGGTCAGCCGACCACGATATACGACGCCTCCATGAAATTTCAGGAAACGGCCGTCCCTCTCGTCGTGTTTGCCGGCCAGGAATACGGCACCGGCAGCTCCCGCGACTGGGCCGCCAAAGGCACGCGCCTGCTCGGCGTCCGCGCCGTCGTCGCCCAGAGCTTCGAGCGCATCCATCGCTCGAATCTCGTCGGCATGGGCGTCCTCCCCTGTCAGTTCGCGGACGGCACAACCGCCCAGACCCTGAAACTCGACGGCTCGGAGACCTTCGATATCCTCGGCCTGAGCAACAACCTGACCCCGCGCCAGGCCTTGACCCTCGTGATCCATCGCCCCGACGGCACCCAGCACAAAGTGCCCATCACCGCCCGCATCGACACCCCCATCGAGGTCGAATACTACCGCCACGGCGGCATCCTGCCCTTTGTGCTCCGCCAACTCCTCAGCTAGCCGACAGCCAAGAGGCGCGGAATTTCAGCCGGTATCATTGCGGATGGGACTGCGTGCGAGGTTTTAGAGGTGCCAAGTAGTGTGGATTCTCCTAGTCTCCGATGAGTCGGGGGGCGAACGGCGACAAGATTCACTTGTTTTGGGCGCTACGTTACTTGTTTTCCATGTAGCATCCTGTCTTCGTGACTTTATCTGCCTCATACCAAATCCGCACGGTGCCCGTTTGATTTCGATTCACGTCATCAACGAGATATACCTCGGAATACTTGCCATTTTCTTCAACCAGGTACTTCGGCTGCCCAAATTTCCCAGTGACTTCGGATTTTGTCTTCAGTTCATCCAGATCCATAAACCAACCCATTTCGGCGATCTGGGCCGACTTTGTGTAACTGGGATTCTCGGTTATCTTCGGCCCCTCAAAATCCGCATTCGTCGAGTAAATCCACTCGTTAATCCTACGATCCCAATTCATCGGAGAAACCACCAATGGCTTCTTGGCTAAATCTTTTGTTGGGATACTGGAGTTTCGGATGTCGCTGCTCTCCAGAAATATGCCGTATGGGAATATGACCTTGTGAGATTTATCACGGGCTGTCAGATTTTCGAATACGATCAGGGTCATCTTCTTAGTGTGCCTGAATCCACCCCTCCGAATTGCCTTAATGCCCGCTTTTACCACATCCACCGGTTCTTTCCTTGAACGGCCGTCAAAAGAGTAGATCAAAACATCGTAGCTTGGATCATCGATGCTATATTCTTTGTACCCACCGATGCGGGGGCGTTGGGCACTTGCTTCATCTAAAGGGACGCCAAGATGATACAAAACCATCATAGTGACACGCGCCGGGGCAAGCTTGTAAAGGGCAACACCGGCAAGTAGGCACAAAGTGAAAACGATGACGATTGATTTCCAAGGAAATCTCCTGGAACTCCTCGGCTTCTCCTCAGTCATGGGTACGAGACTACCAACAACCCGCTGAATTTACAGGCTTTTTCTGGCGTTTGTGAACTCTGGTGTGGTTTTTGCCCCTAACCTCGTCAGTGAGACCGCCGAGCATCGACTACCAGTTGAATTCCCGATCTCAGGCAGGCTCTGTCAATCGAGTGGCCGACGTAACCTCACGGCTTTTCTTCGTGGTACGGCTTGTTTTGTTCGTAGAGACCGAGCCGCTGGCGGGCTTTCTCCGGCGTATCGCTCGACGGATTGGACTCAAGGTAATCAGACTCCAGGTATTTGTTCTGCCATTTCACGGCGTCGTCAAAGCGGCCCGCCTCGGCGTAGGCCGCAGCCAGCGTACCGAACCATGGGCCCGCTTTCCCGTGGGACAGTTCACAGGCCATCTTCGCATATTCGACCGCCTTCGCCCCATTCCGAACATTGGCATCGGGGCAGACCGCCAACAGCCAGGCGAGGTGGTCGTAGGCCTCCACATTACCCGGGTTGAGACGGAGGGCCTCGTTGTAATCGGCGAGGGCCTTGTCCCAGTCGCCTTTGTTGTTGTAGGTAATTCCCCTGTTGTAATAGGCCTCCACATATTCCGGGTTGAGACGGAGGGCCTCGTTGTAATCGGCGAGGGCCTTGTCCCAGTCGCGCTTGTGGGAGTAGGAAATCGCCCGGTTGTTGTAGGCCCCGGCATGTTTCGGCTTGAGCCGGATAACTACGCTGAACTCGGCGATGGCGAGATCGTAATCCTGCCTGCGGATTGCATCCACCCCCTTGTCATAGGCCCTCGATGACCGGTAGTTCCGGCACCCTTGGCCCGCCAACAGCACCAGGAGGAAAATCCCCAGCCATGACAGTCTTGCGCAAAGCCGCTGGACTGGTGGACTCGAAGGCCGGCCGGGTTTCGGGACCATCGTTGTCCCAGACCTCGAGCCGCTCTCGGGATCGCCATACGAAGTGGATGTGGGCTTCATTCTCGCCACTCCTGTATTTAGGGAATATCCCAACAAAAAAGTCGAGGATGTTCTGGCTGTGGAGGCTACGCGGGACTCTGTGAGGGCTCAAACCACAAGACTACTGGAGAAGATCAGAGGGATCTGGCTTCTCGAAGCCGCGCCGGGCAGGATGGCGACAAATCACGCCGGAACCAAAACGTATCGCATACTGGCAAGCGTCGGGGTTTTCCACCAGGCATTGCGAGACTTCGGATGGCACCACATACCTGGTCCGACATATTTCCGTATCCGGGAGACGCCGTTGATCGCTGACCGTGTTGTGGGACATGCTCCTGAGAATAGCATTCCGCTTGCCAGCCGCCAACCCGCCGCCAGTTCCCCCCCCGCACATTTTCGCCTGGCATCGGTTGCTCTGACTGGATGACTTTCCGACTCCCGCTCCCCGCCTTTCGCCTACCGCCGCAACAATTCTGCGAAACTATTCCCGACTCGGGGTGTTTAGCTTCTCGTTCGCCGCGAAGTGTCGTGGGGACGGCGAACGGCAGCACCAAACACAGAAACGTAGCGTTCACAGCAGAACAAGGAGAGATCGGTATGCGCAAGTTCATGGGACTTCTTTTGGCGGCGGTGGTATTCGGAATGTTCACAACGGGGGCGTTCGCGGCAAACAGCACGGGCACGCATCGCCACCACGCCAAGCGGCATCACAAGCAGCACCATCACCAAGCCAGGTAAGTCTGTCCGCCTCAGCCCGTTACCCGTCAAGCTTGCCTGTCTTGACGGGTAACGGCTTTTCCCGCCTGACTGACTTCGCGGCCCGGCCGGCGTGCTGTACCGCTCACTGGCCGGCTTGTAGTCGCGCCAGCGCGTTCCGCGCCGGGGTGAAATCGGGCTTGATCCGTAGCGCCTGTTGGTACTGCACAATTGCCTCCGGCACCCGGCCCACCTGCGCCAGGGCGCTTCCCAGATTGTAGCGGACTTCGGCGAGATCGGGGTTGAAACGCAGGGCCTGCTGGAAGTGGGCGATGGCGTCCTCGATCTTGCCCGTTTGCGCCAACGCGGTCCCCAGATTGTTGTGTACATCAACGTAATCGGGTTTGATTCGCAGGGCCTGCTGGTAGTGGGCGATGGCGTCCTCGATCCTGCCGGTTTGCGCCAGAGCGACCCCGAGGTTGTTGTGTGCATCAGCGTAATCGGGTTTGATTCGCAAGGCCCGCTGGTAATGGGCGATCGCTTCGTCGAGCCTACCGGTTTGCGCCAAGGCCATCCCCAGATTGTTGTGCGCGTCGGCGTAATCGGGCTTGATCCGTAGCGCCTGCTGCAAATGCTCTATCGCTTCCGGTGTCCTGCCCGCCTGCGCCAAGGCATTTCCGAGGTTGTTGTCCGCCTCGGCATAATCGGGTTTGGTTCGCAGGGCCTGCTCGTAATGGGCGATGGCCTCCTCGATCCTGCCGGTTTGCGCCAGAGCGACCCCGAGGTCGTTGTGCGCGTCGGCGAAATCGGGCTTGATTCGCAGGGCCTGCTGGTAATGGGCGATGGCTTCCCCGATCTTACCCGTTTGCACCAAGGCGATCCCGAGGTTGTTGTGCGCCTCGGCGAAATCGGGCTTGATCCGCAGGGCCTGCTGGTAGTGGGCGATGGCTTCCTCGATCCTACCCGATTGCGCCAAAGCCATCCCGAGGTTGTAGTGCGCCTCGTCATAATCGGGCTTGATCCGCACCGCTTGTTGATAGTGCCCGATGGCATTGCTGACTTCCCCCTCCTGCAAGAGGGCCGTTCCCAGATTGTTGTGGGCCATCCAACACTGGGGATTTTTCGCCAGCGTATCGGCCCAGAGTGTTTCCACGTCTTGATAAATGTGGGCCTGTCTCCAGGTGGACACGCCCAGTACCAACAACGCGAGGGCGGCGGCGACTGTTCCCAAACCGTGGCCCCATTGGCCGGCTCGCTCGCCGATGGCCGTGCCCATGCTCACGGCAAGAGAGATCAACCCAAGGCTGGCCAGGTATTGAAAGTGGTCGGCCACGTAGGAGAAACGAAAGTAATAGACATCAAAGAATCCGAGCACCGGCAACAGCGCCAGCACAAAGAAACCGCCCCCAAACAACCCAGCTCGCGCCCAGGGCTGTCGCCGCCAACGCCACAGGAGCGCGCCCCCGGCCACCAGCCCCGCCAGGGGCAGCCAGCTCCAGAATGAGCCCGCGTCCAGGTTCCAGCGCGGATAGACGAACGTCAACCGCGCCGGCCAAAGAGTTTTCGACGTATAAAACCAGACCGCCTGGCCGGCCATGACAAACCGTTCGGCCATCCCCAGATTCCAGTCCGCGGTCCCTGTCCCTTGGATGTGCCCGCGTTGCTCGACGACTGTCAGTGCCGACATCCCCAGCGCCAGAATGAAGAACGGGGCGATTCGCAGGATGTCCATTCGCCTCCAAGATCCTCGCTCCCACCAGACACACAGCAGAAGAGCCGGGGGCAGCACGACGGTGGACGGTTTGCTGAGCAGCGCCGCCAGCCCGCACAGCAGCGCCAGACCGTACCAGTGACGCCGCGCACCGGCGTCAAACCGAAGAAAACACAACACGGCCAGAAAGAAGAAGAACCCTGATTGCGTGTTCTTTAGTTCGGTGATCCACGCCACCGATTCGACATTGACCGGGTGAAGCACCCATAGCATCGCCGCGAACCAGGGGGCCGGTATCCGCAGCCGACGCAACACGAGATAAACCAGGACGCCATTAAGTGCATGCAGCGCGATGTTGACGAGGTGATACGGCATGGGGTGGAGTCCCCATAGGCGACGTTCCACCCAAAATGTCGTAAGCGTCAACGGGTAGTATCGTGAGATGGCCAGTGATGACCAAATCAACCGCAGGCCATGCGGCATCGTCATTGCGGGGTTCGCGGTGAAGTGCTCGGGATCGTCCCAAATGAACCCCGCGCGCCACGCTGGCTGGTAGGCCAGGAATGTGACGACCACCAACACCAACGCCAGGAACCAGGCTCGGTGCTCGAACCAGACGGACGGAGTGGGAACCGCCGCCGGTGGTCGATGCGGAACATCAACGTTTGACTTCCGTTCTGTCATCCAATCAATAATAGCATGTCGCCGATACCCCGAGCGACAGCTTCAGCGGCGAGGATGGTCCGCAAATTTTTACACATCTTTTACATACCAAGAGTTCCCAACTGCGGTACACTCGTGGCGTAACCAAGAGCACACACGGGAGGAGATCATGAAGCGGCGGACTGTACTATTGCTGGTTGGTCTACCACTGGGACTGGCCGCTCTCGGCCTCACAAACCCTAATGCCAACGCACAGACGGAGACAAATCTTCACATGTTCAGCGGGTACGGTGACGGATACACTCCGTGGGCAGGTCTGGTGCAAGGCAGCGACGGCAATTTCTACGGGACGACCGAGTCCGGTGGTGCGACCAGTTGGGGCACGGTATTTCGGATTAGCATCCGTGGCAATTACACAAATCTTTACTCGTTCAC
>JBKQMH010000130.1:0-34298 GCA_052146795.1 Verrucomicrobiia bacterium
CGGGCCTGCGGGTTCCATGTCCACCACAGGTTGTACGCAAGTTCACGCAGGCCGGATACCTCCTTCGGTAGTTCAATGTCGGCCAGTGACGTGGAACGGAACTTTAAAGGGGCTTTATCCATAAGAGGTCAGGAGTGCTTGGGGTTTCAAGATTGCCGTGCGAGACGCAGCCGGCGCGCGGCCGTGCCGCAATCATGGATGCGGCGCGGTGGCTTCGGTGGCCGCAATCATCTCGTCCACGTTGATACCGCGCAGGTTGAAAAGTCGGCGGACCGTATCATCAATCAAATTGTTCGGGCAAGATGCACCGGCTGTAATGCCCACGTAGATATTACCGCCCGGTAACCAGCTTTCGGTCAGGACTTCCTCCTGTTTGTGGAGGTTGAAGTGCAGGATGGCTTTATCCGAGAGAATCTTGCTCGCGTTTCGGATAAAGTACGTCGGCATCCGCTCCTCACTCATTTCGGCCAGGTGCGACGTGTTGCTGGAATTGTAACCGCCCACGACGATCATCATGTCGAGCGGTTCCTGAAGCAGATGAATCAGCGCGTCCTGCCGCTCCTGCGTGGCGCCGCAAATCGTGTCAAACATGCGGTAGTGTCGATCAATTTCCGGTTCGCCGTACCGGTCCACCATGGCCTGTCGCAAGCGGCGTTGAATCTCCTCGGTCTCGCTGCGCAACATCGTGGTTTGATTGGCCACGCCAATGGACGAGAGGTGTTGATCCGCATCGAAGGCCGGCGAGTGCGCCCCGCCAAACTTCGCGAGGAACTCCGCCTTGTTGCCGCCGTGACGGATGTAGTTGCAGACGTAATCGGTCTCCGCGATATTCAGCACGACGAGGTAATGGCCCGCCTGGTTGGCCGTGGCGCGCGAACTGGTCGCCTTGGTCTCTTCATGCTTGGCCTTGCCATGGATGATGGACGTGAATTGTTCGTTGGCGTTTTGGGTGACACGCTTCCAAACGCTCATCACGTCCCCGCAGGTCGTGTCCACCAGTTGGCAGCCTTTTGCCTTCAATTTGTCCATTGTGGCAACTTCCGCTCCGAACGCCGGGATGATCACGACGTCGTCTTCCTTGAGGTCGTCGATGTTGGCGCTCTTGATTGGCCCGGAGAGGAATTTGATGCTCATCGCGACGAGTTGTTCGTTCACCTCGGGGTTGTGGATGATCTCACCCAAAATATAGATGGGTTGGTCGGGAAACACTTTCCGCGCCGCGTACGCGAGGTCGATGGCGCGTTCCACCCCGTAACAAAAGCCGAATTCCTTCGCGAGACGCACTTTCAGTCCGCCGGCTTCGAGCACACCACCGCGTTGGCGCAGCTTTTCAACAATCTGGCTGCGGTAATGTTGTTCCACCTGCTCGCGAACGGCCTCCATGATGTCAGGCCGCCGCAGGTTAACTCGTTTCGGTTTCGGCACTTCCGCGACGCTTGCGATACTCATCTGTGCTGCATTAATACTTTAATTTGGTTGGTAATTCAACTAAAACCCCGGATGGATGCGAACGGCATTTTGGCTCTTGCTCGCGGCACTGGTGACTGGCCGGCTGGCGCAGGCGCAGGGCAACGACACGCGGCTTCTCACTGGATTCGAAGACGAGGCGGACCTGCACCAGTGGGAATGTCGCGACGCTTCCGTCGCGCGCTCCGAACAACACGCCACGCAGGGCCGATATGCGCTTCAGGTAACGCTCTTCCCCGGCCAGTATCCCGGTATGTTGCTGCCGCGCGGCAGCCCTCTTCTGGCCGGCTGGGATGAGTACGACGTGGCACGGCTCGATGTGTTCAATCCCCAGCCGCAACCAGTTAGTTTGACTGTCCGCATTGACGACCAGCAAAGCATCAACTTCGGCTCGCGGTACAACAATGGGTTCGTACTGCGACCAGGCAGTAACACCATCGAACTACCGGTGCACCGGCTCCAAACCAGCGATCGCTCCCGCAGCCTGGATCCTTCCCATCTTAACCAATTGTTGATTTTCGCCTCAGACCTTCCATCACCGACAGTTCTGTTCTTCGATAACTTCCGACTGGAGAAGACTGCGCCGACGGCGACCAGCACCGCCGTGCGGGCCTTCGATTTCGGACCGAGAGGGTCACCTGTCATGAACGGATTCGTTGGCGTAAGCGCGGCCGGTCGTTACGACAAGGCCCGCGGATACGGCTGGTTGCCGACGGATCAACTCTGGGAGTTTGACGATGAATTGCCGGATTCCCTTTGCCGAGGTTTCATCAGCGGCGATCCGAACACGAACTTCGTCACCGAATTTGACGTGGATATGCCGAACGGCACTCAAACGGTCGTGGTTTGCGGCCAGAGCCTGCTGAATGGGTCGGTACACGTGCCCGCGCGGACGTATCGAGTGTTGGCCAATGGTGTGGAAAAGGTACGTGTAGCGGTCAACGCTGCGAATTTCTTTACGGACAAGTTTCTGTTCCGCGGGATCGACCATGATTGGTGGCCGGGCAAGGACGTATGGGCCGAGGAGATTCTGCCGAGGTTCCCCGAGTATACATTCGACGTCGTCGTTACGAACGGCGAGCTGCGCCTGCAATTCGACACAATGGCGGTCTATTGGCTCGCAGTTGGTGTCACGGATTCCTGGTTGGCCGCTGTACGTTCGGAACGTCAGCGCGAGTTCCAGGAAAAATACTTCTATTTGGAGCCGTATGAGATTCCGAAAGCCCCCGACAAGATCGCCCTCAACGCGGCACGTGGTCAGACGGTATCCGCATTTTTTACGAGTCTGAAGACGGCAGCGGCGGGGCAGTCGCCTTCATTTCCCGGTTGCACAACCGAGGTCCGCGCCCTTCGCCTCATGGAGCGACCGGTGGCCCGTGGCATCTACCGGGTCGAAGAGACGACACTGGTGTCGCCTACCAACCACCCACACGCGCGCCGCTTTGCGCTCACGGTGAACGTCGGCAGGAACGCAGAACCGGGTGTCTATCACGGCGAGATCGGTGGGATTCCTGTCGCGTTGCGCGTTTGGCCCTTTGCACTGCCTCCTTCTGACCAACTCGACATGACGTACGGCTGGTATTACAACGAGCCGCGCGATCTGAACTATTACTTCGGACAATTTCCGGAGAAGACGGGAGAAATTAAGGCGATGCGCGACCGCGAGTTCCGCGACATGGTCAAACACGGATTCAACAGTGTGACGGCGATCCGGCCGGTGGTGCGCCTTGATGGTTCGTTGGATACCACACAAGCCGACGAGTTTTTGTCGGTAGCGCAGCGCGTGGGATTGGTGGGCAGACATCCGGTTCCCGTCGAGACGCTGGGCATCGCGCGCCGTCTTGCACATGTGCTGGGAACTGCGGAATTCAGTGAGCCGTTCCTGCTGATCCATCGGCGGTCGCTCGCCGCATTTCGGGATTGGACTCGCACCAAACCATTCCCCGTGCTCGCCTATGTCGTGGATGAGCCTCGGGAACAGGCATTGAATCCATGGAACCGGAATTTCGAGGACACGAAACGGTATTTGGAATTACATCGTGCCGCCGGAGTGCAAACGATGGTGACGTTGGCGGGCGATAGTTCGTTCGGGAAGAGCTACCTACCACTGCTTGGCTTGCTGGATGTTGTGTCCACACACCCAACGGAAAGCTCGCGTCGAATCCTGGATGTGACTCGCGGGGGCAGGCCTCACTTGTGGCTCTACAACGCGGGAATGAACCGTCTCACGTTTGGTTTCCTGCCCTGGGCGGCCGGCGCGACGGGGCGATGGGAATGGCACTACGAGTGGTGGACGCAGGCGTACAGCCCGTTCGCGCGTGTCGACGAGAATGCCTGGTCCACCGGCTGTGGCGCGGTGATGCCGTCACCCGATGGCCCGGTGACGACGGTGGGCTATGAGAACGTACGCGCGGGGATTGACGATTACCGCTACTTGTTCCTGCTGGAGCAGCTGATTCGCGAGGGAAATGGCAAAACAGCCGAACAGGCTAGGCGCTTCTTGGAGAATATCCGCGGGAAGACACCACGGTTCACGGACGAAACGAGCGTGGAAGAGGCGACACTCGACGAGTGGCGGGAGAAGATCGCCGGGTTTATTGTCGCACTGGAGGGGGAGGCAGGACGAAATCGCGGTACTGATTTGGGTCGCCCGTCTGACCGGCCTCCGCGGCCTTGATCAAATTGAACGTCTCGCGGGCCGTGACGTAATGCAGCAGTGAATTCGACCCATCATTACAAATCTTCCGCAGTTGCTCGTGCATCGTTGCGGCCGATGGACCAAGCGCCGTGTCGAAATTCATTTCCTGGCAGCCGTGGGTGTACACTTTCACAAACACCCAATCGGGTTTGCCGACGACGCCGATTCGTTGGGCGATCCAGTTGCGAATTCGGTCGGCGCTTGCCCTCGCGTTGCCAGCAACCTCGCTGTTTTCAATGCGCGGGATCACGCCGAATTTGCGGTTGGTCCAGTTTAACGCCAGCGGGCCTTGCACGATGAGGAGATCCCCGCTCGGTTTTGCCCCGACGCGCACGTCCACGCCGGTGTCATGGGATTTGGGTCGTAACGGGTTGTCCGTCGCGTAATAAATCGAGTTGGTCTTATGCGTCTGGCACTCGCTCGGAGCGCTTGGCAGTGTGAAATCCGCATAGCAGCCGGTATCGCGGAGCACGTGCAGTTCGTTATTCACACCGCACCAGCGGCCGTCGGGACGTGAATTGTCCAGCGACCAGTTGCCGTGAATGAAGCCGTAACGTCCCTGGGAGAGAAACCCGTGGTGGTGCAGTTCGACCTTGAAATCCTCGATCGTCTGGCGAAGGTTCTCGGCCGTGTCGTTGTCGTGATGGAGATGGATCTCCACTTCGCCGCAGCCGCGCTGGCACAATCGTGCGAGCAAGTCGAGGTACTCGGGCACGTACTCCTCCGCAGGATAAAAAAATGTGTGCTGCGGCGGGCGCCCGTCGGCATCGTGAAACTGGTCCGCCATCCGTGGATAGTTTTCAAACCAGTGTTCGACGCGCTCCAGCCCTTGGTGCCGGGAAGCCTTGTTCCACAGCGGTTCGTAATGGTCCACAAAGCAGAAGAAAACGTGTGTCGGCGTGACCGGTGCCGGCGGACGACGCTGCAGATAGCTCGGCAGCCATAGATGAATGTTCTTCAGCATCGCCACGACTCCCCGTCAACGAACTGGCGATTCCACAATTCCAGAAACAGCAGAAGCAATAGGGCGGAGCCATGATCGTGCCGTCCGCTCATGTGGGCATTGACCAATTCACCTACGCCGTCCCCTCGATATAGTCCCCGAGTGAGGGTCCGCTTGTCCAAAAGCACGCTCTCGATGTGGGGTCGCAACGGCCCGCGCAACCAACCGGCCACGTCCACGTAATGTTTGTAGCGCTCGTAGCCGAAGAATCGTTTCAGATAGCCGTTGGTCTTGCGATACAGACGCTGTGTGAGATCACCGGCACCGGCAGGAGCACCGGTGTTGGCGTTCGTGATGCGCAGCAAGGCTGGATTGTGTCGTGCCAACAAATGACGATGCACTCGCGTGCCGAGACGCTCCGTCGGGGCGAGTTGCAATACCGCATCCACGTACTCGCGGTCGAGAAATGGCATCCGCACTTCGATGCGACTGCGCAGTTGCGCCAGTGACGGCACGGATTGCCGCCGCAGATATTCTTGGACGAACACACAACTCACTTGGTCGATCACGTCCCACGCGGCATCCACCCCGGCGAACGCTTCTTCCATGGATGTGCGCGCGGCGCCGCGAAGAGATTTCGCCAATTCCGGTACGAACAAGCTGTCGAAATCTGCATCGGCGAGACCAAACGCCATTTGCCGAAACAGTTGCGCTGTGACATCGGATTGCGTGCGACAATCTTGGATGAACCTATTGCAGGCCAGTTCGTAAGCCCATTGCATCCGCGCCAGTTCGCCGCCGTGACCGCGCAAGGTGACCTGAACGCCAAAGTCGCGATACTTATCGAGGGTGGACATCATCACACAGGCTTCGTCGTAGTACATACCGTCACTCAACCACACCATCTCACGTACGTACTGGGGCCACTTCGCAAAGAAATCCGTGCTGTTCTCAATAAAGTGATGGTTTGGCAATCCGCTCGTGCAGCGGGCGATTTGCTCGGCAATAATTTGGTCCGCGCCGCCCGACACATCGAGGGTTAGTGTTTGAATCTTCGTTCGTTGATGATCGATGATGGCGGTGATTGTGCGTGAATCGTAGCCGCCCGACAGCGAAACGCCGATCGGCAAACCGCCCGCGCAACGTGTGTTCACTGAGGATTTGAATTTGTCAGCGATTTCGTCGAGGAGTTTCCCGTTGCCGCGCGTACCCCGACCGATATGCTGGCGAAAGTCCCAGGTTCTCTCGAACTTGGTCTGTCCCGTGCGAGCGTCAAACCGCAGTGTTGACCCGCCGGGCAGGCATTTCAAGCCCTGTACGAGCGTCTTTTCGCCGAAGATAAACCCGTACGCCATGAGGTCGGCAAGGCCTCGGGGATCCACGTTGGGCTTAACGGCGGGATGAGCCAACACCGCCTTCATCTCCGTGCCGAAGATCAACAGCGTGGAGTTTTGGAAGTAGAACAACGGCATCATGCCGAATGCGTCGTTGGAGATGGTCAGCGATTGCGCTTTCTCGTCGTATTCAACGCGCGTGAACCCGTCCGTTTCCTCGCCATGAAACCAGTGGTGCGAGGAATTTTGGGTTTGCAGAATGCCGAGATGAACGTGAGCGCAGGCGAAAGTACGCTCGGGCGAGACGAACTGCTCGACCTTGTACCAGTCGAAATGCCGTACCGACCCGATCATGCGCGACAGGACGCGCTCGATGTCGTTCTGCGGGGTGGTGGAAATGATGCCGACGAGGCCGGGCATGATTAGCGATTGGCCGAAAAGGCCTTGGGTGCGGTCGGGGAACGAGAATCGTCGATGTACTTCCGATGCCACAATTCCAGCAGGATCAGCGACCAAATCTGGTGGGCATTGTCGCGATGACCACTCAGGTGATCACGCCAAAGTGTTTCCAATTCGGACTTCTTGAAATATCCCCGCTGCGTCGCCGTCGGACCGAGGAGGAGGTCTTCAGCGGTCGCCCGCAGTTGGGTCCGCAACCATTCGGCAATTGGCAGGCGGAACCCCTGCTTTTTACGCGACAGAATCTCCGGTGGCACGAGGCGCGCCGCGGCTTTCTTGAGGATATGTTTGCTCTCGAACCCGTTGAGCTTGAAACGCGGCGGCAGCGTGGCGATAAACTCGACCACCCTGTGATCGAGCAGCGGTGGGCGCGTCTCCAGTGACACCGCCATGCTCATGCGATCGACCTTCGTGAGTATGTCGTCGACGAGATACGTCTTCAGGTCCACATACAAGGCCCGGTTGAGCCAGTCGTCGGGCGCCGCGTGTGCCTGGCGATACAACGCCCGAAACTTGGCGGCGTAATCGTGCGTCTCCGGTTGCGCCATGAGGTGCCGCTTCGCCTCTTCGGTGTAGAGGTAAAGAAAATGTTTGCGGGCACAGGCATCATCAGGAGTGCGTGTGATGCTTTCCAGCGAGTTCTTGGCTTTGAATCGCACGTCATCGGGGAACACACGCGCCATCGCGCCCAGAAATCGTAGCGGCCCCAGCATCCGCCGCAGTCGATGCTCCAATTGCCCCAGCCGAAAACGCGAGTAGCCGGCAAATAATTCATCTCCGCCATCGCCGCTAAGGGCCACCGTGACGTGTTCGCGCGCGGTCTTGCTGACATAGTATGTGGGGATGGCCGACGAGTCCGCGAATGGTTCGTCAAACGACCACACAATCAGCGGAAACAGGTGCTCGATGTCGGCGTGGACGACGTGCTCGTGGTGCTCGGAGTGAAACCGCTCGGCCATCTGGCGCGCGTACGGCAGTTCGTTGTACGCTTCCTCTTCAAATCCGATGGAGGAGGTGACAAGTTTGCCGGTGATCACCTCCCGCATCAGGCCGACGATGGCGCTGGAATCGACCCCGCCGCTGAGGAATGCGCCGAGCGGCACGTCAGACAGCAGATGATCCTTGACCGTCCCTTTCAACAGATCGAAAAGCTGGGCCGCCGCCTGCTCCTCGGTGAGTGATTCATTCACGTTGTAATCAACATCCCAGTACTGGCGGACACGCACGCCATTGCGGTCGCAGGTCAGGGCGTGCGCCGGCGGCAATTTCTGGATGCCGTCAAACATGGTGCCGGGATCGGGCACGTACAGCAAGCTGATGTATTCGCTGAGTGCGTTGGGATTCACACGGCGCGGAACGGTCTCATCCTGCAGGATGGCCTTGATCTCGCTGCCGAAAACCAGCGACTTGTTGCCGAGCACGGTGTAGTGGAGGGGCTTGATGCCGAGACGGTCGCGCGCGATAAACAATTTCTCGACGCGCGAGTCCCAGATCGCGAACGCAAACATCCCGCGCAGTTCGTCGACGCAGTTCTCACCCAGCTCTTCGTAAAGGTGGACGATGGCTTCCGTGTCGCAGTGGGTGCGGAACTTGTGGCCCTTCGCTTCGAGTCGATCGCGAAGTTCGGGGAAATTGTAAATCTCGCCGTTGAACACGATCCAAATCGTGTTGTCCTCGTTGGTCATCGGTTGGTGGCCGCCTTCAACGTCGAGGATGCTCAGGCGCCGGTGCGCCAGGCCGACGCCTCGGTCGAAATATTCGCCGCTGCCATCGGGGCCGCGATGCGCCTGGGCCACGTTCATGCGCGCGATCAACTCGCGCGCGACCGGCGCGTTGTCACCGAAATTGAATTTACCAGCGATCCCGCACATGGTTTACCGCGCCGTCCGTTTCCACGCGGCTTGTTGTGTGCCGGTAATGAATCGGAAGAACCCGAACAACAACGCGAGGTTGATCGTGACGAAATAGTAGGGAGCGCTGAACAGGAAAATCTTCCGTCTCCGAATGAACGCGCCGAGGAACGCCAGGCTGTAAAACGCGAGTTGCAGTACCAGTATCACCGCGAAGAGCGGATGCGGCAGTAGGGCGACATTTGATACCAGGGCCGCGATCATCAAAAATGGGGCGAACCACCGCAGAACTTTGTGTGACCAGAATGCAATCGAGTAGAACCCGTGCCAGGGCAGCAGCGAACGCCAGCACAGAAATAGCGCCTGGAAATCACCCGCGCCGATGCGGATGCGCCGGGTCATTTCGTGGCCGACCGATTGCGGCAATTCCTCGGTCGCAACGGCTTCCGTGTCGTAGATCACCCGGTTACCCGCCTCGCGCACCCGCATGCCGATGACAAAATCATCCACAAATGTGTTGTCGGGAATTCTTGGCCAGCAGGATTTACGGATCGCGTAAATGGCACCGTTGGCGCCGAGGCAGGAATCGAGCGCGCTCTCGCGCGTCTTCAAATACGTTTCCAGTTTCCAGTACGGGCCCTCATCGGTTTCGCTGTTGTCACCGTGAAATACGAGCCTTCCGCACACCCCGCCGATCTGTGGATTGGCAAAATGCCGCGTGAGCTTTCGGAGCGTGTCCGAACCGAACATCGCGTTCGCATCGCTGAACACGAGCAGCTCACCGTGCGCCTGTGGCACGAGTCGATTGAGCACGCTGGGCTTGCCCCCACGTTGATCGAACGCGTGCAGTTTCACCCGCGCGTCTGGAAATGTCCTGACCAATACGTTGGTGCGGTCCGTCGAACCATCCGATCCGATCAAGATTTCGAGCTTGGCGCGTGGATAATCGAGTGCAAGCAGGTTCTCGATGCGCGTCACGATGTGCTTTTCTTCGTTGTACACGCTGATCAACACAGAAACGGACGGCCAATCGGGCGGGTCCTGCGGTTGCTCACGGCGCCGTGTCGGCACCAGCGCGAGCAGCAACGGGTAGATCCCGTACGACCAAACGATGGCAGCCGCAGACACAAAAAAAACAATCATCCAAAAGCTCGTCATAATGACCGAAGCGAACGTTTGCTATTTACTTGGCGGCAAGCAATTTGCGGAGCGAGTCACGGGTGTGAGCCCGCGGTTCCCAGTGAAGTTGGTCGCGCGCCCTGGAGCAGTCGAACGCCAGCGGCGCAACCGCCGAACGCAGGCGGTATGGGGAAATTGGCGCAGGGCGACCCAATGTAGTAATGACCCACTCGATGCAGCCGGCGAAGAAGCACGCCAGCCCAAGGGGAATCCGGGTGATGCGAAGCTGGGGTTCGCGCGCGCGGGAATACAGACGCACCAGTTCCTCGCGGCTTATCAACTCGTTGTCCACAACCTGAAACACCTCGCCGTGCGAGAACGGGCTTTGTGTCGAAAGCACGATGGCTTCGACGACGTCGTCCACGTGCACGAACGGGAGTTGGTTGGAGTCGTCCCCAATGACGATCAGCCACTGGCCGAGACGAATGCCAACGGCAGCGGTGATGAGCGGACTGGTCTCGCTCCAAATCTGGCCGGGACGAAGAATGACGACGGGCAAACCGCGTTCCTGCGCCGCCGCCCGGACGATGCGCTCAGCTTCAAGTTTTGCCTGCGTGTAAGAGCCGCGCTGTTGGGGAGTGGGTTCCAGGGTTGCGGATTCGGTGACCGGTTGGTTGGCCGGATGCCCGGCCCAATCGATCACCGACAGCGAGCTGATGTAAATCATCTTGGGTACGTCATGCTTCAGACAGGCTTCGACCACATTGCGAGTGCCCGCGATGGTGCCTGCCTCGTGCGCCGCCCAACCGCCGCCCATGGCCGCGCCGATATGAAAGACCGCGGTCGCGCCTTCCACGGCGCGATCCACCGCGTCGGGATCGCCAAGCTCGCCAAGGACAACCTCGATCTGAGGATGATCCGCGATTTCTGGCGGAGGCAACCGCCGCACAAACAGACGGACGTACTCGTCCTCGTGAATCAGGCGTTTCACGAACGCACGGCCCAGCAAGCCATTCGCCCCCGTGACGACAACCGCCGGACGATTACCCGGGCGGTATTGACCGTAGAATTTGGCCTTGGCGTGATCGGCCTCACGCGCAACCTGCTCCGTCCAACGCACCACTTCACGGGCCTGCTCGAGGCCCGCGGGCATCACGTTGTTGGTGGAGAGAGATTCGTAGAACGCGTGGACGAAGTTGTGAAGTCCTTGGTAAGGCTGAAGCTGGCCGACGGCAAATAACGTGGCGTTCCAGACCAATTGCGCCGCAGACGAAACGGATTCTGCCAACGCGTTAGCCACACGTTCAGCGGCTTTCGGCAAAGGCGTGTGACGGCGACGCGTCAGATACATCGCGAACAAGTCCGCGCGCAAGGTCCTGCGGGTGCCTTGAATGATCAGTTGATGCTGGAGCGGCTTGACGTTCCATGAGAGCTGAATGTTGCCGGTGCCCTTGGCGCAACGCACCAACGCACGCCACTCGTCGAAATGGATGTTCGGATCGCTGTCTTTCAAGCCTGACGTGCGAAAGTCGGCCTGCACGTCCTGGATGCTGCCCAGAAACTCTTGCAGTAAATACAGGGCGTGCACGCCGAGGTCACGAAACTGGTATCCACCCTCGCGATAGTGTGGGGGGAGGGGACCGCCGCGGTACGGCGGATAATTTGAACTACGCAGGTACTCGACGGTGAGCACGTCGCCAATGGCGCCCGTCTTGACCAGGTCCAGCGCGCGTTTGATCAATGGATCGCCGAGCAATGAGTGGTTGACGCACACGCGCAAGTTGCGCGCCTGGCTTTCGGCGATCAGCCGGTCGCAGTCCTCAACGCTTGTGGCCAGTGGCTTTTCGACGAGAACGTGGCAGCCAAGCGAGAGCGCCTCCAAAGCGACGTCGACGTGGCTGTTGGGCGGGGTGAGGACGTGGACGACATCAAGGCCTTCGGCGGCCATCACTTTCAACGACGGATGCGACGTGATGCCGAAACGATGGGCCGTCGCCCGGGCGCGCACACCATCGAGGTCGGTGATACCCACGATGCGCACGTGGGGCAGACGTTTCAATGCCTTGATATGAAACTCGCTGACGTATCCCGCGCCAACGAGGCCGACACGATAACTCTTGTCGATTCTCATTTCCGTTTGCGGACTGCCTCCTGAAATGCCTCTTCCAGTCGTTCGTAGATCGCGCGCCAGTCGTAGCGATCGAGGACAAGCTGACGGCCTCGTTCGCCGAGCCTCTGGCGCAATGCCGCATCTTGTAGCAGGGAAACCGTGGCGTTGGCAAATGTTTCAGGTTCGTCCGCCAGCAGGGCGGTCTCGCCATGCGTTAGGGCGATACCTTCGGCGGCGACGGACGTGCAGACCACCGGTTTCTTCATGCACATGGCCTGAAACACGCGATGCTTCGTACCGGCCCCGGCCCGCAACGGCATCACGATGACCGCGGCGCGGGCCACGTACTCGCGCATGTCGGGGACGAAGCCGGTGACAATCACGCCGTCGCCCGCAAGGGCTTTCACTGCCTCGGGTGGATTCTGCCCCGCTATATAAAACTTCACATCCGGCACACGCTGGCGGACAAGGGGGAGAATCTTGTCGTGAAAGTAAACGGCGGCATCGGCTTGGGGCGGCCAGCTCAGGTTGCCAAAGTAAAGAATGGATGACGGCTCGATGGCGCCGTTGGTCTCGCTTGGCGTCCAGTACTCAACGTCCGCGCCGTTGGGTACTGTCGTCACATCGGCTTCGGGACAAATGCGTTGGTATTCGGCGTGATCTTCGTCGGAAAGCACGACGCATTTCTCGCTGGCGCGCGCCACGTCCTGTTGGAGCCGAACCAGTTTGCCATATTGGGAGTGGATGAACGCTTTCTTGAATGGATTGGTGGTGGTGCGTTCCATCCGTTGCCAGAGGATGTGTTCGAGATTGTGCGCGTCGTGCACGAACACGGCGTTCCGCTTATAGGCGACATACTGGCTCATGTGCAAAAAATGCGAGTGAACGACGTCAATTCGCTCCTCGTCCACAAATTTCTCCAAGGCGCGGGCCATTTCAGGACGCCAGTACTCGCGGATGATAAACGGGTCTGCGGTCACGAGGCTCTGGGCGGCGTTCGTCAACGTCCGCCACTTCGGACGCACGAGGTCGATTCCAACGATCTTGCTACAGTACGGACGTAACGCCTCGAAATGCTCGCGATCGGTCGGTTGGAACAGGAAACAAAGCAGCGACACATCATGACGCTTGGCGGCTTCGCGAAGCAGGTTGAAATCGCGGATGACCGCGCCGTCCGTAAGCGGCCACGGGAACTTCGAGATGAGCGTGAGGATTCTCACCAGTACAGGCCGTGATATCGGGCTGCGGGAATGTTGGCGCTTCTGGCGGCGGCGACCAGATCGACAATGTGATGACGAGGGGAGATGATCTTGGCCAACTCCTGGTACTCGGGCGCATTCTTGCAGATCACCAGCGTTGCGCTTCGCGCAACGACATCCTGCAGCGATGTGGCCAACAACGAGTTGATGTGAGGCAATTTGTCTTCAAGGAACCGTTTGTTGGCGCCGGTCAGCCGGGTCAATTCCACTTCCGAATCGTGAATGACCAGTTCGAATCCCTTGCCGAGCAAGGTTTCCGCCATGATGACGATGGGACTTTCGCGCAGGTCATCGGTGCCAACCTTGAAACTCAACCCGAGGATCCCGACCTCACGATGGCCGAGTTCGGTGATGAACTCGATGGTGCGCTGGATTTGGCTGAGGTTGCTGCGCGCGATGGCGTCGAGCATGGGTAGTTCGACATCCTTTTCGCGGGCGCGTCCGACGAGGGCCCGCAGGTCTTTCGGAAGGCAGGAACCGCCAAAGGCCAGACCGGGTTTGAGATAGGTCCTGGAAATGTTGAGCTTCGTATCCCGGCACACGATGTCCATCACTTCGTGGCTGTCGATGCCGTGGGCCTTGCAGAATTGGCCGATCTCGTTGGCAAAGGTGATTTTCATTGCGTGGAACGCGTTACAGGCGAATTTGATCGCCTCAGCGGCACGGATAGTGATGCGCACTTGCGGCGCGTCCACGCAGCGGTACAGGTCTGCGAGTGAATCGCCTGCTCCTGCGCTACGTTCGCCGATCACGACGAACGGCGGTTCATAGAAATCGCGGATGGCCGAGCCCTCACGCATGAACTCCGGGTTGGCGACGACATGAAAGTCCCGGCCCTCTTGTTTTCCCGATGCCGACTCGATTTGCGGGATAACCACGGTCTCGATGGTGCCGGGCAACATCGTGCTTCGGACAACGATTGTGTGCGTAGCAACTTTGTCGCGTAGCGCCTCACCGATTTCGCGCGACACGTGCTCGACGTGGGACATGTCGGCCTGTCCCCCTTTTTTGCTCGGAGTGCCTACGCAGATGAAAGACACTGTTGAGTTTTTGATCGCTTCTGCCGGGTTGGCAGTGGCGGTGAATCGCCCGGTCTGGTGAACCTTTGCGAGCAATTCCGCGAGGCCGGGCTCAAACAATGGAGTTTGGCCGGCACGAAACAGGGCGAGTTTGTCAGGATTCGCTTCCACGCCGATCACGTCATGTTCGCGGTCAGCAAGACAAACCGCGGTAACCGAGCCGACGTATCCGAGTCCGAAAACGCTGATTTTCATGGTAGCTCTTTCAGTGAGTTGGTGCGGAAGTTTTAACCGCGATCGTGATCAATTCATCTCCCACGCCGAATCCGGTAGCCGCAAGGTTCAGGGCGGACTTGACGGCCCGCACGAACAGGCTGCTGGATTCTTGGGGAGAAGCGGAAGATAAAACGACGTCATCCGAGCCAGCCGAATCGCGTCGTCGGAGCAAGATCGACAGAACCTTTTGTAATTCGACGTTTTGTCGTGAGAAGTAGACGGAGAATCCCAGTTGGCGCAGACGGTCCTCGAAGACCCGTTTGGTGAAGTAGGAAGCGTGGCGCGGCGGGCCTTCGCCCGTCCATTTTCCGAAGAACCGGTAGCTCGGAGAGGCAAACTGGGTGGGCAGGACGGTAATGAGTGCGCCGCCGGGGCGAAGAATCCGCCTCATTTCTTGAAAAAGAGCCACCGGGTTTCCCACGTGCTCGATGACGTGCGAGCTGAAAACGACGTCGAACGACTCGTCCGGAAAATGAGCGTCCTGAAGCAAGCCCTGAAAGACGGGGATTTTCAACTTCTCCCTCGAGAACGTTACGCCGAACTCCGAGACCTCTACGCCTTGTACGTCCCATTTTCGATCGCGCGCCAGTTTGAGGAAGAACGCGGCGCTGCATCCGACGTCGAGGAGCCGGTTTGTTTTGCGGAATGGTTGGAGACGATCCAATAGCGCCTGCAGCTTCCACTCGTTGCGAATCGTATACTCACCGTGCGAATAAATGAAGGTGGGGTGCGCTTCCGTTTTCGACCAGTCTTCTTCGTAAAGCTCTGGCGCGGACGAGTCGGCTAGGCGGACCGCAAAAATGAAACCACACGAGCGGCACCGCATCATGCTGTCGAATCGACACTCCTTCTTCACGATTTGTTCGCTCCGACAGAGGGGACAGCATGCGTTGGGGGTAGACGCAGACAACATCCTGGCCGCATAGGTGGTCAAATGTGCGGGGTACTCAGTGACCACCTGACATCCAGCCGATCGGAAGAATCTTTCCAGTGCAACGGAGGTCTGCTCGCCGTTGACCACGTGGTACGATGCGATGGCAAACGAGCAGTCGGCACGCTCCATGAGACGACGTGCGCCCTGAACAGCCTCAAGCTCGGCGCCTTCGATGTCCATTTTGATCAGGTTGACTCGAGGTAGTCCAAGCCGTTGCAGCTCCGAATCAATGCCGACGACGGGAATTTTCTTCACGAGGGTCTTTGCGTGGGTTGTATCCGTGACGACTTGGGAGAAGTTGCCGCGGCTGTCAAACGCCAGTTTCGTGTCCTCGCTCCAGATGCCCTTGTTGATGGTGATGACATTGGTCAGGTTGTTCAGCTGGACATTTCGCACCAGCATCTGGTAGACGCCCGGGTCCGGCTCGAAGGCGACGACCCTGCCCGTTGGCCCCACGCGTAATGCCGCATAGACCGTAAAATGTCCAAGGTACGCGCCCGCATCGATGACGATGTCACCCTCTTTAATGGTGTAGTGCCTTTCGTACCCAATCAGTTCGCACGTGTACGCGCCGTTTGGCAGGAACAGGAGTCGGTGGAACCTGCCTGTCAGGTCGCCCGGGAAGGGATGTTCCATTGTTCCGCACGTGACCTGAAACAGGACCCTTTCAAAACAGAAATCGCGCACCCGGGTCTTGAACCGCGACGGGGGCAACAGTTTGGCCAACGCTCCGTAAATCCACATGGAATAATCTCTCGGAAAGAATAGCGCGTCGGTTACGTCAGGCCGAGCCTTTCTCTAGGAGGTCGGGCCCAAATACTTCGGGGAAGCGCTCACACAAGTCTTTGTAGACCGGCCTCATTTCGTCGCGATCCCGTGTATTCAGGAATATCGGATACGGCCGCCAATACGGCGTTTTCAAATCGGCAGTCCATGGCGCGCCGTGATGTTCCGCGTGGGAACGCAACAAGGCATTGACCTTGGCAATGGATTTGGTGCACGAGATGTTTTCTGTTGCCCACGCGCGCGCGTGAAAAGCCCCGGCGTTGTCGAGGAATTGCTGCAACTGCTCATCCAGGCGATCAGGTTTCAATAGTACACCTGTGTCCTTGTTAATGTATGCCTTGGGGCCAACATGGGCATCGTGCATCATCCCCAGAGTTGAGTCGGCGAACAAAGACTCAACTGCAGCAACACTGCAACCCTCGCGACGTGAGAGAATCAACGAGATCTTGCTGTCGCATTGGTAACGGGTGACGTCGTCGATGGTGATGTTCTCGACAAAGTGGATGTCCTGTTTCACGCCGAACAGCGCGGCCTGGTCGCGCAGCATCGACAGCGTGTGACCACCCTCCTCTTGTCCGATCATCGTAATCCGTAGGTTGCGCGGCATTCGTCGCAATGCGTCGAAAAACTGCCAGTGCCGCTTGAACGGCGCCCAGTTGGCCACCATCAGGATGTCGGTCTGTCGCTGGGCATACGGCTTGGGTTGGTAGCACTCGGGATTGATCCAGTCACAAGCGATGCACGGCAGGCATTTCAGTCGTGGGCTGAATTCTTCTATCCATGGAATCTCGGCATAATTGCACGCTTGCACAAAGATGGTGCCGCTCAATGACTGCAACGCCAGTGCCAGCAACGCGTAGTCCGTGGGTGACCAACTGGTAGAGAGGATAACGTCAAACTTCTCGCTCAGGTACCCCAGGTCCTTCACGTTGGCAAGCAGCCGCAGCCAGTTGTACTCGAACATGACCAGCAGCACGCCTTTCTCGCCAGTCGGTCGCGGAGCCTTTAAGACGATGCTGCGATTGACGTGCGTATCCTCCGCGGCCCGCGGGTACCGTGTCCAGCCGATGCGCTGTTCCCGCCAGATGTTGCCCTCCGCTCCAGCCAGATACCGTTCCGCTTCGGCGCACAGTGCCCGGCGAACGGGTGTCGTCTCGGCCAGCCGGTAGGCCCGCATGAGAAGGTTGGCGCGCTGGGCATCGTCGCGAACCAATCGAAGCCGTATTCTTGTGCCTGCCAACAGTACTTTGGCCGTGCGTGGCGAATACTTCACGGAATCCTTCGACCGAATGGCAGCCCGTCGAACAGGCTTGACGATGGATTGGATCATGCGGCGAGCGCTTTGCTCAACTTGTCCAGTACGATACGCGCGTTCAGGTCCCAATCGAATTGAGAAACCGACGCGCGAATCGCTTCGCGGTCCCATTTCGTCGCCAGGGCGCGGCGCAGCGCGTCGGCGAGGGCGCCCGGATTGGACGACGGCACGAGAAAGCCATTTACACCATCACGCACGATTTCGGGGACGCCACCGACACGCGAGGCGACGACGGGAAGTCCGCACGCCATCGCTTCGAGTGCGACATTGGGCAGGCCTTCGCTCAAGCTCGGCAGGCACAACACATCGCACGCGTTCATCCACAACGGAATTTCCTCGTGCGGCCGTGTGCCGAGCAGGAACACGGTTGGACAGTCGTCGCGCCAGTGCAGAGTTTTTGACGTTGCGACGAACATGCAAAATGCCTCTTGAAGCGGTGCCGCCTCGGAGCCAGTCCCGAGGAAAATCACATCCAAGTCTCCGAAGTTACCACTCTTCCCGTAGCACAGGGGCTCGTCGCAAGTGCTTGTGACCCCTTCTGAGCCCGGGCCTGAGGCGTGATCAGAATGCGAATGGCACAAGAGATGTTGGAACCCACTGGCCAATATCGTCGGGCCTTTCACCGGTAACAGGTTTCCAACGTACAAGATGCGACGGCGTTTTGCATCGAGTCCGAACTTGCGGCACGCTTCCGTGCGGTCGATCGGGCGGAATCTTTCGCGGTCGACACCATTATAAACCGTTGTGGCGACGACGCCTTCGGCAGCCAGCATCTCACGCAGGGCCTCGCTTCGGCAGAACACGGTGCGGCTGGCACCCAGGGCGCGGAGCACCTGGCGTTTGCGAGTGGCATTTTGGAAGAACACGTTCACATCGCTGCCTTGGACAGTCGTGGCGAACGGCAATTTCAATTTGTTGGCCACGAGCATGACGCCGTAGGCATCCGGGTAGGCCCAGTTGACCAGTATGATGTCAGGACGTAGCCGACGAATGACCGGTTCAACGGCGCGTGCGAACAGCCACCCGTTCAGTGGCCGCGAGAGCAGGGGGACGTGGACGAATCGCGGGTGTGTCACGGCGATACCCTGCCAGGTTTCATCAGGTACGGGTTGGTGCATGGGGGAAATGACCTTGATCTCGCATCGCTTCGAGAGCGCGGCGACCTGTTGCGCATTGTGCATTCCACGGGTTGGTTCCGACCCGTTGGGAAAGAGATTGGAAACGAACAGCAGCTTCATGCGGCGAGACGGTGCCAGAGTTCTTCGTAACGTTCGGTCATGGCTTTGACGCTGTGATGCTTTTCCGCAACAGCGCGTGCCGCCGTGCCGAGTCGAGTGGCCAGCACCGGGTCCGCCAGTAGTCGCTCGATCGCGGTGCGCAACGCGGCTTCATCGTTTGGCGGTACGACCAGACCCGTCTGCAAGTGCTTGATCAATTCAACGTTCCCTCCCACGGCGGTGACCACGATCGGACACGCCGCCGCCATGGCCTCCAGCAAGGCGATGCTCATACCCTCCGTATTCGACGGGAGCACGAAGACATCGAACCCCGCCAGTAGCTCAGGCACATCGGCCCGTTGGCCGAGAAACGAAGCGCGCGGTCCGGCTTGCTTCTGTAGGTCCTCACGCAACGGTCCATCGCCCACGAACACCAGGTCCGCATCACGAATCGCGGCCGTGGCGCGTAGCAATAGCGGGTAGTTCTTTTCGGGGACAAGCCGTCCGACGGTGCCGATCCGGCGGCCCGCGCCATGCCGCGGTACGGCAAAACGGTCGACGCGAATACCGTTGGGAATCACCCGGAGGTTCGCCGGGGCCACGCCTTCGTGGGCGACCGCGATCTCGGCATTCTTCTCAGAAACGACGACGGTAAAATCGGTGAAACGCGCCGCGATGTAGTTGAGGCGATGATAACGAGCTTCCTCGCCAACGTTTTTGCCGTGTTCGGTGTGTAACACTAGCGCCCGGCTGAATCTTGCGGCGACAGCCCCGTAGAAGTGGGCCGTCGAATTATGCGTATGAATCACATCGACTTTTTCCTGACGGGTCAGGCGGGCGATTTCCCAAATCAAGCGCCAGTCGACGCCGGGCTTCTTATTGAGTGCCACGACCTTCCCCCTACTTGGTGGAATTTCGCCGGCCCACGGGCCCGGTTCCTCTAGGCAGCAGACAACAAATCGAAATTCGTCCGAAGCATGATTGACCAAATCAACCACCACCCGCTCGAGTCCGCCGACTCGCAGACTGAGCACGACCTGCATGATGGTTTTAGGCGGCTGCACGGAGGGCACGCGCGACGGCGTTGATTTGCTCAGGGCTCAACTCGGGGTAAATGGGCAGTGAAAGGCAGCGTCCGCAGAGCTGCTCCGCGACCGGCAGATTGCCGCGATGATAACCAAGGGGGCGATAGACCGGTTGCAGGTGTAAGGGCACGGGGTAATTGACAGCCGTATCGATCCCCGCATCGCTCAGAGCGGCGCGGACACGGTCGCGGTTTTCACATTCGATGACGTAGCAATGCCATACGGGCTCGGAGTCGGCGAGCACCGTTGGCAGACCGTAGGATGTGCCCGCGAGCAGTTCGGTGTATCGACGGGCATGGGCGGCACGCGCCGCGTTCCATGCATCGAGGTGTTTGAGCTTCACGCGCAGCACGGCAGCTTGGAAACTATCCATGCGATAATTATAGCCGACTTCCTCGTGGACGTAGCGCGCGCTTTGCGCGTGTTCGCGCAAGGAACGTGCATGGGCCGCAAGCCTTTCGTTGTTGGCCAACAGCGCTCCACCTTCACCGTACGCGCCAAGGTTTTTCGTCGGGTAGTAGCTAAAGCAGGAGATCGCACTGAATTGGCCCACACGTTTGCCCTTGTAGCGAGCGCCGTGTGCCTGGGCAGCGTCCTCCACGACAGGAAGCTTGTGTTTGGCGGCGATCGCATTGATTGAATCCATGTCGGCCGGTGTGCCGAAAATGTGCACCGGCATGATTGCTTTGGTGCGCGGGGTCACAGCGGCTTCCAGCTTGGCCGGGTCGAGCGTGCGCCGCGCGGGCTCGATGTCAACGAAGACGGGCGTGGCGCCCACATAGCTGATAGCCCAGGCGGTGGCGATGAAGGTGAAAGGCGTGGTAATCACCTCGTCGCCAGGGCCAATGTTGAGGCAACGGAGGGCGAGGTGCAACGCGCTGGTGCCGCTATTCAGACTGACGCAATGGGCAACGCCACAGTATGCGGCGAACTCCTGTTCGAATGCAGTCGTCGGCGGACCCTGTGCAAAGCGCGCCGAATCGCAAACTTCGGCAAGCGCCGCCTGCACTTCGTTGCGGATGGTCGCGTATTGAGCTTTCAGATCGAGGAATGGGATGCGGGTCATTGTTTCAGTGGTTCCAGGTTGGTCACGACGGACGCCGGGGTTTCCGCCGTCTGTAGTAGTGCAGCCAAGCCGACGGCCGCGGCAGCGAGCAGGAACGGGATGGCCGGGACAAAGTACCGAACCATCGGCAATCCGACGGACACGACAGAATAATAGTAACCGACGTAGAGCATCAGCAACCAAGCCAGCATTTGGGTTTTAACTCGCCTCCACAATCTTGTAATTCCGTATGCGGCCAAAAGCAAGGTGGGCACTTGCAACAGAATCATCGGCAGGTGTCCGGAAGGGCGGTCCTCGCTGGCATAGAGGGTCCGCGTGGCTTTCAACCACAAAACCCGTGCCAAGGCGACGGGTTGGCGCAGGAGATCTTTGTATTTTTGGATGGCCATCTGCAATTGCCAGTGTTCGCGGTCGAAGACGTTGCTGGTTGGCGGTGGGTGAATTCCGCGCGCCGCCATTTCGGCGGCTAGTTCGGCGGCCTCGGCTCGTTGAGCTTTCCCATAACTGGTGAAAATACGCGGGTCCGACCCGAACCACAAGTTTTGTCCGATGCCGTGGACGTTGAACGCGAAGTGACCAAGCGCGACGTAGTTGCGATAGGACCACGGTACCAACACGGCGATGGATGCGACTAAATATACAACCCAGTGGCAAAGTGAAGGAGCACCTGCTTTTCTCGTGGCCAACCACAAGGCGCCGGCCAGAAAGAACGGCAGGAAGATGGCCGTGCTCTTCGTGAAGATGGCGACCCCGGCGGCTGCTCCCGCAATCACGAAGCGCCAGAAGGATGGGTGATTGAGCGCCCGGTATAGCGCCACAAAGCTGATCGTGACGAGGAATGTGAGAAGGGGTTCATCGTTGACGTTGTTACAGAGCAGGAGGAACAACGGATGGAGCGCAAACGCGGCGGCAAGCAGGATGACAGTCAGCGTGGAACAAGCGCCGGCCAACACCCACGCTAGGGCAAGGGCCGTCCCGACATCGAAGGCGATGTGCGCGATCTTGATCGGCCACAACGAGTCCCCGAAAGCCAGCCGGCACACCGATAGAAAAGCCGGGTAGCCGGGGTTGAAGTCGCTATCGGGTTGTCCGTTGGCATCGACATAGCCATGACCCTCCGTGATGTTCCGGGCGACCGCCAGCTCGCCCGGTGCGTTTCCGTAGACGTTGCGGCCGGGAGAGACGGCGAGGAACACAAGACGGGGGATGACGACCGCCAACGCCACCCACAAGTAAAGCTGCGGTTTCAATCGTTCGGTGAATCGACCAAGGTTTTCGTAGAGACTGGACACAAGATTCCGTTACTCAGGTGGCTGGCGTTTCTGTGTGAAACATTCTGTCCCAGAGCCAGATCACCGTCCCGCTGGCGAGGATAATGCAAAAGGGTTCCATGGGATAGCGGAGGCGCGGCATGGCGTAAAAGATCAGGGCGATTGCCAGATTCGAGAAGATGAACAGGTGTAGGAGAAGTCCCGGATGACGTTCCTGAAAAAATCTGACCAGTGTTACGAAGAACGCCGGAATGAAGAACACCAACACGGGTCCCCAACTTAACAACATGATCAGTCGATTGGCGCGATTATCTTGGTGCAGAAACGGTGACCAGAAGCGGGTGAATTTGCTGCGAAACAGATACCACCATTTGTCGGGGTGGTCGGACAACCACTGGATCGCCAACTGTTTCGCGATGGCCTCTCGTCCAATCTGGGGAACACCGTCGAACTTGTGCTCCCAGCCGGGAACCTGACTGTACCAGATACAGTAGCCCGCGTACTTCGGGTCGGTGGCGACGACGGGATTGTTGCCGCCTAAGATTTCAGTCCAGGTCCTCGGGGCAACCAGGATGAACCGATGGTAGAGAGAGTAGTTGCGCAGTGACCATGGCACGGTCGTCAGGTAGGTCACCACGGCGACGACCAAGATGAGTGCCTTGGCGCGGACGCCCTTGAGGACAAATAATCCCCAGAGTACCAGCAAAGGCATCAGTAAGAATATCGTCGGTCGAACGAGCGCCGCGAGCCCGAGAGCGATTCCGCATGCCATCGCACTTTTCCAAGTTGGCCGCGGCGCAAACCGGGCGACGCAAAGCCACAGGCAAAAGATGAGAGAGAATGCATAGAGTGTTTCCGTGAGCAACAAGTCGCTGTAAAAGATCGCGCTGGGATACAGAGCGTAAGCGGCGGCGGCGACGTATCCGGCACGCTCATTAATCACAGCTTTTGCCAGGAGGAACAGGAGAAACGCCGACGCGGCGCCCAGCAGGGCGTGCACGATACGGACAGCGGCATAACTTTTCCCGAAGATGACGTACACAAGGGCGAACAACGCCGGCGCGCCGGGTGGCAGGTAAGCGGATAACACCTCACCGTCCACGCCGGGTTCGGGCCCGCGGAAGCCGTTTCCTTGTGCCAGATTCCAGGCGTAGCGGCTATAGAAAGAGGCATCATCCGAAGGTCGACCGGGTTCGCGACCGATGCCTTTCGCGAGCGAATATCCAACGCGGGCACCGAATGCAACGGCCAGGATCAGCACCAATAGCCAGTGCTTCCGCTTCATGGAGTGGTTCCCGGGGGAGGATCGACAGTGCTGGCATCCGTGCGCTTGTGTTGCGACTTCGTTTGCTCGGCCAATTTAGCCTCCAGGATGGCGATGGCACTGATCAACTGCAGGACCTGGTTCGACAGGCGGGTAACCATGGAAGTCAGGAAGAAGACGTACACCAACAAGAAACTGATTAGCGCAATATAGATAATGTGGCGGGCATCGAGGATGCCAATCACGGAGGTGGCGATCCACTTGTAGAGCGGTTCCAGCACCGCGATGGACAGGAGAAAGGTCGCCATGCCGAGCCACAATACGGCGTAGCTGGGACGAAACGTGTTCCGCTTCACGTTGCGCAGCACCACGTAAAAGAACACGAGACCAAGGGCGAATGCGATGAGTTTGATTTTTAATCCCATGGCAGTTACCGCCTTCCGTGCTGGATTTTCTGGCGCTGTAGCAACGCGCCGGTGATACTCACGATTCCCTTGAGCGGAAACGCGAACGCATCCCGCAATCCGTATTCGGACTTGCCATGTACGCGTTCTCGCATACGGATCGGCACTTCGGTGATCCGCGCCCCACCGAAATGGCTCAGGAGCAGTAGCTGGCTCGTGTCGTGAACTTCATACCGGTAGTAGGCCCCGAAAAACCCGATGACCTTTCGACTGTATGCGCGGAACCCGGAGGTCACGTCCGTGACCTTCTGGCCAACGATGCTCGATACAATCCGGGAGAACGAAGAGATCCCAACTCGTCGCAGGGCCGTGGACTGAAATCCTTCTTTGGCGAGAAAGCGAGAACCGATCACATAATCCGCTTCGCCGCGCTGAACCGGTCCGATGATCGCCGGCAACTCGGTGGCCAGATGCTGTCCGTCACCGTCAAATTGGCAAAGGCAATCGTAGCCGTGCTGGTAGGCATAATTGAAATAGCTGGTGACGGTACCCATGGAACCACCGGTATTAATGCAGTGGGAGACGACCGGCACGCCCAGGTCGCGACAAATCGCGGCGGTGGCGTCGCGCGACCCATTGTCGATGACGACGATGTCGAAGCCGCAGTTGTGTGTGCGCAGGTCCTCAATCGTCGCTCGGATGTTTGGCTCCTCGTTGTAGGCGATGACGCTGACGAGTGTTTTCACGTCGATTTCTCCATCTGGTCAGGCGCGAGCCGCGTTCATTTCTCGCGCCGGGATGCCAATGTAGACCCCGGGCTTTTCGATGCTGCGGGTGACGACGGCCCCGGCTCCGATGACCGAACGACTGCACAGGCGCAATTGCTGAAGGATCCGGGCGCCGGTGCCCATGAGGATTTCGTCGCCCAGCACGACCTCGCCTGACAAGCATGCTCCGGGATTGATGAGGTTGTAACTTCCCATTACGCAGTCATGCGCGATTGTGGCGCCGGGATTGATGATGTTCAGAGACCCGAGCTTGATATCGGTCGTGAACGACGCGTTGTTGAGGATAATGTTACCCGAATCCATCGCGATCCGCTCCCAGTCTCCGGTGACCGAAGGATGGATGAGGTTCGGGAACGACAGTCTCGGGTTCTGGCGAAAACGTCCGTGCAAGGTGCGCAGCCGCGATGGTTGGCCAATGGCGATGGTCACAGCGATTTCCTTCGCGGACTTCGAGAGCCACTCGTCGGTTCCCCGCACGGTGTGACGGCCCACCGTCTTGGAAACGGACTCGGCATCGGAAGTAATATAGCCGAGTAGATTCCACGTGGGGGTTGCCCGATTGATTTCCCCGATGAGGAACGCGACCTCGCGTGCCAACCCGCCATGCCCGACGATCACGATGTCCTTCATGGTTTTTGTTGCAAGACTTCGATCACACGCTGTATTTGCACCGGAGTCAAGTCAACCGAACAGGGCAGGTTTAGCGTGACATCCAGCAGATGGTTCGCGCGGTCAATCTGGTAATGCTGACAGTTCGTATAGGGGCGTTGTAAATGGTTCAACTGCCAGAGGGGGCGTGTTTGGACCTGGTTTTGGCCCATTCTGGCCATGAGTTGTTCTCTGTCCAATCCGTATTGCGCGCGGTCAATTTGCAACGCATACATCCAGTGATTGTTTGCAGCGTAATCAGGACCTTCGGCGAGGTGGAGGCCGGGAATGGCATCGACTTCGCCCTTGTACGCGGAATAGTTCTTCCGTTTCAGGTCCAAGTATTTCGGGAGCTGCTCCAATTGAGCCACGCCGATGGCGGCTTGAACATTCGTCAGCCGGTAGTTGTAGCCGACGTCATTGTGAACAAACCTGACCTCGTCATCCTTGGCCTGGGTGGTGAGATATTTCGCCCGATCGGCGTACTCGCGGCAATCGGTAAGGATCATGCCACCGCCGCCGGTGGTGATGATCTTGTTGCCATTGAACGACAAGCACCCGATGTCGCCAACGCTGCCCGTGTGCCGGCCCTTGACCTGGCCGGCGGTGTACTTCGTGCCGATACTTTCCGCAGCGTCTTCGATGACCTTGATGTTCCGCTCCCGGCATAACGGCAATAGCTCATCGAGCCACACGGCATTGCCAAACACGTGCACCGGCATGACTGCGGCGACGCGGCGGTTGGTCCGTCGATTGTACGTGTGACCGTCTTTGAACACGGTCTCCTGGAGAATGAAGTCGCCTGTTTTCTCGGTGTCCAGATTGTAGTACTCGTCGCAATCCATGAACACGGGGTGAGCGTCCACGTACCGCACGGAATTGATCGACGCGATGAATGTGACGGTGGGCACAATGACCTCGTCACCGGCCGTGACACCCGCGATTCGCAGTGCGACGTGCAGGGCGGCGGTGCCAGTGGCGCAAGCCACGGCGTGCTTCGCTCCCGTGAATTGACTGGTCTCCTGTTCGAAACGGTCAACAAATTTGCCGGCGGAAGAGACCCAACCGGTGTCGAGGCATTCCTTGACGTACGCCCATTCGTTTCCCTGAATAACGGGAACGCTGAGCGGAATGAAACTGTTGGAAGGATCAGACATTCTTGAATTTGGCTGCATCCGGATCGCTGATCAGCCCCTGACGAAGCAGGACGGAAAGCTCGCGAATACCATCAGGAACGCGCTTGGTGATTTCGAATCCCAGCGTCGAATTAATCTTGGAAAAATCGACTCGATAATCACGGGGGTCTTCCGTCTTTTGCACGTAGGTGACCAGTGAACGGGGCACGTCATGCAAACATTTGAAAATTTCGTTGACGATCATTTCCTTCGTGTAATTCTCGCGCGTGTCCCCGACATTGAAGACGTCCTGACGGACTTTCTCGGCCGGGCACTCGAGGACAAGAACGACGGAACGGGCCAGGTCTTCGACGTGGCAGTAGGGCCGCCAAAACTGCTGGCCGAAAACGCGTAGCGTCCTCCCCAACGCCAGATCGCGGACGAATTCGTTGACCGTCAGATCGAACCGCATTCGTGGTGATACACCGTAGACCGTGGCGAAGCGCAGGGCCGTGGGGATGAGGTTGGGCCGCAGGGAAGCCTGCAGGAGATGCTTTTCGAATCCGACCTTGAGTTCGGCATACAACGAAACCGGACGAAGCGGGGATGTCTCGTCAACGTATCCATCACCCTGCATTTTGCCATAGTTGCTGCAGGTGGACGCGAACGCGAAGCGTTGGACGCTGGGGCTCTCATTACAAAGCCGGAGTAACGTCGTGGACGCTTCGAGGTTGATGGCGCGGGCCAGATCCGGTTGTTGGGCGCAGGCGGGATCGCCGACGATCGCGGCCAGGTGCGCGACTGTTTCGATGCCGTCGAGCGTGACGGCCAAGGTCTTGCTATCGCGCACGTCAGCACGGACGAATTCGAAGCGGGGGTGGGTCACGATATCGAGCAGAGGATCACCACCGAAGAACAGCGCGTCCACGCCCCGGACATGGTGGCCCTTGTCGAGCAATTGACGAGTGAGAACGGAGCCGATGTAGCCGGCGCAACCTGTCACCAAGACGCGCATGATTAGTCCTCTTTGAAGTGCTGACGGTAGATATCCTGCGCTTTTTCGAAGTCAGTGATTTGCCCGATATCGAGCCAGTACGCTTCGAGGTTGTATTTGACCACGGGCGAACCGCGTTTGAGCATTGCCTTAATCAGCAGGTCCATGCCGAAGTAGGTATCGGCGGGGATCATCTCGAAAATTTCCGGACGCATGATATAGATGCCCGCCAGGATGAATTTGACGATGTTCGGCTTTTCCTCGATTCCAGTGACCCGATCGCCCTCGAAAAAGATGTCCCCGAAAGCGTACGGGGTGATGTGCAGCCGAATCGCGAGGGAGAGCCAGGCATCCTGTATCATCGCAAACCGGAAGAAGTCCGTAAAATCAATCAGGCTGAGAATATCGCCGTTCATTACGACGAACGGCTCGGTCAACTTGTCGCGCAAGAGTGTGAGGGGCCCCGCCGTACCCAGCGGCTTGGTCTCCTCGCTGACCGTCACGCGGACGCCATACTGCGAACCGTCACCGACAAAGCGTTCGAGGTAGTCGGCCTTGTAATTCGTCGCGAGAAAAATCTCATCAAACCCATGCTTCTTGAGCCGTTCAATTTGGATTTCCAAGACCGACTTTTCGCCAATGGGGAGCAACGGCTTCGGAATGATCTCCGTAAATGGCCGCAATCGGGTACCCAGACCGCCTGCGAGGATGACTGCCTTCATAAGCTTGCTCTCATTTTCTCTGGTTGAACGGCTGTTTGCAAGGACATCGGGCGTGGTTCGTGATCAGGTGTAACAGGGCCGGTGTGGAGTATTACCTGGCACCGGCCCCGAGTGCGGTCAGCGTATCCTTTTCGTGCGTCGCCAACCAATCACACCATAGTCGTGTGAATTTTTCGGCCCCGGTGTCGTCCAAATGGTCCCAGTCCTGAAAATCCGAGGGTTCAAGGCCGCAGTCCGATGCCGCTTCAAATAGACGGATGTCGACGCCGTCCAAACTGCGAATGGATTGTTGGTATGTGTTGTAATCCGAAGCGTGGCTGCGAACCACCTCGTGCACGTATTCATCGCGGAACGGCAGTTGTACAATAACAACCTGCTGTCCGTCCTCGCGGGCGGCGGCGACGACCCGCTGTAGCAGTGCCTGCCGATTCGGTGACAGCCGGAAATCTTTGTACCAGAACGAAACCCGGCCTTCGACCGGGCCGAGGGGTACGGGTGACGCCGGCTGGTTGGCGGGAGGATCATCGACTCCTGCCTGGCTTGTGAGACGCGATGCGCCGACGAGCCGTCCTTTGATTCTTCGAAAGATCGCGTGATACAGGGCCGCCTTTTCTTCGGTGCGAAAGAACCAGCCAAACAAACTGGGTACGGACGGTTCCAGATTCAGACGGTCGGCGAACCCGGCAAAATGGTGGAAACGTTCACTGAGAGGAAAGTTGGCGTTCCACTCGTAGGCGTCGACGCCATAGATCAACAATCGGGCGGGCTTCATTTGCCGTCGATTGCGCTTTTGAAACACGTAGTTGTCGTAGTGATCGCCGCTCTCGATAGATAAATTCAGCACGGCGCCGTTCGGCAGTCCCAACCGGCGCTCCATTTCTTGCGAGAGCAGTCCACACTTGGAGCGTGAATTGCCGAGGATGATGATGCGCGGCGGTACAGGGTCGCGACGCAGGACTTTTTCCTGGGATAGAAATGTGCCGACGTAGCTGGAGGGGTACCTGCGGTACGGCCAGTCGGCGCGAGACAAGCTGAACTCCAGGATCCCTAGCAAAAAGACCGCAGTCAGGAGTCCACGAGGAACGCCCCAACGGATCTGTAGGGTGTCAAAACTGAAAATAGATGAACGGGATGGCATGATCGCTTCGCGAGACGAAGATCAGCGTAATCATCGTCGCATAGGCAAGGCCGCGGACGACCCACGGCCAGTGCAAAATGATGGTGTGGCTCTCGGAGAAGTATTGGGGTAGATCGAACGCCAGGACGATGAGCATGAACCAAAGGGCGCCGGCAATCTCCAACACGTTGAATCCTCCGTGCCAGTGCAGGATGCCCATGAGATAGGAGAACGCGGTTGGGAAATTGGGGGATCGGAAGAATATCCACGTGAGAGCGACGAGATGGAAAGTGACGAATACCTTAACCACATTGAGTAGCCAGTTCGACCTCACCGACTCAGTTGGCGCGCGCAATTCGAGATAGAATTTGTGGGCGGCAAGGTACAGTCCGTGCAGGAACCCCCACGCGACAAATGTCCAGTTGGCCCCATGCCACAGTCCGCCTAGCAACATCGTGATGAACAGATTCAGGTAGGTTCTCGCTCGGCCACGGCGATTGCCACCGAGGGGAATGTAGAGGTAATCGCGGAGCCACGTGGACAGGGAGATGTGCCAGCGTCTCCAGAATTCGCTGATGTTGCGAGACAGATAGGGTTGATTGAAATTCTCGGGCAACTCGATCCCCAGCAACCGGCTGACACCGCGGGCGATATCGGTGTAGCCGGAAAAGTCGCAGTAAATTTGCAGCGAAAAATAGTATAGCCCCTTCAGCAGCAGGAGCGACGAAAACGCGTGGGGCGTGGCGAAGAATGGCTCAACGTCGGGCGACAGAACATCGGCGATCACCACCTTCTTGAACAATCCGATGAGGATGAGTGTGCTGCCGGTGTTGAGGTGTTCGTTCGTGACGATGCGTTTGCGGAGCAGCTGGGGTAACAGGACTTCCGCGCGAATGATCGGGCCGGCGACCAGGTGCGGAAAATAGGACACGAACAGGGCATAGGTCAGGAAATCGGTGGTGGGTTTCATCTTTCGTTTGTACACGTCGATCACGTAATTCATTGTCTGGAACGTGTAGAACGAGATTCCTGCCGGGAGGATGATGCGAAGAACTGGCAGATGTGGCTGAAGACCAAACCATTGGAGGACGTGCGCGGTGGAATCGACAAAAAAATTGAAATACTTGAAGAAACCCAGCATCCCGAAGTTCACCAGAATGCTGACCAGCAACAGGAGTTTCCGTCGATGCTGATCCGTGGCGTTGTCGATCGCGATGGAAATATGGAAGTCGAAAATTGTCGAAATCATCAACAGACTGGTGAACCGCCAATCCCACCATCCGTAGAAGAAGTAGCTGGCGACCAGCAGCATCCGGTTCTGCGGCAGCGTTGCCAGGGAGTAGTACAGCGCCAGAACGACGGCGAGAAACACGAAAAATTGCCAGGAATTAAACAGCATGATTGTTCGATGGCTTATCCAGAGCCGCTGACCGCCCAATAGGCGCGGATGATGAGCCAGATTGCGGGAATGCTCACAAGCGCGTAGATCACACTTTGTCTTACGTCCCGTGAGGAAACCTGCACCAGCGGCGAGGAATCTGCCTGTTGGGTTTCGACCCAGCGGATCAATCCGAGCCCTATGCCGAGGAGGAAGAACAGGACGGGGTTATAGGTTCGCGTGAGAAAGAAGGCCGCGGTCAGGTAGCCGACCTGGGCTGCGAACAGTCCGTTGGCGACCCGCCGTGTCCGGAAATCGACCTGGCCTTCAGCACGGGCGATGCGGAGCACCGACTTCACGATGAGCAGGCACAGCGAGAACCAGCAGATGTAGCCGACCAAGCCGAGCTCGGCGAAACAATTGACCAGCGAATTGTGCGCCGCCATACCGCCACTGTAGTCCGGCCACCGTTGGTACCCGAACCCGAACAGCGGATTCTCTTTCAGCATTTGGATTCCGTACCCCCATTCCATGACGCGTCCTGAGGCCGAGCCTTCCATGTACGCGCCGCGAGCCCGCTCCGGGCCAAAAACCGCGACGACAGATAGCAAGGTGACCAGCAGCAAGACACGAATCATAAGATTTTTCGTGGCCGTCCAGAAATAGGCGATAATCATGGCGCAGAATCCGATCACGCCGCCACGCGATTGCGTATAGTACAGCACGTACACCATGGGTGGCAGGCTGCAGAGCAGGAGTAGCTTGCTGGCGATGGCACCACCCGCCGTTAGGAGGCAGAAGGCAAACGGCATGGCCATCAGGTAGAGCATGGCAAAATCATTCGGATCAGCAAAGATGCCGGATCCAATGACGCGGAAATCTCCCGAATCGAACGAGCCGTAGGGTTCGATATTGCCGAAACCGTGGCCCGTCTGGACTTGCAGGTAGGTATGATAGGCAAGAATCATTGATGAACCAATGATGACCCACATCATGATTCTCACGCGACGGGGCGTATTGACCAGGATCGCCACCAGGTAGAAAAGGATCACGATCTTTCCAAATTCCCGAACGGCATCGATCGCGCCGGAGAGGCGAAGCCTGACCAGTTGAGACAGCATCACCGAGGCGAACAGTCCCAGCATCGCCTGGGAGAACCGGTTCCGTAAAAAGAAATTACCCGCCTTGCTCTTGCTTTGCTGAATGAACGCGATCAGGATCGTCGGGATCGCGATGATGTTCACCAGTTCGTATCCCTTGACCGGTTCGTACCATTCCTGCGGGCGCAACAACAGAACGGCGACGTAGGTGCAAACCAGGAGAAACCCCATGGATCTAGCCGGCTCCTTCCGCAGCCCGTTTCCTCGCAAGACTGTATCGCAAGAACATCTTAACTCGCTCAAGGGGTCTCTTTTGTGCCTGCCGGTTGCGCAGGGCGAATGGCCAGCGGCAGCCCGAGCGCAGCAGGTCCCGCAAGGCTCCCGCGCGGTTGCCGCCATTGAACCGCATGAACGCCACTTCCCGGTACATCCGTGCCTCTGCGACCCGTCGCCAACCTTGGCGCCCGTACAGTTGGGGAACTCCGTCGAATAACTCGGCGATGGCCTTCTGGTGATTTCGGAACATCGAATCCGCCTGGTGACTCATGCTTTTCGAATGAAACCTCTGAGCCGTGAGCGTCGCGTTCAGGCGCACCACCCGAAAGCGCACGGCGATGCGCACCCACATTTCCATGTCCTCGACGGCGGTGAGGCCCACGTTGAATCCACCCATCATCAGCAGGCAATCCCTGCGGGCGAGAACGGAAGACGGGCTGAACGCAGCAAACTCCAGCAGATCTCGCGCGGTCAACTCACAAAACCCATCCCGGGAACAGGATTCGGCCACATAGTCCAGCCGCCGTCCGGTTTCATCGATTGCGAACCGGTCCGTGGCCACCAGCCCGATATCGGGTTGGTGGATACCGACGGTTACCTGTCGCTCCAGCTTATCTGGCAACCAAAGATCGTCCGAATCCAGCAGCGCGACAAACTTACCCTGTGCCGCTTGAATGCCCGTGTTGCGCGCCGCCGACAGACCGCGGTTTTGCTGGTGAATGTAGCGGATGCGGTCGCCGTAGGCGGCCAGGCACTCGCGGGTGTCGTCCGTGGAACCGTCGTCAACGACGATGATCTCGATCGGAGAGTAGGTCTGGCCCAACGCGCTCTCAACCGTCTCACAAATATAGCGCCCATAGTTATAAGTCGGGATCACGACGCTCACGAGCGGGGAGGTCATCGGTGTTTCAATACCACCTCATACATGTCAACGATCCGGTCAACGACACGAACTCGATCGAACCGCTCCGTAACTAGGTGACGGGCGTTGCTGCCGCGTTGTGCGCGCAGGAGGGGATTTTCGCGGGACTCGATGATCGAAAGCGCCAGGTCGCCCGGTCTCTCCATGTCCACACAAGCGCCTCCGGCCCCGATGACCCATTCGATCACGGGGAATTTGTGGCCACGCAAGCCCAGACCGGTCGCACCCGCCTCAAGCAAGACAATGGCGAACATTTCGGTCAACGCGGCGTGGGCGAACAGGTCTGCGGCCCGATAGAGGTCCGGCATGTTCTGGCGGGGGATGTCCTTGAGAATCCACGCGTCTTCTCCGAGGTACTTACGAATGGCGTGTTCAACCTGGGGGGTTTCCGGGGTGGTCGCTCCGGCCACGACCAACATAATCTCGGGATACTTTTGCCGGGCGATGGCCACTTCTTTGGCGAGCCAGTCCAATCTCTTGTGAGTCAATTTGAGCGCGGCGGCATCGAATACAACGAACCGATCCCGAGGGATTCCAAACTGTTGTCTGGCCTGCGCCTGATCTCCCGGAGTGTAGACATCGCAATCGACAAAGTTGGGGATGGCAAACCATTCTCGGTCCGGTGACATCCCGTTCTTACGGTCCAATTCCAGATAGTACGGGGCCAACTCTTGGACGTGCTCGAACTGGTTCAGGAATTCGAAGGGCTCTTCCGTTCCATTGGCGAGGATGACCTTGGCCGGGTGACGGCCTGCGCGCCGCGCCCTTTCCAAAACCAGCGCGGTACCGGCATCCTGGGTGTGGACGATGTCAAACCCGCCCCGATGCAATTCACGGGCGACGCGCCGTGCGAACACCACTTGTTGCAAGTGGAGTGGTGAACCGAGCCCGTAGCGCCACAAACCGTGTCGGGTGAAGCGCGTCACCTGTTTCCAGAATGGGTCCGTGTGATCCGGACAGCGGATGTGGCGTGCATAGGAGACGTCCGGTGGGCCGCCGCCTTGAAAGAGCGTGACATCCACCCCGCGCCGGTGCAATTCCGCGGCCAGGTCTTGCGCCCAACTCTCGACGCCGCGCAGGACGTGACCCAGGAATGCGGACGCGACGGCAATTTTCATGAATTCGATCCTTCGGCATGCGTCGCCGAAATGATGGTCGCATTGGTCAACGCGTCCGCGCGAGCGGGGAAGAGGCGGTTTCGTAGCGCCAGGGCCGGCATTTCAATCAGGCTGCCCAACAATGCGCCGACAAGACAGGCAAGGCAGACGAACAGAAGCATGGCGAGACACCAACGCAGTTCCGGTGGGAGATGAAAGAGGAAGCCGTGGCTCACCAACCATCGGACCGGGTCCCGTCCCAAAT
>JBKQMH010000131.1:0-16850 GCA_052146795.1 Verrucomicrobiia bacterium
GTCGTTCCGAGGCCCGAAGGGCAGCGTGATCGGGAAGAGAACGCTGCCAAACGAAGCCATGTGACAAAATGCCACACTTGGATTCCTAAAACATTGTCTCTCAAGCTACTCCACAACCCACAACACCCGAAAAAATTGGCTTCGTTTGGCAGAATTACATATCTGGCCCCCCGCCCCTGTGTATCGGGTCCTTTGGAGGTTTACCCGCCGTAGGCGGGGCAAGCCTCCCGGCGAGCCGCATCCCCGTCCCCAATCCGATCCCCTCTGCTACTATGTCAAAGAGCAACCCACACTAACAGATATAATTGCACATCCGTATATCACCGGGCGATACTACTGTCAACTCAAATCCCGCTTAACGATTTCACGTCCCACAACAGTAGCGAGCTTGCCCGCCGTAGGTGGATTACCCCGACTCTGAGGTCGGGGCAGTTCGCGTCACGCTCGCCGGATGACCTCGACATTGCTCCCAGCGGGTAGATGCGGGTGCCACAACACCGGGAGCGTTCTCGATTGCGTGTGAGCCGGGTGTGTGATTGGATTCGTGGGGAAGCCAGATAGTCCTCATTTGCATGAATGTCAGCCGCATAAAATTGGTGGGAGTGGCACTGGTGATTTTTGCGGTCACTGTCTGGCTGTATTGGCCGAGCGTCCACAACGGGTTTCTGAGAGAAGACGATTTGGAGTATTTGGAGCAGTCGATACGGTGGAAGGGCCTGACTTGGAACGCCGTGAAATGGGCGTTTACGTCCACGTTCCAGTACTATCAGCCGCTGCCCCGCTTGTCCCACGCTCTGGACTACCAAATATGGGGAAAAGATGCAGCTGGGCACCACGCGACCAGTGCTGTCGTACATGCGCTCAATGCAGCGCTCGTGTTCGGCTTCCTGCAGACGCTCTTGGGAGCGACGGCTTTGACCACTGGCGAACGGTTGACGGTGGCCTTGGGCGTCGCAGTGGTTTTCGCGATTCACCCGTTGCAAACGGAGTCGGTGGCATGGATGTCGGGGCGAACGCAATTGCTGTGCACAACGTTCGGCATCGGCTGCCTGTGGGCGTACGTCGTCGGCACCCGTCGGTGGGCGGTATGGACGTTGTACGTGGCCGCGCTGTTGTGCAAACCGATTGCGGTGTCGCTGCCCGTTGTGATGCTGGCGATCGATTACTTTCCCCTACAGCGCCACGAGCAGCTCGGCTGGGGACGATTGGTGTGGGAGAAGGCGGCGCTGATTGCCCTCGCCGGACTGGTGGGGGTGGCGACGATGATCACCACGGGGCCCCGGGAGCTCGGGCCGATGACACCGGTGGTTGTGGTCCCGCTGTCGGCACGTGTGTTCCATGTGTGCGAGAGTCTGACGTTCTATCTGGTGAAACTGGTCTGGCCATCTCATTTGTCGCCCAACTATGTCTCGGACGTACTGCTCAGTCAGTGGGTGGTGCTGGCATCAGTGCTCACGGTTCTAATCATCACGGCGGTGGCTACATGTCAAAGACGCCGCTTGCCAATACTGGCGGCAACTTGGGGTTCGTACATGATGTTGGTTCTTCCCATATCCGGGCTCATACCCTATGGCCGGCAAGTGGTGGCGCTGCGGTTCGCGTACATGGCGATGCTCCCGGTGCTTCTGTTCGCCGGGGCGGCGGGAGTGTGGGTGTGGCGCCGTTCGCCGACGATGGCGCGAGGCGCGCTGGTCGGTTTGCTGGCGTGTGAACTATGCGCCTTCGCTGCAGGCACTCGTTGTCTGATACCGGACTGGTATAGCGACGAAACCATGTGGCGAGCCACATCGGTGGAATTCCCAGACTCCGAAGAGGCGAATTGGGAACTTACTATGGAGTTGTTAAGTCAAAGGAGGACCAGCGAGGCGTTTACATACGCGCAACGAGGCGTCGAAATTGCGCCGCAAGCGTGCGAGGCGCACGTAATGTTAGGGATGGTGCTCTGTCAGTTGGACCGGCTTCCGGAGGCCATCGAGCAGGATGAGCAAGCGGTACGAATCAATCCGTATTCCGCCAAAGCGAATCTCGGTTTTGGATTTGCGCTGGCCCAGATGGGCAGGCCCAAGGAAGCCATACCGCGTTACGAGCAGGCGCTGCAGATCAAGCCGGATTACATCGAGGCGCGCTGCAATCTGGGGGTCGCCTTGTTGCAAGTAGGCCGGGTGCGGGAGGCGGTGGAACAGTTCGTGCGAGCGCTACGTATCTCGGCCACTTGCGCCGAGGCGCACAACGGCCTTGGGAACGCTTTGTATCAGACCGGCAAGCGTGAAGAGGCTATTGAACACTACCAGCAGGCCCTACGGATCAACCCCAATTACGCCGATGCGCATTACAATCTGGGAAATGTCCTCTTGCAGGAGGGGAAGGTCAGCGAGGCAATTGGGCATTATGAGCAGGCGTTGCGAATTAAGCCCGATTACGTCGAGGCGCACAACAACGTCGGGACCGCTTAGGCGCAAGCTGGTAAGATCGAGGAAGCCATCGCCCACTTCCAGCAGGCCCTGCGGATCAAACCGGATTACGCCGAGGCGCACAACAGCCTCGGGACCGCTTTGTATCAGACCGGCAAGCGTGAAGAGGCTATTGAACACTACCAGCAGGCGTTACGGATCAAACCCGATTTCGCCGAGGCGCACGTCGATTTGGGGATGGCGCTGGCGCAAACGGGCAAAATCGAGGAAGCCATCGCCCACTTCGAGCAGGCCCTGGAGCTCCGACCCGATTATGCCCCGGCCAAAAACGCACTCACACGACTCGGAGCCGGTCAGTAAGTCCCGCGCGTTTGCCCGCCTCTGGCGGGTTGAGCGTTGATCTGCTCGCTACTTCGCCGGCGGCGTCGAATCGGTGCCGAATATCAGGGTGCCGGATCCGCCCTGCGACGGATGCGACGAATCCGGCGCGGACCAGTTTGTGGTGGGTTCCGGCTTCTTTTTCTCAGGCCGGTTCCCTTCCTTGTACAAAATTCCGTATTTCCGCCAATTCTGCACCAGCCGCACAATCTCGTCGTGCAACGTCGGATCGACGAGTAGTTTGCCCGCCGTCCCCTGCCCCTTTTCGAGACGCGCCAAAATATCGTTCAGCCGCGCCGTGCTATCCGCGAGGTTCTTGACCGCCGCGTGAATGTCGGCCTGATTGGAGATCACCACCTGATCGACATTGCTCGAAGCCTCCCGGAGGTCGTTCGCGGCTTCGGAAAACTTTGTCAGCGTCGAATCCACCTTCCCGCGGTTCTCGTCCACGACCCCACGCAGGCTCACGGTCAGACCAATCGCATTACTGCTCACCGTGTCGATATTGGCCAGGGCCGAGTCGATATGATCGAGGGTCGGGCGGCTCAACACCGTTTCATCGATGCGTTGAATCGCTTTGTCCACCCGCTCGATCGTCCCCGCCGCCTGATGCAGCACATCCACCACGCTGTGGATCGCCTCGCTGAGTTCCACGCTCGTCGATCCATTGACGGTGTCTCCGGGCTTGAGGAAATCCGCCGTCGCGCTCCGCGGCGTCACGTCGATGTACCGGTCGCCCAGGAGCCCGGATGTGTTTATGTCGAACTTCGCATCCTTGCGAATCTTCACGCCATTGAGGATCGAGAGCTTCACGATCACCTTCAATTCGCCCGTCTGGTCCAACGTAATGGCGCGCACGCTGCCCACCTTGATGCCCGCGTACAGCACGCTGGCGTCCTCCACGATTCCCCCCACACTGGAGAACACCACATTGATCTCGTACCCGTTGCGCGAGAGCGGCTGATACTTGCCAAACTTCCAAATGAGCGCCGCCAGCAGTGCCAAACAGACGGCAAAGAAGATGCCGACTCGGATTTCAACTGACCGTTTCTGTGCCACGTTGTGCCTCCTTCTGAATTTCTGCCGTCCCCGTCACAAATTGCCTCACGATCGGATCGGCGGTCGACTGAATCTCTTTCGGCGTGCCCACGGCGTGAATCCGCCCCTCGTGCAGCATCGCGATGCGGTCGGCGATCTTGTACGCGCTGGTCATATCGTGCGTCACCGCGAGGCTCGTCACCCGCAACTGGTCGCGCGTCCGCAGGATCAAATCGTTAATGTGGTCCGCCAACACGGGATCAAGTCCCGTGGTCGGCTCGTCGTACAAAATGTACTTGGGATTGGCCACGCAGGCGCGGGCCAGCCCCGCGCGCTTCCGCATCCCGCCGCTCAACTCGGCCGGTTTCTTGTCCTTCGCGTTCAGCAAATCCACAATCGTCAGCGCCTGCTCGACCCGCTGGGTGATCTCCGGTTCCTCCAGCTTCCGCTCCTCGCGCAGTGGAAACGCCACGTTCTCAAACACCGTCATCGAATCGAACAGGGCCCCCCCTTGGAACAATACCCCAAACTTCTTCCGGATCGGCGTGAGTTCGCGCTCCGTCAGGGGCTCGATGTCCACACCATCCACAATCACCCGGCCCCCATCCGGCCGCAGCAACCCGCACAGATGCTTGAGCAACACGCTCTTGCCGCCGCCGCTGCGCCCGATGATGACCAGCGTCTCCCCGTCGCGGATCTCAAAATTCACGCCGCGCAGTACTTCGGCGCCATCGAATGACTTGTGTAGGTCCTGTATCTGGATCATACGGGGATGATTTTGCTGAAAACCACCGTGAGGAAAAAATTCGCGATCAGCACGGTCAACGACGACACCACCACCGCTTCGGTCGTCGCCCGGCCCACGCCTTCGGCGCCTTCGTCCGCATTGAATCCTTTGTAACTCGCTATCAGGGCGATAAACATGCCGAAAAACACCGACTTGATCAGCCCGCTCGCCACGTCTTTGGCGGTCGTGAATTGGTACATGTGGTTCAGGAAATAAGCCTGGTCGATTCCACACATGTGCACGCCCACAAAATACCCGCTAAAGATCCCGAAAAACATGGCTTCCGCTGTCAACAGCGGCAGCCCGACCATCAACGCGATGAACCGTGGCACGGCCAGATAGTCGACCGGCGCCGTCCCCATCGACCGCATCGCGTCGAGTTGCTCCGTCACCTTCATCGTGCCCAGCTCCGCCGCAATCGCCGCCCCCACGCGTCCCGCCACCATCAACGCCGTCAGCACCGGCCCCAGTTCGCGCGTCATCGCCACGCTGACGACCGGCCCCACCGCCGTGTCCATCTTCACCTTGTGAAATTGCAGGTACGTTTGCACGGCAAACACCATGCCGGTGAACGCCCCCGTCACCACCACCACCGCCTGCGATTGCCAGCCGATCTTGTATATCTGGTCGACTGTCTCGCGCCACCGCGGCCGCTTCGAGAACGTGGTCTTGACGATATCCAGCAACAGCAGGAGCATCGACCCGAGCTGATTAAGCTGGTCGATCACGAATTGCCGGAATCGTTGTACCGCCTCCATGGTGCCGCGCGCAGCATAAGAGACCGCCCAACCCGTTGCAAGCCCGCCGTTAGCACACACGTCCCGCATTCCCAAACAAAAAGGCCGCCCCGAATCTCTTCGGGGCGGCCGGGGGTGAAACGACTACACCGCTCAGCTTGCGCTGGCGGCTAGTTGATTGAATACCAGTTTGTCCTTGTCGTCGCCGACGGTGACTTCGATCGTCTCGTTGGGCTTGAAGTTCCCCCGCAGAATTTCCTCGGCCAGAGGATCCTGCAGGTACTTTTCCACCGCCCGACGCAACGGACGCGCGCCGAACTGCGGGTCGTAGCCCTTCTCGATCAAGAAATCGGTCGCCGCCGATGTCAGGGCGATTTCCACATCCTTGTACTTGAGGCGGGTCTTGACCTTCTCGACCTCGAGATGAACGATCTGGCCCATGTCCGCCTTGGTCAGGTTGTGGAACACGATCAAGTCGTCGAGGCGGTTCATAAACTCGGGCTTGAACACGCGCTTGGCTTCTTCCAGAAGCTTGTTCTTCATGTCGGCGTACGTGTGCTCTTCCTTCACCGGCGCGAAACCGAGTTCACCCGCCTTGCGGATCATCTCGGCGCCAATGTTGGAGGTCATGATGACCACGCAATTGCGGAAGTCCACCTTGCGACCGAGCGAATCGGTCAGGTGCCCGTCTTCGAGAATCTGCAAGAGCATGTTCATAACGTCGGGGTGCGCCTTTTCGATTTCGTCGAACAGCACCACCGAGTACGGACGGCGTCGCACGCGCTCGGTCAACTGGCCGCCCTCTTCGTAGCCCACATACCCCGGCGGCGAACCGACTAGCCGCGAGACATTGAATTTCTCCATGTACTCGCTCATGTCGAGCTGGATCAGTGCATCCTGGTCGCCAAACATGAATTCCGCCAGCGCCCGCGCCATCAACGTCTTGCCCACGCCGGTCGGACCGAGGAACACGAACGAGCCAATCGGACGGTTCGGGTCCTTGAGGTCGGCGCGGCTGCGGCGCAACGCCTTGCTGATGGCAATCACGGCCTCGTCCTGGCCGATGACCGTCTTGCGCAACTCGCCTTCCATCGCCAGCAGTTTCTCGGCATCCTTCTGCTCCATCCGGCTCAGGGGAATGCCCGTCCACTTGGCGACAATCTGCATGATGTCGTCTTCCGTGATCACAATCTGTTTCTCGTCCCGCGCCTGGCGCCATTCCGCCAGCGTCTGTTCGAGTCGTTCCCGCGCCTGTTTTTCCTTGTCGCGCAGCCCGGCGGCCAGTTCAAAGTCTTGCGCCTTGATCGCCGCCTCTTTCTCTTCTTTGATCTTCTCGATATCGTGCTCGGAATTCTGTATGTTCGGGGGCCGGGTCATCGATTGGATGCGCGCGCGCGCGCCCGCTTCATCGACAACGTCAATGGCCTTGTCGGGCAGGAACCGACCCGTGATGTACCGGTCGGAAAGCCGCGAGGCCGCCAGCAGCGCCTCGTCCGAGAACTTGGCGCGGTGGTGCTCCTCGTACTTCGGACGCAGGCCCTTCAAAATCTCGACGGTCTGGTCGACCGTGGGCGGTTCGACGACGATCGTCTGGAACCGTCGTTCCAACGCCGCATCCTTTTCGATGTACTTGCGGTACTCGTTCATCGTGGTCGCGCCGACGACCTGCAATTCGCCCCGGGACAACGCGGGCTTGATGATGTTGCTGGCGTCCATCGCGCCTTCGGCCGAACCGGCACCGACAATCGTGTGCAATTCGTCCACGAACAGGATGACGTTCTTCGACCGCTTGATCTCGTCCATCACGGCCTTGATACGCTCCTCAAACTGGCCACGGTACTTCGTGCCCGCCACCATCAACGCCAGGTCGAGGGTCACGACGCGTTTGTCGCGCAAAATCTCGGGTACATTGCCCTTGGAAACTTCCTGGGCCAACCCTTCCACAATGGCGGTCTTGCCGACACCGGCTTCTCCGAGAAGCACAGGGTTGTTCTTGGTGCGGCGGCAGAGAATCTGGATCACGCGCTCAATTTCGTTCTGGCGGCCCACCACCGGGTCGAGGTCGCCCTTGCGCGCCAACTCCGTGAGGTCGCGCCCGAACATGCGTAGCGCGGGCGTCTTCATTTCCTTCTTGCTGGCGGTGGCTTCCCCTTCTTCGGCCGCGCCTTCGCTCGGCGTGAAGTTGGGGTCGAGTTCCTTCAAAATCTCGTTGCGGCACCGTTCGATGTCGACATCGAGCGATTTCAGAATGCGCGCCGCCGCTCCTTCGCCTTCCCGAAGCAATCCGAGCAGAATGTGTTCGGTGCCGACGTAATTGTGATTGAGCTGCTTGGCTTCCTTCTGCGCGAGCGCGAGGACCTTCTTCACGCGGGGCGTGTAGGGAATATTGCCGACCATCTTGGTCTCGGGTCCGGTGCCAATCTGCTTCTCCACTTCCATGCGCACGGTCTCGAGATCGAGGCCCATTTTCTGCAGGACGTTGACGGCGACCCCCTGGCCCAGTTTGATCAGGCCAAGAAGCAGATGTTCCGTGCCCACGTAGTTGTGGTTGAACCGGTCCGCTTCTTTGCGGGCCAACGCGAGCACCTGCTGCGCTCGCGGCGTGAAATTGTTCATTTCCATCACCGTCCTCTCATTCTGGTTCGGCTCGCCCGCTGTCCCCCCGGGGACGGTCGGTCAAATCCGGTTTCGAAATTGTCGCCAACTGCGTGCGAATCAGCTCCGCCCGCAAAATGTCGCGTTCCTCGGCGGTCAGCTTCCGCGCCGCCGCCCGCTGCACGTGAGCTGGCTGGGACAGAATGAACATTTCATCCACTGTCACTCGCGCTGTGGCCGGAAATATCTCTAAATCTACCCCCATACGTACCAAACTAAGCAGATTCAATGCCTCTTTCGAACTGATTGTATGTGCATTGGTTAGAATGCCATACGCACGCCCAATCTGATCATAAACCAATTTTGGCTTCTTTTCAAGGAGCGTGATGCGCGCGTTCTCTTCGTGCTCAATTATCTGCAGGACGACCTTGTTGAGACGCTCGACGACTTCCATCTCCTTTTCACCCAGTGTCGTCTGGTTCGACACTTGGAAGACGTTCCCCAGCGCCTCGGTTCCTTCCCCGTACAGGCCCCGCACGGCCAGGCCCAGCTTGTTCACTGCCTGCACGACCTGGTTGATCTGGTCGCTCAGCACCATCCCCGGCAGATGCAACATCGCCGACCCGCGCATCCCCGTCCCCACGTTGGTCGGGCACGCCGTCAGGTAACCGAGCTTGGGCGAAAACGCAAACTCCAGGTGCTCTTCCAACTCGGTGTCGACCCGGTCAATGATCTTGAAAATGCTCTTGAGTTGCAGTCCCGACTTGATCGCCTGCATCCGCAGGTGGTCTTCCTCGTTGACCATCACACTGATCGTCTCGCGACCATTGATGACCACGCCGCTGCCCACGTTCTTGGCCGCGTGTTCCCGGCTGATCAGGTGGCGCTCCACCAGCACCTGCTTGTGGATCGCGCTGATGTTGTCCATCGAATCCCCAAAGTGTTCGGCCATCTCCGGCAATGCCTCGACCACCGGCTGGATCGCGTCGAGCAGCTTCTGGCGCTCCACCTTCTTGGCCCAGCCCGGGAACGGGTGGTCCCGAATGTTGCGCGCCAGGCGCACCCGCGACGACATGACAATCTTGCTGTTGGGTCCGTCCGCCTTGACCCACTCGCTCGGACTCTTCAGCAAATCGTCGATCTTCATGATTACATTACTCAGTGGACGGCGCCGCGCCGACCGTCTTCTTCCACTTCGCTTCCATCTCGCGTATCTGGTCGCGAATCTGCGCCGCATCCTCGTACTTCTCTTCGCGCACCGCCTTCTCCAACTGCTCCGCCAATTCCTGCATCTTGCCGTTCAGGGCCACCGTGTGCTCGGCTTTTGTCGGCACCTTGCCCACGTGATGGTCCCCTTTGTGCATCGCTTTCAACAACGATGCCAGAGCCGGCTCGAAAGTTTCCCAACACGCGCTACACCCGAGTCGACCGGTCTTCTTGAAATCCGCCTGCGTGAACCCGCATACCGGGCATTGCACCCCCGGAGCTTCGACCCTCGACTCCTCTCCCCCGCCCAGTTCGACCAGCAAATTCGCCAGTGAAAATCCGGCCGCTTCCTGCACGCCCTTCTCCTTGGCGCAGGACTCGCACAAATCCACCTTCAACATCTTCCCGTCCACAATCTGGGTCAGATGGACTGTCGCCTCGGCCTTTTTGCAAATGTCGCAGAGCATGGTCTATTTCGTCCCGATCGATACCCCGTCGGTGCGGGTCAACTTACGGAAATCTTCCGTCAATTTCAAGGTGAGCGGCCCCGGATGGCCGGAGCCGATGATCCGTCCGTCAATGCTTGCCACCGGCACGATCTCCGCAGCGGTTCCCGTGAGAAACACCTCGTCCGCCGTCGACAAATCGTACCGTGTCAGGTTCGGTTCGCTGACGCTGATGCCGCGTTTGGCCGCCAATTCGAACACCACTTGGCGCGTGATGCCAATCAACGCCCCCGCGCTGACCGGCGGTGTCTCCAGGTTGCCGCGCCGCACCAGGAAAATATTGTCGCCCGTGCATTCGGCAACGTGTCCCTGGCTGTTGAGCATGATCGCTTCCACCGTCCCGGCGTTCACCGCCTCGATCTTCGCCAGGATATTGTTCAAATAGTTCAACGACTTGATCGACGGACTCACCGCGGCGGGATTTGTCCGCTGCGTGCTGGCCGTAATCAGCTTCAGCCCCTTGCGGTACACCTCCTCGGGATACAGATCGATCGTATCCGCGATGATGAACACCGTCGGATTCTTGCACCGAAACGGGTTGAGCCCGAGGTAACCCACCCCGCGCGTGACGACGAGCCGGATATAGCCGTCCTTCAACTTGTTTTGGCGGCACGTCTCACAACACGCGTCGACCAGTTGCTCCTTCATCAAGGGAACCGGCAGCATGATCGCCTTGGCGGAGTTGAACAGACGGTCCAGGTGTTGCTCGAGACGGAAGATGCGTCCGCCGTACAGACGGATGCCCTCGAACACGCCATCGCCATACAACAGACCGTGGTCGAAAACGGATATTTTCGCCTCGTCTTCCGAGACGTATTTGCCATCCAAATAGATCTTCACAATCGCTTCCTCACAACTACCTTTACTTACTCCAAAATCCGGCCATCCGCAATCTCCAACACCCGTTCGCCGCGCGTGGCGACGTGCTGGTCGTGCGTCACCATCACCAGTGTCGTTCCCGACTCTTCGCGCAACCGCCAGAGCAGATCGAGGATCGCCTCGCCGGTCTTCGAATCCAGGTTGCCGGTCGGTTCATCCGCCAGCAACAACGTCGGCCGATTCATCAGCGCCCGCGCCACGGCCACGCGCTGTTGTTCGCCACCGCTCAACTCCGCCGGCCGATGCTCCAGCCGTTCCCCGAGTCCGACGGCCGTCAGCAATTCCCGGCCCCGTTCCGCCACGCCATCGCGCGCGCGCGGCTGCATCAACGCCGGCAGGCACACGTTCTCCAGCGCGTCGAGTTCCGGCAACAAATTGTACGACTGAAACACGAATCCGATCTTCTCGTTGCGCAATCTTGTCCGCACTGCGCCTGACATCGCAAAAAGCGAAGCGCCATCCAGGCTCACGTCGCCTGCCGATGGCGCATCCAGTCCACCCAACAAATGCAACAATGTGCTCTTTCCCGCCCCCGATGCGCCGACGATCACGAGCGCTTCACCGCGGCGCACCCGCACGTCAATTCCCCGCAACACCTCAAGCTTCTGCGAACCCAAAGTGTAGGATTTGCGCAGGCCACGCGCAACCAAAATGTCCCCGCCGGCCTCACTCATACCGGAGCGCCTCCACAGGTTCGAGGCGGGCGGCGCGCACCGCCGGCAACAAGCCCGCCAGCGTGCAGATCACCAGCGCCGAGACGCCAATGGTCAGAAGATCCTGGACCGTCAGAAACGCCGGGATGCTGGCAAAATTGTAGATGTCGCGGGGGAACAATTCGATGCCGACGACGTGCGACAGAAAATGATTGATCGGGTTGATGTTGCGGACGGTCAGCAGGCCCAGTCCAATCCCGATGGCCACGCCGAACACGCCAACGATAAACCCTTGCAGCAGGAAAATGCGCAGGATTTTTCCCGAAGCAGCGCCCAGTGCCTTCATCACACCGATCTCGCGCGTCTTTTGCACCGTGACCGTGATTAACGTGCTCATGATGCCAAATGCCGCGACGATGATGATGAACGTCAGGATGAAAAACATGACCGATTTTTCCACCTGGATCGCGCCGAGCAACCGCTGGTTCATTTGCGCCCATGTCTGCGCTCGCAACGGGGCTGGCAGCTTTTGGTTTAACGCACTGGCCACGTCGCGCGCCCCATCGATCGGGTCATCGGTTGTGATTTCAATCCCTTGGACGGCATTGCCGAGGTTGTAGAGTTCCTGCGCCGTCGCCAGCGACGTGAAAATGAGGCCGACATCGTACTCATACATTCCCGATTCGAAAATGCCCGTGACCGTCAACTCCATCGGCACATCCACTTCCTGCCCTTTCTTCTCGATGTAGCGGGGCGAGTAGACCGTGATCTTGTCACCGAGAAAAATGCCGTATTGCGATGCGAGTTCCCGACCAATGACCACCTTGTCCCCATCGAGGTCGAGGCTGCCCTCTTTGATATACGAGCCGAGTTGGCTGACGGTCACCTCGCGTTTCGGGTCGATGCCCTTGAGATAGGGTGTCGCCGCGCGATGCTCGAACTCGATGAGCACCAACCCCATGGCGAACGGCGTCGCGGCCTTCACGCGCGGCGTGTCCAGCACCGTCTTCAACAACTGGTCGCTGTGCTCAATCACCCCGCCCATCACCGTCACGTGCGCGTGCATGCCCATGAGTTTCTCGCGCAGCTCGCGGTCGAATCCGCTCATGACCGCGATCACCACGATGAGCACCCACACGCCAATCGTCACCCCGGACAGCGAGATCAGCGTGATAACCGAAACAAACGTGCGCTTGGGCTTGAGATAACGAAGGCCAAGGAATAATTCGAAAGGCAGACGCGTCATGAAAGAAACAACCCGCTACGGGTTCGGCCGCAGCAACGGGAACAGGATGACATCCCGGATGCTCTCCGCGCCCGTGAGCATCATGACGAGGCGGTCGATGCCCATGCCCATCCCGCCGGCGGGCGGCATGCCGTGTTCCAGCGCCAGCAGAAAATCCTCGTCGAGTTTCTCGTCGTGTCCTTTGGCCTGCATCAACAATCGGACGCGCTGCAGGACCGGGTCGTTCAACTCGGAATACGCCGGTGCGATCTCCTGCCCGTTGATGACCAACTCGAACACGTCGACGATGCTCGGGTCCTGCTTGTTGGGTTTCGCCAGCACGACCAACTCCGCGGGCAGGTGCGTCACGAACGTCGGGTTCATCAATGTCGGTTCGATCACCTTCTCGAAAATCGCGTTGGTCACTTCATAGTCCGGAGTTTCCCCCGTGGATTCGACCCCCATGCTAATGGCTTGGGCTCGACGTTCGTCCGGCGTGAGTGTAAACCAGTCCTTGCTGATGCGCTCCTCGATCAACTCGCGATACGTCACGCGCCGCCATGGGGGTGTGAGGTCGATCTCTTGGCCGTCGTGGCGTTTGATCAGCAGCGAGTCGACGATGCTCTCCGCGACCGACACGACCAAGCCCTGCGCGAGGTCCATCATCGTCTCGTAGTCGCCGTACGCCTGATAGACTTCGAGCATCGTGAACTCGGGATTGTGGCGACGCGAGATGCCTTCGTTGCGGAAATTGCGGTTGATCTCATACACGCGCTCGAAGCCGCCAACCAGCAGCCGTTTGAGGTACAGTTCGGGCGCCACGCGCAGAAACAGGTCGATGTTCAGCGCTTCGTGGTGCGTCCGGAACGGTTTGGCCACCGCCCCGCCCGCGATGGGTTGCATCATCGGCGTTTCGACTTCCATGAACCCGCGCGAATCAAGGAACTTGCGGATCTCGGCCACCACGCGGCTTCGCACCACAAACGTTTCCCGCACGTTGTCGTTGAGAATCAAATCGAGGTAGCGCTGGCGCAACCGCGTTTCGACGTCCTTGATGCCGTACCACTCCTTCGGCAACGGCTGGATCGACTTGCTCAACAGCGTGACGGTCTCCACTTTCACCGTCAGCTCGCCGGCGTGGGTCGTGAACAGCTTGCCGGTCACGCCCACGATATCGCCGAGATCGATGAAGTTCTTGAACAGGTCGAACGCCTCTTCGCCAACGTCCTGCTTCTTGACGTAAATCTGGATTTTCCCGGAGGAGTCCTTGATGTCCGCAAACAAACTCTTGCCCATGTCGCGATGGCTGAGGACGCGCCCCGCCAATCGCACCTCGCGGTCGGGTGTCGGGTTGGCCCGCGCGGTCGCAATCGATTCGCTAACGTCAAATCGTCCACCGTACGGGTCGATGCCTTTGTCGATCAGCTTCTCGCGTTTTTCGAGCCGCGGTTTGATGTGGTCGCTCTGGGAGTCCATAGCCGCCGGGAAGATAACGTGTCGCCGCTCCATGGGCAACGGAAAACGCTGATTGGAACCTGAGCCCATGAAACTGGGAGCGGCTGGCAAGAACGGTTTCTGCCTTGTCATTTTGTGGACCAAACGGCACAGTCTTCGGCGAAGATCGATTCTGCAACCACCGACGCACGCCGGGTGTCAACTGAGGACCTATGATTCGCTATCAAACGGGCAATGATTTGGAGCTGGATCAGGTCATTGACCTCTACAGGGCTTCCACGCTGGGCGTCCGACGCCCCATTGATGACCGGGAGAGGTTTGCGGCCATGTTGAAGAACGCGAATCTGGTCATCACGGCATGGGACGGCGATTTACTGGTGGGCATTTCCCGATGCATGACGGATTTCAATTTCTTCACCTATTTGGCGGATTTGGTTGTCCGCGAGTCTCACCAACGCCGAGGTATCGGGAAAGAATTGATGCGTCTGACGCAAAAATACAGCGGCCCGAAGACGAGTGTCCTGTTACTGGCGGCTCCAGCCGCCGAGACGTATTATCCACACGTTGGGTTCGAGCACGCGTCGCAAGCGTGGCTGTTGAAGCCGGGAGAAAGTATCCGATGAGGATCGGCAAAGGATGTGGCTTTGGGAATCCACAGCCGCCGGGAAGACAGCCTTTCGCCGGCACGTGGGCAACGGAAAACGCCGCTCAGGTGCTGATCGAAATAGCTTGCGTTGATTGGACAGGCGGCGTACCAGGCCTTTCAGGAGAAGTAATGTAGAAGAACATCAACATCACAAAGATTTCGTGGCTTCGGCTACGGTCTCATCTGAAAACCGCGAATTTTCACCACAGGACCGGCCGAGTACGCGCCCCACGCGGGCGCGGCTTGGCGTGCTCTTGTGGAAGGCGCTTCGCGGTGCCTCAGATGGGGGTGCGTTGAGTTCGCGCCCCTTTTGATTCCGTGGCTCGCGGCAGCGAGGAGAGGCGAGCATGAAGACGACGGGTGAGGCTGTCGGACGACAATTGAAGGCCCTTATTCTGACTTGCGCCGTTGCGGGGTTGGCTTCGCAGGCACGGGCGCAGGACGTCACGATCAGGAATCTCGATCAACTGGCGCAGGTCGCGCTGAGCGCGAATTACAGCATTTATTTGCCATTCGAGCCGTGGGATTGGCGAGCCTATGCGACCGACTGGCCGTTGTGGTGCGATTTTACGCAAATGGCCTCCCTCGACTCGTTGCCAACATCCACCAATTTTACCACCGGCATGGATTGGAGCACCGTGCCTGTCGCGTCGGTGATCTTGACGAAGAATGTGCTGTCAGGCGTGACAACGGTGCAATCAGCCGACTCGACGAATGTGGTCGCCACTATTGCGGCTCCGTGTGACTATCAGCCCTACACAAACTCGGCGGATCACTGGCTATGGGATTGGTATGTCGAAGCCACGAACGATCCTGACTGCTGGGGCCTGACGGCCGGCCAGATACCGCCGCCTACTGTCACCTTGCGGACATTTTTGGTGGACAGCAACACCTACTATTCGGTGTATTCGAGCAACATCGCGGCGGAAGTCGCAGCCGAAGCGGCACAGGCATCGTCCACGCCAACGTTAGCAATGGGCGGCTGTCTCGTGGCAATGGATGATGACGAGATGGACGACGGTGATCCGTGCGTCATCACAAACTATTCAGCCCCCTTCAACATCACGTCCATAGCTCCCGATGGTAGCGGCGACATTATCCTACAGTGGCCGAGTTGTACGAATGCGGTGTACGTCGTGCAAACGGCGGGTTCGTTGCCAGCAACATCCTGGACGGACGTGGCATGGATGTTTGGGACCGATCAGTCGACAACATGGACCGACACCAACGCCGTTGGACTGACGCAAAACTTCTACCAGGTCGTGCGGGGAAACCCGAACACCCTGAACAACGGCATCCCCTACGGCTGGGCTGTCACCTACGGACTTGATCCCCTTGACCCCAATCTCGCCAGCGAAATCAGCACCAATCCTTGGGCACACGGCTTGACCAACTTGCAAGTTTACGAGAATCCGAGCGTTCTGATGTCCAACAACTACGATTCTGTGGGCGATGGCATCGCGGACTGGTGGCGCGTGATGTACTTTGGCCCCGCTACGAGCACCAACGTCAACTCCTGCGCTACCTGCAATCCCGACAACGACGGGTACTCGAACCTCACCCACTACATGGACGGAACGAATCCACTCCAGCCACAACCGGCGATGGACGTTCTCGTTAACCAAGGCAGCGCCTACACCACGTCATTGACAATTCCAATTCAGCCGTTGAGCACGGAATACCCGAACGTCTTGGTGTCTGTAGATCCTTCCATGTCGAATGCGCTGCTGCTGCCGGCCAGCGGCGGTCCAAGCAGTTACACGTTGTCAAACAGCGAGGGTCTCCACTACCTCTACTTCCAATACGCCGACGCACAGGGGCATCCGCACAGCCACCTGATCTACAAAACCGTGACCGTGGATCGCACACCACCTTATGTCGCGATTGTCTCCCCGGCGAGCACCGCTGTGGTCAGTCAGGCATTCATCACATTACAGGCGGTGGTTTTTGACCCGGACCCGTTTCTCCCGCCGGATGCTCGACCCGTGCAGATTTGGATTAACAACGTGCGGTACTGGGACCGGCTGGGCACCAACGTCGTAATTCAACGGTTTCCGGTGCCTTCGGGAACCAACGCCTTCACCGTTACGATTCAGGCTGTCGATCAAGCTGGCAATACCAATCAGGCGACACAGACGTGGGCGGTCAACACCAGCTTGGCAATGAACGCCCCCAATTTGCTGTCCGCAAACATCTCTCAGACGATGATTGTCCTAACAACCGGATCGTGAGACCGGAATTCATTGGAAACAGGGTAACACTTCCAACCCGTGGTTCAAGGCAAGAACCACCTGGAGTGTTACCATGGAAGAGACTCAGAGTGTAGGTAAGAGG
>JBKQMH010000132.1:0-23988 GCA_052146795.1 Verrucomicrobiia bacterium
AAGCCGTGGAACTGGCCCGGCGGGCCAATGAGCTTTGCGGCGGAAAGAACCCGCTCATTCTCCACACCCTGGCTGCGGCCCTGGCTGAGGCCGGTCAATTTGCCGAGGCCGTCCGCGCCTGCCAACAAGCCATTGGCCTGGCCCAAGCCGCCGGCCAGCAACATTTGGTCGAGGCGCTGAACGGCGAATTGAAGCTCTACCAAGCGGAACGCCCCTTTCATCAGCCGCAACCCTGGCCAACGATCTGAACAATCTCGGCGCCCTTTACTTTTCGGAGGGTCGTTATGCGGACGCCGAACCCGTATTGAAACGCGCACTGGCCATCAAACAGGATGCATTCGGCCCCAGCGACCCCAGGTTGTTGCAGGTCCTCGACAATTACGCCATTGTACTGCGCGCCCTCAATCGAAACAGTGAAGCCGCGCCCCTCGAGGCCCGCGTAAAGGAACTTCGCGCGAAGTCGGCCACGCCATGAACGAGTCGAAGCTGAGACAGTTGCTCCATGGCGTGCGCACCGGCCATCTGTCAGCCGATCGCGCCGTCAAACAACTTAAATCGTTGGCGATTCACGACCTCGATTTCGCTCGCGTGGACGGACATCGCTCACTGCGCAAAGGTTTCCCCGAGGTGATCTACTGCGAAGGCAAAACCCCCGCGCAAGTCGTGAAGATCGCGCGGACCATTCTCCGCCACAACGATAACCTGCTTGCCACCCGCTCCTCGAAAGAGACGTTTCGTGCCGTGAAGCGTGCGTTCCCGAAGGCGAAGTATCACGAAGCGGCGCGGGCGGTGACGGTCGTGCGCAAACCGTTGCCCAAACGCGGCGGCACGGTTGCCGTGCTCTGCGCGGGGACAACGGATATTCCCGTGGCGGAAGAGGCCGTCATCACCGCTGATATCATGGGTAATCGCGTGAAGAAATATTACGACGTGGGCGTGGCCGGCATTCACCGATTGCTCGCGCTGAACGATGAACTGCTCGAAGCGAGCGTGTTGATCGTCGTCGCCGGCATGGAAGGCGCCCTGCCCAGCGTCGTCGCCGGCCTCGTGGACAAGCCCGTCATCGCCGTGCCCACCTCCGTCGGCTACGGCGCGTCGTTCGGCGGCGTCGCCGCGTTGCTGGCCATGCTCAATTCCTGCGCCAGCGGTGTTACCGTCGTAAATATCGACAACGGCTTCGGCGCCGGCTACGCCGCCAGTTTGATCAATCAGCTAATTCCGAATCAGGCCACTCGCTGAGTTCGTGTCCCAGACTGCGAGGTCCTGCCGGTCAATTACACAATTGCTGCTTCGTGATGACCGGGTGGCTTTGGGCTTCGCCAGACTCCTATTTCCAACTGGTGATGTCGTCACCCTCGCCGTGTTCGTCGATGCGGTTCGGCCCGCACGAATACACGCGCGTTCCGCGTTCGACCGACATCCGGTACGGCTCGCCCCACGGATCAACGAACTCCCCCGACCCGTTCAATTCGCGCGGCTGAGCTTCCACGTAATCCAGTTTCTTCGGGTTCTGGCCGTTGACCGTCTCGCCGCGCAACATTCGGCAGATCTCGCCCGGTGTGCCCTTCGGATATGCACCATTCTCGCGTGCAAAACCGTCCAATGCCAGCGCGATGACCTGCACATCATGCCGGGCCTGCGACACTTTGTTGGCGCGAAAGACTGCCAGACCGCCCACGATCACTGCCGCAAGCAGCAAAACGCCCATTGCGGCCCACAAGATTGCGGCTTTCCGTCTTATGGTTTGTCCAACTGCGCGCGAAGTTTGAGCGCCTGCGCTTTCCATTGTTCGCTCTCGAACTGCTGATCCGGCCACGGTTTCGCCTCCAGCACGTTGCGAAGGGCCTCTTTCGCCTCGTCCGCCCGGCCATTGTCGCGGAGCGCCTCCGCCAGATACAGGTAATTCTCGGGATAGTCGGGAAACAACTCGACCGCGCGCCGCAACAACTGCAATCCCTTGCGCGGACTACCAATACTCGCCGGTGGCTGGGGTGTGCGCAAATGCAGGATCCCCAACACGCGCAGTGGCCCCGCAAAATCGTAGCGCTCATCCAGTTCGATCGCCCGTTTCAGGGCCGTCTGCATCTCGCCCACCGCATCCAAGCCATACGTGCGATCCACATCGGCCAGCCATCCGACGTTGAGCGCGTACCAGTAGTACCCCTCCACGCCGTCGGGTTTCAGCTCGCGCGCCCGACGTGCGAAGACAATCGCGTTCCGAGCGGATTCGCGTCGCAAGGCCGAGCGCGTCTCGTTGGCGGCCAGGAACTCCAACGCCTGCGCCGCCTGCCATTGCGCAGCGTAATCGTCTTGCAACGCCTGGGCCGCTTGTTCGAGCAGGCTCGCCGCGTGCGTTACGGACGCCAATGCGCGCGGCTGTTGGGCGTACAGGGCCATGCCTTCCTCCCGCAGCTTCTGCGCCTCGTCCGTCGTCAAGGTTTGGGGCTGGTTCGGCCTGACCCGCACATTGTCAACCGATCGGCAGCCGCAAACCACAACGACCCAGGCACCCACCAGCAGCAGCGCCCGCCTACTCGCCATGGAACAGTTTCTCCGCGCTTGACAGCTTGGCCTGATCAATGTCCGTGAACGATTCAACCTGAATGCTTCGCAAAATCTTCTGTCCGGCTTCGTTGCTGCTCATGTCCTTCAACACCTGTTTCGCTTTGTCGGTATCCAGCGATCCGCTTGTCGGCCCAAAGGCCACGACCAAGTCACGCGGCAATTCGTCCGACCGATACACGACCTTCAGTTTTCCGCCAGAATCCGGGTCGTCCTTGAATAAATCCCATGCGCCCGTTTCCAATAAAACCGCATCCGCGGCGTTCTTGGCTCCTTCGGCCAGATCAAAGACCGCACCCTCCACGTCCACCGTCGGCTTGAGCCGGACCTCCTCGCCGAGCTTGTTCTGCAAGATTACCGAGATCACGTACCATTGTTCCTTGGCCAACGGCGTGGCGATCGTTTTGCCTTCCAGTTTGGTCAGATCATCAGTGGCGTCCTTTCGCGTGACGAGCGCGAAGCGCTCTTCCTTCAGCCCCATGCGCTTGGTTTCCAGCAGCGGCTTCATTCCAAGCGCCTTCGCATAGGTTAAGTAAAATCCCGCCGTGACAATGCCCAACGCCGGCTTGCTCTTGCCGCAAAACTCCGCCGCTTTCACGGGATCGTTCATCACCCGCGGCTCGAAGGCGTTGGTCGTTCCTGCCACTTTTTCGCCAACATACGCCGTCAAGCCCACGACCGTCGGCCCTGCGATCTCCTGCGTGGCGAATTTTTCACCGGTCTTAAGGAACAGGAATGGCTGTGGACCGTCAGCTCGTGCCGTCGACGTGATGCACAGCACGGCCGTAAGCGCACAAGCCAGTGTTTTCATAAACGGTATCCCACCCAGTTCTTGCCAACAATCCACAATTTCTCGGCGGCTGAGAGCCGAATCCGTTCTCGGAACACCGCAAAGTTATTGTCCTCAATCTTGCGCAGGATGCCCCCGTAAATCGCAAGCATCACCGCGAGCGTGCCACGGCTGTTGACGTCGATCATATCCACCAGGGGGCGTGCCTTGTTGTAGAATTCCCGTGCCCGTTTTGCTTCGAACTTCATCATTTCCAAAAACTGCGGGGTGGCGCGGGCATTCAGAATGTCGTCTTCCGGAACCCCGAACCGCCGCAAATCTTCCTGCGGCAAATAGATCCGCCCCATCTGCGCGTCCTCTTTCACGTCACGAAGAATGTTGGTCAACTGAAACGCGATCCCGCACGCCTCGGCGGGCACCAACGCGGCCACATCCTTGTATCCGAAGATGGGGAGCACCACCAAGCCAACTGCTGACGCAACTCGATAGCAGTATTTGTACAGTTCGTCAAATGTCGCGTACCGGGTTGTCTTCTGGTCCATTTCCGTCCCGTCGAGCAGTTCGTGAAAATAGCCTTGGGGGATGCGATAACGGCGAACCGTGTCCACCAACGCGGGGAGGATCGGCTCGCGCGCATTGCCATTGTTCAGCGCTGTGTCGACTTCTTTACGCCAGCGGCGCAGACCGTCGAGCGCGACGGCGGGATTGGCGGCGCTGTCGGCAATGTCGTCGCTGCGCCGCATGAACGCGTAAATCGCGCACATGGCCGCGCGCTTTTCACGCGGCATGACCAGGAACGAATAGTAAAAGTTCTTTCCCGTCTGTCGGGCAATCCGCCCGCACAGCGCGTAGGATTCTTCCAAGCCAACGCTCATGGCGGGGGATTATGGCGGGCGACCGAATCAGAGGCAAGATTGCTGTGGCACTACGAGCTTTTTCCGTCAGATCGGCCATACCAAATGCCCTTGACTCGATATCGCCGATCTGCGAGAAGTTCAACGGTGATGGATCGGGTTCGCAACGCTTTGTTGATTCTCGTGCTGCTGGCTGGAACCGGCGCGCACTGGGGTGCGTTGCAATCCGTGGCATGGACGCGGATGCTCGCCGAAAACCTCCGCACTACCTCCTTTGCTGATGCCGTCTCGCGAACGTTTGACGGCCGACATCCGTGCTCCCTTTGCAAAGTCATTGCGAGCGCGAAGAAATCCGAGAAGCGAACGGAATTTCCCCAGCCATTGACAAAGCTCGAATTTCCCCTCACGACGCAATCGTTGCTGCTGGTTGCGCCCACACGTTTTCAACTTGTGCCAATCGGCAACGAACGTGTTGAGTCTCTCTTTCATCAACCACCGACGCCCCCGCCGCGCGCGACCTGCGCCTAAAACCGTTGTCGTGTCATTGCCTGTGGTGTGTAGTGGCACCGGCATGGTTACTACCGTGTAACTTAAGAGCCGCGTAATACGGCATTTCGCAACTTGGAATTCAAAAATGAAAAACACAAATGTTTCGATGTCGGTTGTCTTACAGAATAAGAAAACAAGCTTCAGCATAGTGACTAAGGTGGTTGGTCTGGCATTGTTGTTGGGAATAGTCCTGGCACCCAGGGTTGGCTGGGCGTGCGCGTGTGGATGTGGCGTTTTCGACGTGGGCACAGGCTTGATGCTTCCCCAAGGGCCTGGCGGAATGGTCTATATTGATTACGACTACCAGGATCAGCATCAGAATTGGCATGGGACCTCGCCGGCACCAGGAGGCGATAATGATGACAAGGAAATCCGCACCCACTTCGTCACTGCGGGTCTTCAGTACATGTTCGATCGCAGTTGGGGACTTCAAGTCGAAGTGCCCTATGACGATCGATACTTCAAAACGACAGGTGGCGCCTCTGGTAATGACATTGTCTCACTGGACTGGGCCAGTCTCGGTGACATTCGAGTCGAGGGCATCTACACCGGGTTTTCGCCGGATATGTCGACTGGCATAAACTTCGGCTTCAAACTGCCGACAGGTGACTATACCCATAATGACGCGTACGGCGATATCGACCGCGACTCAGAGCTTGGAACAGGCAGCACCGATATTCTTCTTGACGGCTATCATCAAGGGAATCTGCCAGGTGATATCGGTCTGACCTGGTTCGCACAGGCGTTGTTGGACCAGCCGATTGTTACACGAAATCAGTACGCACCGGGAACCGAACTCGATGCTGCCGCTGGTCTCTACCCCAAAGGCTGGATGATCCACAACGCGCATATCACGCCATTGGCCCAGGTAATTGCTTCCGAACGCACCAGCGACCACGGTGCCGAGTCCGCCCACCCCGTGGCCTCCGGCTACCAGCGGATTCTGGTATCTCCTGGTTTCGAGGTGGATGTTCGTCCGATCAGCTTCTACGCGGATGTCGAAGTGCCCGTGTTCATGGATTTTCGTGGCGATCAGTTGGTGGCGCGGTGGCTCCTAAAAACCTATTTGAGCTACCACTTCTAGAGGGCGGAACAATTGTCCGGTGGCGGGGTGGGCTCGACGTGCATCGCCACGTCGAGCCACCGTCCCCCACCGGAAATCTTAGGCGAACGCGGGAGCGGTTCGCTCGCGAGCACTCACCCGGCGCCCCTCAATGAGCCGGCTGGGAATGGTTCGATATGCATCGTCACATCGTGGACACGTGGGAGTTTCGCGCGGATCGCATCTTTGACGGTGTGCGACAGTTCATGCGCTACCGCCACCGTCAGCGCCCCGTCCACTTCGATGTGCATGTCGAGCCAGTATTCGTACCCCATCTTGCGGGCGAAGCACTTCTCGACGCCCTTCACGCCGTTCACCTGCAACGCGATCGAGCGTGCCAACCCGACGATGTCTTCTTTCGGGGCAGCGTCCATCAACTCATCCAAAGCGGGCCGCAGCAGCCGCAGGCCATTGAATGCGATGATAACCGCGGCAAACATGGCCGCCCAATCGTCCGCCGACCGGTAGCGGTCCCCGCCCACCAGCGCGATGCTGATACCAAACGCGGCGGCAGCGGACGTAATCGCATCGCTGCGGTGATGCCACGCATCGGCCTTCACCGCGCCGCTTTCAACCTCTTCACCGACCCGTCCCACGATTCGGAACAGTCCTTCTTTGATAAGCACGACACCGAGCAGCACGATCAACGTGTAGGACGCGGGCAAGTGACGCGGCGTCTGAATCTCCCGCACCGAACGGACAACGATCAGCAGTGCCGCCCCCAACAGCATCACCGACACGGCTGCCGTGGCAATGGCTTCGGCTTTCCCGTGCCCGTACGGATGATCCTTGTCGGCCGGTTTCTCGGCAACGACGACCGCGCGCCAGACGATGATCGAGCTGGCGGCATCGGCCATGGATTCGATGGCGTCCGCGATCAGCGCGTAGGACCTGCCGAAGATTCCCGCGAGCAGTTTGACAGTTGCCAGTAGGACATTGACGGAAAGTCCCAGCACGGTCGCCCGGACGCTACGCTGGAGGCGGGGGGATTTCACAGTCTCTGGCGAAAGAGCCCGAACCAGTGGTGCAACGTGGTTTCCTGTCGGGTTCTGTTCATTCGGCGCCGCCGGTGTTGTGTTCTACCGTCGCTTCGCCAACAACGCCATGATCGCCTTCTGTGCGTGCAGCCGGTTCTCTGCCTGGTCGAAAATGGTCTTCAGATTGGCGTTGAACACGTCTGCGCTGATCTCCTTGCCGACGTAGGCCGGAAGACAATGCATCACCAGCGCACCTAGCCTGGCTTGTTTCACAACCGACGCGTTGACCTGATACGGTGCAAGAGTCTTCAGCCGCTCCGTCGCCTCGGCTTCCTTCCCCATCGACACCCAAACATCGGTATAGAGCACGTCGGCGTTCTTCGCGGCTTCGCTGACGTTCTCCGTCACATGGATGTTGCCCCCGGCCCGTTTGACCCACTCGGCACCGGGCTGAAACTCCTTCGGGGCCGCAACCCACATTTCCATCCCGGTTTTGGCCGCGCCAAACAGCCAGGAATTGCAGACGTTGCACGCGCCATCGCCAAAAAACACGATCTTCTTGCCCTTCAATGTGCCCAGTTTTTCCGCGACCGTGAGAAGGTCCGCCAGAATCTGGCAGGGATGCTCGTCGTCCGTGAGAGCGTTGATGATGGGAATCGTTCCCGCCTCGGCGAATCGCTCGAGATCGCGTTGCGCATAGGTTCGAATCACGACACCATGAACGTAGCGCGACAATGTCCGCGCCGTGTCAGCCACGGTTTCGCCACGGCCCATCTGAATGTCACTCGTGGAGAGATAAAGGGATGTGCCGCCAAGCTCTCCAATTCCCACCTCGAAACTAACGCGCGTGCGGGTGCTGGCCTTATTGAAGATGAGCGCCCACGTCTGCCCTTTCAACGGTTGTCTCTGGCGCGCTTTGCCCCGGCCTTTCTTGAATTCCTTCGCAAGCTCCAGGATGTTCGCGATCTCGCGACCGCCCAACTGCTCAATTGTAAGTAAATGATTCACGATGTTATCAACCTATCGACTGTGTCACAGATGCCGGCCGCTGATCCCGCTGTGCCGGTAGTTCCCTTCCTCGACCTGTTCCAACCAGCGATTGAGCCGCGCCGCGATCTGCTCTGGCGTTTCCTTCATCAACGCCCAGCGCACCGTGACCGTGATGCCTTCGTTGCTGACGTCCTCCACGAATATGCTGTTCGGCTCCATGTACTGGTTCCACGACATCAAAAAATGCTCCGACGGCTTCTGTTCCCACACGAAGCGCAGGCGCTTCTCCTGCGCCGTCCCAACGGGCAATACACGTTCAACATCCACCACCTCGACACATTTGCCGACTTTGCCGTCCATGTTAACTCGCTCCGCGATCACTGAATGCCCGCCCGATTTTCTCGACCGCCTCATCCACGTCCGTCCGCGTGATGTTCAGCGGCGGGAGGAAACGCACCACATTCTTCCCAGCCGCAACGCCGATCAGGCCGTATTCCGCCAGTTTCAGCACGGCCGGACGAGCCTCCAGCGTCACCTCGACGCCGATCATCAATCCGATCCCGCGCACCTCGCGAATGGTCGGGCATTGTGCCGCGAGGGCCCGCAGCTTGCCAATGAAATACTTGCCCACGTCGCGGGCGTTGTGCATCAGCCCATCGCGCTTGATTGTATCCAACACAGCCAGCGCGACCGAGCACGCCAGCGGTGTGCCGCCGAATGTCGTGCCATGCGTGCCGGGACCCAGGACATCTCCAAAGGGACCTCGGGCCCAAATCGCCGCAATCGGGAACCCTCCTCCAAGCCCCTTCGCCCACGAGATGGCATCGGGCTGAACGTCCGGCGCGATCGCCCGGAATCCCAAAAATTCACCCGTTCGTCCCATGCCACATTGGACCTCGTCGAACATCAGCAGCAATTGATGTTCGTCGCAGAGTCGTCGCAATCCTCGCAAAAATTCTGCTGTCGCCGGCAAAATTCCGCTCTCACCCTGGATCGGCTCCAGAAGAATGGCCACAGTTTTCGGTGTGACAGCCTTGGCGACGGCATCGAGATCGTTAAATGGCACATGGCGAAATCCCTCCACGGGCGGCTCGAAGCCGTGTTTCACCTTCTCCTGGCCCGTCGCGCTGATCCCGGCCAGCGTGCGACCGTGAAAACTGTCCAGGAATGTCAGAATCTCGTAACGGCCTCCATGCTCGTTGCCGAACTTGCGGGCGATCTTGAACAACGCCTCGTTGGCCTCGGCGCCACTGTTGCAGAAAAAGCACTTGCCCTCGATGCCAACCAATTCGACCAGGCGTTTCGCCAGCACTCCCTGTGGCTCCGTATAATAGAGGTTCGAGGCGTGCACGAGAACGTTGGCCTGCTTTGCCAAAATCTCAGCCAGTACCGAGTGTCCGAGCAGATTCACGGCGATGCCGCCGCCGAAATCCAGGTATTCCTTGCCGTCGGCATCCCACACGCGCGCGCCCTTGCCACGCACGAACACATGTGGATACCGCGCGTAGCTCGGCACCACGTAGCGGTCAAACAATGCAATGATTTCAGAGCGGTTCATTTTACAATCTCAGTCCCAATGCCCTTGTCCGTGAAGATCTCCAGGAGAATGGAATGCGGGATGCGACCGTCCACGAAGTGCACACGACGCACACCGGCTTGGACCGCATCGACCGCACTGTCCACCTTCGGGATCATTCCCTTGTCAACGACTCCCTTGCGTTTCAGATCGAGCGCTTCGCTGACATGCAAACTTGATATCAGCGTTTCGGGATTGCTGGGGTCGTGCATGAGGCCCGCGATATCGCTCATGAACACCACCCGGCGCGCGCCGACGGCCATCGCCAGCTTGGCCGCAGCCACGTCGGCGTTGATATTGTAGGCGTGACCGTCCTCGCCAAGCCCGATCGGACTGATCACGGGCGTCACCTGGGCCCGCAGGCACTTGCGCACGGCTTCCGTCGAAACGTCCGTGACCTCACCGACGTATCCGAGATCCACACCGCTCTTCACCAGCTTGCGGCACTTGAAAACATCCTTGCCAGAGAAGCTACGCGCTTTACCGCCAAACTTCTGGATCATCTCCACGATGTCGCGGTTAATCACGTTCGCCAGCACGTCTTCGACAATCTCCATTGATTTCGCGTCGGTCACGCGCATGCCCTGCACGAATTGGGCGGCGATGCCGGCCTTTTCCATCGCCTTGGTAATCGCCTTGCCGCCGCCGTGGACAACCACGGGGTTGATGCCCACCGCTTCGAGAAACACAACGTCCGCCGCGACGCCCTCGCGCACTTTCGCGTCCGGCGAATCCATGAAGCTGCCACCGTATTTGACGACGAACGTCGAACTGCGAAACCGTTGAATGTACGGCAGCGCCTCGAACAGCACGTCGGCTTTCTTGATGAGATCGTCCATCGCAAGTAACTACCACTCGTTCAGACCACAAAGTCCCCTCACCTTAATCCTCTCCCCCAAACGACGGGGGCGAGGAGAATCCCCTCTCCCTTGCTGTCCAAGGGAGAGGGTCAGGGTGAGGGTTAAGGTTCACACTATTCCCCCTTGTTCAGCTCAACGTACTTTTCGGTCAAATCGCAGGTGTGCATCGTGCACCGGCCGCGACCGAGGTGCAGGTGGATGTCGATGCTGAAAGTCGGTTTTGCGACAATCTTTTTGAGCTTGGCGATTGGTGTGCGGGCCGGCATCCCGCCCCGAACCGCAGGCAGTCTTTCGTACGCGATGTCCACAATGTCAGCGTCAATCCGGGCACGCGAATATCCCAGCGCGTCCAGAATGCGGCCCCAATTCGGGTCGCCACCGCACCAGCTCGTCTTGACCAGTACCGAGTTGGCGACGGCGCGCGTGGCGATCTCTGCGTCGCGTTCGGTGGCCGCGCCGTGAACGTTTATCGTGACAAACTTGGAAACTCCTTCGCCATCCCGCACAATCATCCTGGCGAGTTCGAGGCACACAAAGTCGAGTGCCGCCTGGAACTTCACCAGCGGCGGCTTGCCCGCCGCACCATTCGCGAGGACGATCACTGTGTCATTCGTGCTCGTGTCGCCGTCGACGGTGATGCGGTTGAATGATTGGTTTACGGCGCGCGTGAGCGCCCGCTGTAAGGCGGCACGGGGGATCGCTGCGTCGGTCGTGATGAAACTGAGCATCGTGGCCATGTTCGGCTGGATCATGCCCGCGCCCTTGGCGATGCCGCCAATGCGGAACGTCTTGCCGGCCGCTTTGAATTGGACGGCGACTTCCTTCGGGAACGTATCGGTGGTCATGATCGCCTGTGCGGCTAATGGGCCTCCGTTCCGCGAAAGCATGCCGAGACACTGCTTGATGCCCCCTTCCACCTTGACGATGGGGAGATTTGCGCCGATGCGGCCCGTCGAGCAGACAAGGACATGGTTTTCCGCGCAACCGAGGCGGCGCGCGACCGCACAGGCCATGGCGCGGGCGTGAATCGGTCCGTCGCTCGTGCAGGCATTGGCGTTGCCGCTGTTGGCCACGATCGCGCAGGCCTTGCCGGATTTGACATGCGCCATGCTGAGTTTCACCGGCGCCGCTTTGACCTGATTTGTGGTAAACGTTGCCGCCGCCGTGGCCGGCGTGTCGGACACGATCAGCGCCACGTCCTTCTTGCCGCTGGACTTGATACCGGCAACCACGCCCGCCGCTCGAAATCCACGCGGTGCCGTGACCGATCCGCTAATTCGGGTAAAGAAAGTCTTCATCAAAGAAGTCCTGTCGTTTCGTCGTAACCGCACATGAGATTCAAGCATTGCACGGCCTGCCCGGCCGCGCCCTTGGTGAGGTTGTCAATGGCGCTAACGACGATGAGTCGGTTCGTCCGCGAATCGACGCGCACGGAGATGTCGCAGAAATTTGTCGCTTCGACATTCTTGGTATCGGGGAGCGACGGCGCCACGCGCACGAATGTCTCACCCTTGTAAAAGTCCCGATACAGGGCCAGTGCGTCGTCCGTCTTCTTCGCCAGCGACAGGTAAATCGTGCTGAGCATGCCGCGACTGAGCGGAACCAGGTGCGGCGTGAAAGAGATTGTCACGTTCGTTCCGGCCAGCGACGAGAGTTCTTGTTCGATCTCGCCCAAATGCCGATGCTTGGGAACGCTGTACGCGCGGGCGCTTTCGTTGCATTCTGTGAAGAGGTATTCGTCCGCGACTTTCCGACCCGCGCCGCTAACGCCGCTGAGGCTGTTGACGATGATCCCGTCTGATTTGGCCAGGCCACACTTCAGCGCGGGAGCGACGCCAAGAATGATACTCGTGGGATAGCACCCCGGGCAGGCCACGAGCGTGGCGCTCCGAATCTGCTCCCGATGAATCTCCGGCAAGCCGTACACGGACTGCTTCAACCACTGCGGCGCCGGATGCTCATGCTCGTAAAACTCCTTGTAACCGGCTGCTGATTTGAGCCGGAAATCGGCTGACAAATCCAGCACCTTGATTCCCTTCTGCACGAGCGCCGGCGCAAACTCGGCGGCCACACCATGCGGTAACGCGAGGAAAACCGCATCGGCGTCGATCCGCTTCACATCCGGCTCGGTAAACGCGGCGCTGACCTGTCCTCGAAACCGCGGGAACACTTCGGCCACGGCTTTTCCGGCGTATTGTCGCGAAGTGAATTGGGTGATCTCAACATGCGGGTGGCGCAACAGCAACCGGATCAATTCCTGACCCGAATAGCCGCTGGCTCCGACGATGGCTGCTTTCGTTTTTTTCATGACATGATGGTTTGCGTGTTTCCGCAAAAGCAACGAGCCCCGAATATGAAACCCGGGGCTCGTGCTTGCAAGTCGAGATTTGGTGGTTGATTAGCGCTTCGAGAACTGGAATCGCTTACGCGCACCGGGTTGACCGTACTTCTTGCGCTCCTTCATTCTGGAGTCGCGTGTGAGAAATCCTTTGTCACGCAACGCGCCCTTGAGATCGGGTGAGGCCTTCAACAGCGCACGAGCGATGCCGTGACTGATGGCGCCCGCCTGGCCCGATACGCCGCCGCCATCGACGCTGATGAACACGTCGAATTTTCCGGTGTTCTGCGTCTCCGCCAGAGGTTGCAGGGCGATGGTTCGCTGATTGGGAACGGTCAGGTATTCTTCGACGGACCGGTCATTGACAACAACTTTGCCGGTGCCGGGCACCAAACGCACGCGCGCGACACTGGTCTTGCGGCGGCCGGTTCCCATGAATGCGGTAATTTGTACTGATGCAGTTGCCATGGCAGTGAAAAGCTAAAGGGAAATGGGTTCTGGTTTTTGCGCGATGTGGGGATGCGTCGTGCCGGCGTAAACTTTGAGCTTGGTGATCATCTGTCGGCCCAGCCGATTCTTCGGAATCATGCCCTTGACCGCATGTTCGATGAGCTTCTCCGGGTGGCTGGCGCGGACCTGCTTGACCGTCCGGTATTTCTCTTTCCCCGGGTACTGCGAATAGGTCATGTAGGTCTTGCCGGTTTCTTTCTTGCCGGTAAGCACGACTTTCTCGGCATTGACGACCACGACGAAATCGCCCGCGTCGACATGTCGGGTAAAAGTGGGTTTGATCTTGCCGCGCAAGACGTTAGCAGCTTTGACGGCCACCTTGCCGAGCACCTGGTTGTTGGCGTCAATGACGTACCACCGCGGCTTTTGCTCTTCTTTTTTGGCGAAAAACGTACTCATGAATATCCTGTTTTGGACTCGTGAAGCGGCGTAACGTAGCCGATGGTTCTTACCGCTGTCAATGCCTATTTTACACTCTGTTTCCCATGTATTTGCGGTGTTGCGGTTGCAGTCCTGTTTCAGTCGCGGTATACTAAGAGGCAGGGACGCAGGGTACGCGTGGAGAAACGGCATGAGCGACCATTCAGGCTATAAGAAGCCCACACCTCCGGGAGGTCCGTTGGATTTCTCGGACAAATGGGGAGGGCGAGAGGAGTCCACACCGATTGAGTTGGTGGACAAGCTGTTGGCAACGCTGCCGGAGGGCGATCCGGCACGCTTCGATTTGTTCCGTCTGCGCCAGCAAATCCAGGAACATGAGTTGACGCTCTCGGAAGCGCGCGCGGCCATCGAGAAGATGGATGAAGTCATCAAGAAAGTGACTTCACCTGCGAACCGCATTGGCACGTTCCTCGGGTTCCCCAAGAAGGACATCGCGCACGTGGCGGTCGGCGGCCATGATTACTACTCCAACGTCGATCCTCGGATCGAGACCCAAAGCTTGAAGGTCGGCACGCGCGTGCTGGTTAACGAGGCATACGTGGTCGTCGGCGACCTCGGCTACGATAATTCCGGCCCCGTGGGCAAAGTGACCGACGTGTTGAAAGACGGTCGCCTCCGCGTCGGCCAGGAGCACGGCCTGCATTCGGTCATCCTGCAACGATCGAGCGACCTGCTTTCCGCCGAAATGAAGGTGGGCGACGAGATTCGCATCGACCCGTCGTTTCGTGTTGCCGTCGAGCTGCTGGCTTCCTCGGACAAACAGGAATTTTACCTGGAAGACGTCCCCGAACTGCCGTGGACGCTGGTGGGCGGACAAACCGCTGCCATCCAAGCCATCAAAGACGCCATCGAGCTGCCGTTGCTGCACCCGGATTTGTTCGACCGCTTCCACTACGCGCAGCCAAAGGGATTTCTACTGCATGGTCCGCCGGGGTGCGGCAAGACACTCATCGGCAAGGCCACAGCGTTCAACTTGACCGGCAAACTGCGCGAAACAACCGGGCACGACATGAAGGAATGCTTCATGCACGTGAAGGGCCCTGAGATTCTCAATATGTGGGTTGGCGAATCCGAGCGGATCGTACGCGAGATCTTTGCGATGGCCCGTGGGAAACGCAAACAGGGGTACATGCCGTTCCTGTTTATTGACGAGGCCGAATCCATCCTCGGCACTCGGCGGGCGGGCCGGTATGCGAACATCCTCTCAACGCTGGTGCCGATGTTCTGCTCCGAGATGGACGGCATCGAGTCGCTCAACGATGTGGTCATTATCCTCGCGTCGAATCGGGCTGATCTGATCGACCCGGCGATCCTGCGACCCGGACGCATTGACCGGAAAATCAAGGTTGATCGTCCCGACAAGGACGGTTCGCATGAGATTTTCTCGATTTATCTGACGGAAGACCTGCCCATCGATCCCGCCACCTTGAAAGCGCAAGGTGGCGACCAGAAGGCCGCCGTGGCGGCACTGGTGGATTCGGTCGTGAAGGCGCTGTTTGCACACCGCGACGAAAACCGTTTTCTCGAAGTGCAGCTGCGCAGTGGCCGTAACGCGGTGCTCTACCGGGGCGACCTGATCAGCGGCGCGATCATCTCCAGCATCGTGGAGCGGGCCAAGGAAATGGCCATCAAACGCAGCATTGACTCGAAGAAAGATGAGGGCATCAGCGAAGCGGACCTGTTGCGGTCGCTGGAACTTGAATACGCCGAAAACGACATCTTTCCGCCCACGGACATCACGGAAGACTGGCTGATGCTGCTGGATTACGACCCCGAGAACGTCGTGAAGGTTTCTCCGATTCGACCCGTGAGCGGCGTGCGGGCCAAAGGAGTGAGCGCGGTTGTCTGAGGACGTAGCGAGACGCCGGCGCTTCGCCAGCCATGCAACGCACCCTGGGCATCGAAACCGAATACGGCATCACCGTCGACGGGCATGACAGCGTAGACGTGGTGGCGGAGTCGATCGCTCTCGTACGCAGCTACACGCAGGTCGAGCCCCCCGCCATGGATTCCGCCCTGAAGTGGGATTATAACCTCGAAGATCCACACCAGGACGTACGCGGTTTTCGGGTCGATGAATTGATGCAGGACTTCGACGAGGCCAAGTATTTCGTCCAGGACCAGAACCGCAAGCTTAGTTTCCAGGAAATCAAGAGCGACCTGGTCCTCTCCAACGGCGCCCGTTACTACAACGACCACGCTCATCCCGAATACGCCACTCCCGAGTGCAAGCGCCTCCGCGATATCATTGCGCAGGACAAAGCGGGGGAACGAATCATCGAGGAATGCGTGCGGCGTCGCAACCTGCGCGCGTCGGGCGGCGTGGTGAAAGTCTACAAGAACAACACCGACTTCGTCGGCCACAGTTACGGCTGCCACGATAATTATTTGATGGATCGCGACATCCCGTTCGATCTGGTCATCCGCGGACTGACGCCCTTCCTGGTCACGCGGCAGATTATCGCTGGTGCGGGCAAGGTCGGCATCGAAAACGAGGACGGTGCACCCGTTGGCGTCTACCAAATCAGTCAGCGCGCCGATTTCTTCAGCGTTCTCGTATCCATCGACACGATGAACCGGCGTCCCATCATCAACACGCGTGACGAGCCCCACGCCGACAGCGACAAGTATCGCCGGTTGCACGTCATCATCGGCGACGCCAACATGAGCGAGATTTCCGGCGCGCTCAAGATCGGCACGACGTCGCTCGTGCTCGACCTGCTGGAGCAACGGTTGTGTCCGCTGAACATTGAGCTGGCCGACCCGATTGCGGCGTTGAAAACCATCTCGCGTGACCCAACCTTGAAACCCACTGTTCCTCTGATCGGCGGGCGTACGACCGGGCCCATCGACATTCAGCGGCAGTATTTGGTGGCCGCGCAACAGCACTTGGGCGGCCGTGACGAGGAAACCGACTGGGTGCTCATGACCTGGGAGCAGGCACTGGCCGACCTGGAACACGACCCGATGTTGTGTCGAGATCGGCTCGATTGGGTGGCCAAGAAATGGATGCTGGACGCCTTTGTCGAAGCCGAAAAACTCTCATGGGACGATCCGTGGCTGCAATCTCTCGATCTCGAATACCACAATGTGCGGCGGGAGGAAGGGTTGTATGCCGAGTTGATGCGGCAGGACAAGATTCAGCGGTTCATCAAGGACGACGACGTGCGGCTGGCGATCCGTCAGCCGCCTCGCGATACCCGGGCCTACTTCCGCGGGCGCTGCATCGAGAAATTCGCGAAGCAAATGAGTTCCGTCCAGTGGGACGAGATCGCATTTGGCGAGAACGACCACGAATCGGTGGTGCGGCTTTTGAATGTTTTTGACGATGATGACGTGGCCCGCTACAATGCGGCCATTGACAAAGCGCCGGATGTAGCGACATTACTACGGAACTTGGAAATGATTCGGAGATAGTCGAATGCCCGACCAAAACACAGAGTTTCCGGAACGCATACATCGGCCCAACTCCCCGGCCCCGTGGGAAAAGAAGGAAACCGATGAGGCCGGGCCGCGCCGTCCGGATGTCGACGCTCCCGACACAAAGGAGCTTCTGAAGAAGATGCGACGCGTCGATCCGAATCAGGCCAAACGTTACCGCCAACGCACCGGTCAGTAAGCGGGCGCCAGCTCTGCGAGAAATCGCCATGGATCATCCCCTCCCGATTCCGCAATTCCTGCACGACGGCGATTTTTTAAGCGTGCTGAAGGCGCACGGCTACGAGATTGCGCCCCGTCTGGCCGAGGCGGCCGCCAAATTCCAGCACGAGATGGGCAAGGGCGGCATTGCCACCGAAGGCACCACGGTTCTCGCCGTCAAGTACAAGGACGGCGTGCTGGTTGCGGGTGATCGTCGCGCCACGGCGGGCAACCTCGTCATGTACGAGCGCGCCGAGAAGCTCATCAACATTGATGAGCGGTCCATCCTGGCGATTGCCGGTGTGCCGGCGGTTGCCTTCGAAATGGCCCGGGTGCTCGAACACAGCTTCAAGTACTACCAGCGCAGCCAGCTTCAAGAGATGAGCACTGCGGGCAAGGTGCGCTCGCTCTCGAAATTGTTGAAGGAAAACCTGCCGCTCACGCTACAGGGCGTGGGCATGGTCGTGCCGATTTTCGCAACTTACGAGATTGCCGACGGCAAGGACGGCGGCGGCAAGGTGTATTTTTATGATGCGTTGGGCGCCCAATTCGAAGGCGTGGACTACGCCGCCAGCGGCTCCGGATCACTCGCGGTGCGTAGTGTGTTGCATTACCTGAACACGTGGGGTGGCAAGCCCTTGGCCAAGTACAACGAGTCCGAAATCGTTGTCGCGGCGCTTCGACTTCTGGATACGGCAGCCGACAGCGACACCGCCACCAGTGGGTACAATCCGAAATCCAACATTTTTCCCATCGTTCGCGTCGTCACGAAGGAAGGTGTCCGTGAAATCCCCGAGTCCGAGTTGGGTCGTGTGTATAAGAGTGAGGTCTAGTTTCCGCGAAAAACCAGTCGCATTACCATGATCGAAGAACCGTATCGTTGGGTTGAGGCAATCGCCAATCGCCGCGAGTACATCGAAGACCAGTTGCGTCTCGGCAGTCCTGTCGTCGTGTTGAATTACGCCGATGGACTGCTGCTGCTGACGGTCAGTCGCGAGACACGCAAGGTTTTCGAGATCTACGACCGGGTCGCCTTCGCGGCGCTCGGGCACCCCGCCGACATCGAGCGGATGCGACTGGTAGCCATAGATCTCGCACACATGGAAGGATTTAACCGCGCGGTGGCGGACGTGTCACTGCGGCGGCTGGTCAATTTCGGGATGAGCCCGGCGTTGAAGACAGCCTTCGAGCAGATATTCAGCGCCCCTTACATTGTCAAAATGCTGCTCGTCGAACTCGGCGACGATTCCGAACAGGATTCCATCGTCAAACTCGACTATGACGGTTCGTTCGTTCGCGGTGAAATTGAGACGAAGGAACCGTTCGACGCGCTGGCTGGCGGCAACGACGCCCAGACGGCAATGCTGGATTATCTCGTCGAACACGATGGGAACTCGAAGCGCACGCTGGAGGACGCGTTGAAGCTTGCCGCCAAAACCTGGGCGGTTGGCATGGATATGGCCGAACAAGGGCAGGACAAGACCGGCGAAGCTACCGAAAAACGCGAGATCGAGCCGGAGAAGGTCTTACGGGAATATTTGAAGGCCCGCCATGTGGAAGCCGCTGTTCTCGACCGCAGCCGGCCGGCCACTGGAAAGTTTCGTTTATTGGACGAAAAGGAAATCCGCGCCGCCCTGAAGGATTTATGAACCGGGTCGTTGGGTTGGAAACCGAGTACGGCTGTCTGGTGAGCAGCGATGACCGGCAAGGCGGACCCGACGCGTTCCCAATCCGCGTCAAGAACCACCTGTTCAAGGTCGCGCGACTCGGGGCGATCGATCTGCACTATCGGGATTACGAGGAACCACCCGGCAACGGCGGGTTTCTGCTCAACGGTGGACGGCTGTATCTCGACATGGGGCATATCGAGTACTCGACGCCCGAATGCATCAGCCTGCGCGACGTGGTTTCGTTCGACCATGCGGGCGATCGTCTTCTGCAAAGCGCGTTGGAAAGCATGGCCATCGCGGACCGCGTGTCGTTTGTGAAAAACAACATTGACCATCACACGGGTGCGACGTTTGGATGCCACGAGAATTACCTGATGAAACGCGGTGCGCAATTCACCCCGCAAGTGCTTTCCGCACTGCTCTCGTTTCTGGCGACGCGGCAGATTTTCTCCGGAGCCGGCCGCGTTGGCCAGGCCAATCCCCTCGCGTTCGAGTTCGACCGCGGCCACCACGATCAACCCGTGCACTTCCAGATTTCGCAGCGTGCCGACCACATCGTGAACGACATTTATCAGTGGGTGCAATTCAACCGTGCGATCATCAATGCCCGTGACGAGCCGCTGGCCGATTACCGCAAGTACCGCCGCTTGCATCTGCTCATTGGGGATTCAAACATGAGCGAATACGCGACCGCGCTGAAGGTCGGGACCACCTCGCTGGTGCTGGATTTGCTCGAGGAAGGCATTCTTCCCAAGCGCGTGGGGTTGATGGATCCGGTGCAGGCCACGCGCGACATTTCACGGGATCCCAATTACGGTTGGATTGTGCGGCTCGAAAACGGCCAGACGCGAACCGCCATGGAGATCCAGCATTCGTTTCTTGGCCTGGCCAAACACTACCTGGCCGGCATGGATCCGGAGAATGATTGGATCATTCGCGAATGGGAAAACGTTCTGGCCGGGCTGGAACGTGACCCGATGTCGCAAGTGGACAAGATTGACTGGGTGGCCAAAAAGTGGTTGCTCCAAACATTTATCGAGCAGGAGCGCATTGGTTGGGACGATCCGTGGCTGCAGTCACTCGATCTCGAATACCACAACATCGACCCGCGTCGAGGGTTGTATTTTGCCCTGGTCGACCAGGGGCGGACGCAGCGCGTGGTCACGCCCGAACGCGTTGCGTTCTGTGTCCAAAATCCGCCGGCCAATACACGCGCCCAAGCCCGTGGCATCGCGGTCCGTCACTTGCGCGACCAGTCCGGCAGCTACATCATCAACTGGGACTCCATCGCCGTGGAGAGCAAAGACCCGCTGATCATGAACAATCCGTTTCATCCCTACCAATCCGAAGTAGCCCAGTTGCTTTTCACCGAGCACGACAACCGACCTCACGCGTCTCACACATAGGAGTGCCGACGAAACGTTTTCGGACAGTGATTGACATCACGGGAACTCGTCGTAAGCTGTGAGGCAGGCGAGATGTCAAACGAGAGGAGGCGTATGGTGAAGCAATGCAGAGTTCTCCTCGTTGAGGACAGCCCGGAGGACCAGCAAGCTGTTTGCGACACGTTGAGTGCCAAAGGCTATTCCGTCACGACCATGAGCGATCCGGAGCGGGCTCTGAACACGGTTGAGGACTGGGCGAAGCAGTATAATTTCGTCATCATCCAGGAAGTCATGCACGGCCGCAGCGGAATGGAGCTCGTGCACGAAGCCCGATCACGGCGTAAAGACCTGCCGATCCTGGTCGTCACGCGTGACGGCGATTGGAATGGCTACGCCCGCGCATTGAGCGAGGGAGCCGTCGATTATTTCCAAACCCCGGTCGACGGCAAGAGGTTGGTCAAGACCGTGGAGGATTCGCTGGCGTCGACGGCCTGATCTGCGTCAGCAGCCGCCGGGAATCAAGCCACTCAACAACCGGTCAGCGTAAAAAGGATGGCTGCCCGGCTCCTGTTTATTCGGTGGGCTCGGTAAACAGCCCGACCACGCTGGTGAAGCCGTGGATAAACGCACGCCTGCCGACCGGACCGATCTCGCCATTGCAGAAAAAACCAGCTGTGGGTACCGGCCCGATGTTTTCCTGTACGACGCGAATGTCGTGGTCCGCGGTGCCGTACATCCGCTCGCCGCGCCCCAGACAACTGAATAAGAGTGCCCCGTGCGGTTGTGTCCTGGCCAGGTCATTCCGCTCCTTTGCGAGCAAATGACGCAGGTCCTCATCCGCCGTCTGGGCGTCGCGCACCTGAAACTGGACTGTCTGCCCGGTGTGCATCAAATCGCCCACCGCCAACGCGCCCGACTGAGGATCACTGCCGATCAGATTGCGAATCAAAAAATCCCCGCGACTGAATTCCTCTTGATACTCATTGACCACGCGCCCCAGAAACAGGGCCGAGCGCGCCAGGTCCCGGTCGCGGGTGGGCAACTGAGGCAACATCTCCTGAAGGATTTTCATCGGAGGGCGTCCTGCCAACTCGAATACGATGTTCTTATCGGCTCGTGTGACGGTCAACGGTTCGCCGATCGGTCGACATCCTTGTGATACGACGGACCGAAGGGCCACCCGTCCCGTTAATCCGATGCCAACCGCTCCTTCGTCATAAACCTTCCCATCGACGAACAGTCGATTCTCACCGGCCCGCTGTGCGCCACTGGCCAGACCGCCAATCATGGGCGCCTGTGGGTACGCATCGGCCAACGCGTCAACAAGCTGCATGGCCCGCGTCGTAAAGGGGTCAACGAGCAACACGAACTGGGGTTGACAGCTCGGTTCCAATTCGAGTTGGTAATGCCAAAACGCTGCTCCCGTCGATTCCTCCAATTCCTTTTCCGCAAGCTCGAAGGGGTAAATGGTGACACCGGGCAACTCGCCCACCAGCAGGGACAGGGCCGGTTTCTCTTCGACTTCACGGTCGGTGCCGATGATGCCCGCGCCGGTGCAGCCCAGCAGATGCTGAGCCCTTACCGTTTTCCTCGTCGCACCGATGATCTCTTCAATGTGCGGAACATACCGTGGATGTGCAAACAACACGGCGAGCTGGGTCTTGACCGTCCCGAGTTGGGCAGCCACCTGGCACCCCAAATCTTCGACGGCTTCCGCCCAGTCCGTCTTTGTTGTCAGAGCCGATGCGAATCGCATACCGCAGCGTACCCACTAAGGGGCCCAAGTTCAATGTCCCTCTGATTGGGAGCAGGAATCCAGCCAGATTTCAGTATGATGGAGGCGGCGGTGGTGGACGCGTCGAACGGTACATGGAGGGTGTGTTGATCATGAAATCGATGACTCGTTCACTCACCCCGGCATCTTTCAGGTCGAGGATGTCCGCTGCGGTCAGATGGTACACCGTGCGTGAATTTCGAATCTGGCTGATGATGACGTCATCGCTGATCCCGGACTTGGCCAGCATTTTCACATCCGCCGTGCCCAACGGCTGGGTCGGATAACGAACCATGGGAGGAGGTGGCGGGGAATAACTTCGCGGAGTTTCGCAGCCAACTACCATCACCGCCATCGCGGTGGCAACGACCAATGGAAGCAACACGTTCATGTTCGGCTCCTTGTTAGCGATTTTCTCTTCGTGACCGCCGTAACGGACGACGACAATTCAGTGCGGCCCTTGTAATTGTAGTGCGTTTGCAAAAAATTGCCAGCGGGAGTTACCAAGAAAAAAGGTTGAACTCGACTAATAAGCCTGCTATTCTCGCTGACATAGGGTGTTTTAAAACCTAGGCAACAAACAAACACAGGAGGAGTATGTCCAGCATGAACCAAGTCGTTCAGCAACTGCATGCCCAGCGAAGGCGTGCCGAACAGGAACTCGAGAAGCTCAATCTCGCCATCCGCGCTTTAACGTCAATCGATGGAACGGCCGGATTGTCGAAATTAACCATTCGGCGCAAGCCTCGATTCTCCGCTGCGGCTCGTGCCAGAATTGCAGCGGCGCAACGCGCCCGGTGGGCGAAGATCAAGGCGGCGCAAAGAAAATAAGCCTGATATCGCATACAAGTGCAGTTCACGGCACCCCATCTGTTGCGACAGGTGGGGTGCATTTTTTCAGGGGCAGAGGAGTCATAATAGAAAACTGGCGGAGAGGGAGGGATTCGAACCCTCGACAGCATCCCACCCGACGAAATTGCAATGTATTTTAATAAAATGGATGCTTATGGACGCCATCGACAGAGGTGGATGTTATGCGATATGCTTAACTCCCGGTTCTCAAGTTCTGCTCCATGACGGTCGCGTACCCGCCTCAGCCGGATACGAAGATTTGGGAGGCTGAAACACTTCGCAAAGACGTGGCCTCGCCGCCGCTTATTGACTGCCTTGCAATCGCGCCAACGCATTCTGCGCTTGCGCGAAATCCGGCTTGATTCGTAGCGCCTGTTCGTAGTGTCCGATGGCTTCCCGCACCTTGCCCGTTTGCTCTGAAGCCATCCCTAGGGCGCAGTGCACTTCGGCGTAATCAGGCTTGATACGCAGCGCTTGCTCCCAATGTCCCACGGCTTCCGGCATCCTGCCCAGTCGGGCGAGGGCGAGTCCCCAATTGTAGTGCGCCTCTGCTGAATCGGGCTTGCTCCGCAGTGCCTGTTCATAATGCCCGATGGCATCGCTGATCTTACCCTCCTGCAACAAAATATTTCCCAGATTCTCGTGCGCCTCGGCGTAGTCCGGCTTGATCCGCAGTGCCTGTTCATAATGCCCCCTGGCCTCCGCCACGCGGCCTGCCTGCTCCAAAACGATCCCCATGGAGTAATGCGCTTCGGCGTAATCAGGGTTGATCCGTAGCGCTTGCTCCCAATGTCCCACGGCTTCCGGCTGCCTGCCCAGTCGGGCGAGCGCCAGCCCCAGACTGTAATGCGCGTTGGCGAAATCGGGGTTGACCCGCAGGGCCTGCTCGAAGTGGGCAATGGCTTCCTCAATCTTACCCGTTTGCGCCAAAGCGGCCCCCAAGTTGTTGTGCGCCTCGGCGAGATCGGGCTCGATCCGCACCACCTGCTCAAAATGCTCTATCGCTTCCGGTATCCTGCCCACCTGCCACAGGGCGTTCCCGAGGTTGGCGTGCGCGTCGGCGAAATCGGGGTTGATCCGCAGGGCCTGCTCGAAGTGGGCAATGGCTTCCTCAATCTT